>NZ_JARTVT010000001.1:0-464494 GCF_029625685.1 Mesorhizobium sp. WSM4976
GCGGCGGACAGCAACTCAGGGGGAAAACTGTAACCCATGTATCCGGTTCAAAGTGTTACCCATCTATCGGCTGGACAACGGCGGCACGTCGCGGATGAAATGAGATTAATCGATCGGTGGGAAAAGGAAACCATCCCCGAGGCGTGTATCGCCGGGCTGGTTAAGAGCCTTCGTTCCCCACCCTCCAGGCAGGCCCAATCGACTGGGCCAACGTGCCAACTTGAGGAAAACGTGAAATAAGGTCAGAAGGGTTTCGATCAACGGAACGGGTCCAATCCCGAACAGGGATGCCCGATTGAGGGACGACATGAAGAATTCAGCTATTTCCGAACGCAAGAACCAGTCGATCTCGCGCGGCGTCGGCATGACGACGCAGATCTACGCCGATCGCGCCGAGAATTCGGAAATCTGGGATGTCGAGGGCCGCCGCTATATCGACTTCTCTTCCGGCATCGCCGTGGTCAACACCGGCCACCGTCACCCGAAAGTGATCGAGGCGGTCAAGGCGCAGCTCGACCGCTTCACCCACACCTGCCACCAGGTCGTGCCCTATGAGAGCTACGTTCATCTCGCCGAGCGCCTGAACGGAATGCTGCCGGGCAAGTTCGACAAGAAGACGATCTTCGTCACCACCGGTGCCGAGGCGGTCGAGAACGCCATCAAGATTGCCCGCAACGCCACCGGCCGTCAGGCCGTCATCGCCTTTTCCGGCGGCTTCCACGGCCGCACCTTCATGGGCATGGCGCTGACCGGCAAGGTCGTGCCCTACAAGGTCGGCTTCGGTGCCATGCCGGCCGATGTCTTCCACGCGCCCTTCCCGGTGGCGCTGCACGGCGTCTCGGTCGCGGATTCGCTCGCCGCGCTCGACAAGCTGTTCAAGGCCGATGTCGACCCGAACCGCGTCGCCGCCATCATCGTCGAGCCGGTGCAGGGCGAGGGCGGCTTCTACGAGACGCCCCGCGATTTCATGACAGCGCTGCGCAAGATCTGCGACCAGCATGGCATCCTGCTCGTCGCCGACGAGGTGCAGACCGGCTTTGCCCGCACCGGCAAGATGTTCGCCATGGAGCATCACGATGTGGCGCCCGATCTCACCACCATGGCCAAGAGCCTCGCCGGCGGCTTCCCGCTTTCGGCCGTCACCGGTCGCGCCGAGATCATGGACGCGCCCGGCCCCGGTGGCCTCGGCGGCACCTACGGCGGCAGCCCGATCGGCGTCGCCGCCGCCCACGCCGTGCTCGACGTGATCGACGAGGAAAAGCTCTGCGACCGCGCCAATGCGCTTGGCGCCAGGCTGAAGCAGCGGCTGGAATCGATCCGCGACGACGTGCCCGAGATCGTCGACATCCGCGGCCCTGGCTTCATGAACGCTGTCGAGTTCAACGACGTGAAGAAAGGCCTGCCGTCGGCCGAGTTCGCCAATGCGGTCAGGCTGAAGGCGCTGGACAACGGCCTGATCCTGCTCACCTGCGGCGTCTATGGCAACGTCATCCGCTTCCTGTCGCCGATCACCATCCAGGACGGCGTCATGACCGAGGCGCTGGATATTCTGGAAAGCTCGATCCGCGACGCGCGCGCGGCCTGAAATAGTCAGAGGGCGGCTTCAACTATCCTTGAGCATTTTCCTTTCATCGAAAATGCCCTGGATATCGCGTGAGCCAGCGCCACCACGTGGTACATCCAAGATAGTGTCGCATCGCACTCGAAGTGCCGCTATCAAGCGGTGGCCGCCGGCGAATTTTCAGCCTGGATGTAATCGCCAACCTCTTCAATGTCCTGCACGGCGGCAGGCGCGAAACTGAGCCATTATTTACGGCTTTCAGCCGCGTATCTTTTCTCCAGCCGATCGAAAACGTCGTCGGCGGTCATAGCTGGTCCGCTCTCTACACCCTTGCGGATGTCTTCACGCAGCGCGGCAAGCTTCGCCTGCCGGTGCTCTTCACGTTCCTCCAGCAGGCGCAGGCTATCGCGCACGACTTCGCTTGCGCTGGCGTAGCGACCACTCTCCACAAGCTCCCGCACGAACGCCTCGTAGCGGGAGCCAATGCTGTAGCTTGCAGGCATGGAACAATCTTTCATTATCCGAAATTATCAATTTATGATAAGTCGGCGGCGCCCGTTTGCCAAGGTTTGGTGTCTTTCGCGCTCCCAAGGGCTGTTACCAGCAGATGGGATTGAACAGTCAGCCCGTCGCCCTGGCCGGTTCGTCCTGGCTGAAGGCCGCAAGCGCCGCCTTCAGCGCATCCGGCCCACCCGCGACCATCTGCGGCGTCGGCGAGAAGCCGACGCCGAGCATCTTGCGGCCAAGCATGTGGTCGGCCGGGCGGTTGACGGATTCGATGCCGAGCAGCCGGTTGCCGGCATAGTGGTAGATCGAGAACTTGTTCTCGGCGGGATCGCCGAGCACCACGTGGCTGTCCCCGCCTTGCGTCAGTCCCACCATCTGCAGTTTCATGTCGCCGATATCCGACCAGAACCACGGCACCGCCGTGAAGGGCTCGGCATGGCCCAGGATGGTCCGCGCGGCGAGCCTGGCCTGGTCGGTGGCGTTCTGCACCGATTCCAGCCGCACGTCGCCACCGGTGAACCAGTGCCGGTAGGAGGCCGCGTCGCCCACGGAAAGGATTTCCGGAATCGAACTCTGCATATGCTGATCGACACGGATGCCGTTCCCGATGGCCAGGCCGGCGGCTTCGGCCAGTTCGACATTGGGCACGACGCCGATGCCAATGATCACCATCTGCGCCGACAGGCGCTCGCCACTTGAGGTGATCGCGGCCGAGACGCGGCCGTTGTCGCCCTCCAGGCGGGCGACGGTGGTGCCGGTCAGGATGCGCACGCCGATCGCTTCCATGCGCTGGCGCACATGCGTGGCGATGACTGGCGCCACGGCGCGGCCGAGCAGCCGGTCGACCGCCTCGACGACGGTGACGTTGCGGCCGGCGGCTCTTAGCGTCGCCGCAATCTCCAGCCCGATGAAGCCGCCGCCGAGAATGGCCACGTCCTCGCTTTGCGCGCTGAGCTCGCGGATCAGGCGCGCATCGGCCAGCGAGCGCAGCGAGACCACGCCGGCGAGGCCGGCGCCGTCGAGCTTCAGCAGGCGCGGCCGCGATCCGGTCGCCAGGATTAGCCGGTCGAAGGCGAGGGTGCCGCCGCCTTCGACATTCAACCGGCCCGTGCCGGTATCGATGCTCTCGATGCGCACGCCCGGCCGGTAGTCGATGGTGTTGCCCGAGTAAAAGGCTTCGCCGCGCAGCGGCTGCGGCTTGGCTTCGGGATCCTTGATGAAGGTCTTGGACAGCGGCGGCTTATGATAAGGCAGTTCCTGCTCGTCGCCGATCAGGACGACGGTCCCTTCATAACCCTCTTCGCGCAGGCTGGCGGCGGCCTGCACGCCGGCATGGCCCGCACCGACAATCACAACCCCGTTCGTCATCGCAATCCTTTTTCTCTGTGAATCTAGGCTCTTGCGGCAGGTGGCGATTGTCTGGCGCCGCCGCAAGACCGGTCGTCCGGGTCGCACCCAGAACGGCTCCCTGTCAACGTCGTTGCGGCAAACTTCGGACCTTAAAGTTGACAGTTCTAGTTTAGAATAATTCTAAACTGTTGTTTCAATTGCATTTTTTGCGTTGTCCAATTGACTTTTTGCCTCGCCGCCGCTTTATGGGAGACGCGCGCATAAGCGCATTCCTTTGATGTCTGGGCCTTGAACCCGTTCGATTGGAGGCAAGTGGGTGTTTTTTTATCGCGAACCGCGCATCGGCGCGGCCACCATTTTTACCGGCATGCTCATGCCTCGGCGCGGGTGGGCGCATTTTGTTGAATTTCCAAAGAACTGGAGAAGGATAATGACGGCACGTAATGGCGGCAGGCTGGCGGCAATCTGCGCCACGGCTGCGCTGACGGCGGTGGTGTTCGTGTTGCCGGCGAAAGCCGAGACCGACGCCAAGGCGGTGATCAAGACCCATGCCGACATCGCTCTGGCCAAATACGAGGATTCGCTGACCATGGCGCAGACGCTGGACAAGGCTGTCGATGCGCTTATCGCCAGCCCCTCCGCCGACACGCTGAACGCCGCGCGCGAAGCCTGGAAAGCGGCGCGCATCCCTTACCAGCAGACAGAGGTCTATCGCTTCGGCAACAAGATCGTCGACGACTGGGAAGGGCGCGTGAATTCCTGGCCGCTGGATGAGGGCCTGATCGACTATGTCGCCAAGAGCTACGGCACCGAGTCGGACGAGAACGCGCTCTACACGGCCAACGTCATCGCCCACAAGGAAATCGAGATCAACGGCAAGAAGGTCGACGCCTCGAAGCTGACGCCCGAGTTCCTTTCGGGCACGCTGCAGGAGGCCGGCGGGGTCGAAGCCAATGTCGCGACCGGCTATCATGCCATCGAATTCCTGCTCTGGGGACAGGACCTGCACGGCACCGGCCCGGGCGCCGGCGCGCGGCCCTATACGGATTACGACGTCAAGAACTGCACGGGCGGCAATTGCGATCGCCGCGCCGAATATCTGAAATCGGCCAGCGACCTTCTGGTGTCCGATCTGCGGGAGATGGTCGACGACTGGAAGCAGGACGGCGCCGCGCGTAAGAACCTCACCGACGGTGACGCGAATACCGGCATCTCCACCATATTCACGGGCATGGGATCGCTCTCCTATGGGGAACTGGCGGGCGAGCGCATGAAGCTCGGCCTCTTGCTGCACGATCCTGAAGAGGAGCAGGACTGTTTCTCCGACAACACCCACGTCTCGCATCTCTATGATGCCGTGGGCATCCGCGACGCCTACCGTGCCAGCTACAAGCGGCTGGACGGCTCCATGGTTTCTGGCCCGTCGGTCTCCGACATGGTGAAAGCCGCCGATCCGGCGATCGACAGGGAGTTGTCGGCAAAGCTGGATACAACCGTCGCCAAGATGGAGGCCATCCAGGCGCGCGCGCTCGCCGGCGAGGCCTATGACCAGCAGATTGCTGAAGGCAACACCGCAGGCAACGCCACCGTGCAAGCGGCCATCGACGCGCTGATCGACCAGACCAAGTCGATCGAGCGTGCTGTAGGTACCCTGAAACTGAAGGAAATCGCCTTCGAGGGCTCCGACAGCCTGGACGCTCCCGACAAGGTGTTCAAGTAACACGTCGAAGTAAGTCCAAGCCAAGCGGCGTCGGACCGGCGCCGTCAGCCAGAGCAAGTGAAATGCTGATATGCCATTGCAACATCATCACCGAAAAGGAGATCGAGCAGACGATCGTCGACCTGCTGGATCAGGATCCCTGGCAGCTGATCGTGCCCGCGAAGGTCTATCACGCGATGGGCAAGCGCGGCCGCTGTTGCGGCTGTTTCCCAAACGTGGTGGAAACCATCATCAGGGTCACCGAGAACTATCACGCCCGCTCACAGGTTGGAGACGTGGATATCGTTTCACACCTGGATCGCGTGCGAGGCTTACGCGGCCAATACGGGAGCAGAACACATGAAAGGCGAACCTCAGATCATCGAGCGGCTTAACGAAGCTCTGTTCCTTGAGCTTGGAGCCGTCAATAAGTACTGGGTGCACTATCGTCTGCTCGAGGATTGGGGCTATACGAAGCTGGCAAAAAAGGAGCGGGCGGAATCGATCGAGGAAATGCATCACGCCGACCGGCTGATCGCGCGCATCATCTTCCTCGAGGGGCATCCCAACCTGCAGTCCGTTGCGCCGCTGCGCATCGGCCAGAACCTTAAGGAAGTGCTCGAATCCGATCTGGCCGGCGAATATGACGCGCGCAGCGCTTACAAGCGCTCGCGCGAGCTCTGCCACGAAGCCGGCGATTTCGTTTCGATGAAGCTGTTCGAGGAACTTTTGACCGACGAGGAAGGCCATATCGGCTTCTTGGAGACGCAGCTCGACCTGCTGGCCTCCATCGGCGAGGAAAAATACGGCCTGCTCAACGCCGACCCGGTCAACGAGGCGGAGTAAGGACATGCGAGAATGCGGCGCCCCCTAGATCTTTCGCGCCGCGCGCGGTGGGCCGCAATTGACGGCCCGCCGCTTCGGAAGACCCCTCGATGCCGGATCGGCAGCGGGGCTTCGCTTTTGCTGGTGATCGCGCTTTCCGTCCCCGCGATGGCCGGCGAACCGGCCGCTCTGCCGACGAGCCGCACCGACCTGACGCCGAAAGACCAGGCGCGGGTTCTGGCCGTCACCAGGCCAACGACCGACTTCATCAGACCCGAGCCGTTCGAGCTGATGCAGGGCGGCGCCGGCACGTCGCTCAAGGACATCAACCGCGATGCCTTCTCGCAGCCCTCAGCCAACATCACCTTCGAGGAAGAGGGCAATTTCAAGCTCGGCAACGCGCTTTTCCGCAAGAACTGGGTGTCGTCGCCCTCGTCGACGCAGGCTTCCGACGGTCTTGGCCCGCTTTTCAACGAGCGCGCCTGCCAGAACTGCCATCTGAAGGATGGCCGCGGCCGCCCGCCGGAAGGTGATGCCGGATCGACGTCGATGTTCCTCAGGCTCGCGCGCGACGCAAGCAACGCCGAGGAAAAGGCCGCGCTTGCCGGCCACAAGGTGCTGAACTTTCCTGATCCGGTCTATGGCGCGCAATTGCAGGATTTGGCAGTTCCGGGCCTCAAGGGCGAAGGCCGTGTGCGCGTCGATTACCAGGAGCAAAAGGTGACGCTCGGCGACGGCGCTGTCGTTGCGCTGCGCAAGCCGAACTATTCCGTCGAAAATCTCGGCTATGGCCCGCTCGATGCGCGCACCACGCTGTCGCCGCGCCTGACTCCGCCGATGATCGGGCTCGGCCTGATCGAGCAGATCGCGCCGGCCGATATCCTCGCTCATGCCGATCCGGACGATCGCGACGGCGACGGCATCTCGGGCCGGCCGAACATCGTGCGCGACGAGTTGAGCGGTGCGGTGATCCTGGGCCGCTTCGGCTGGAAGGCGCAGACCGCCTCGATCCGCCAGCAGGCGGCCGATGCTTTTGCAGGCGACATCGGCATCTCGACCCCGGAAATGCCGAAGCATTGGGGCGATTGCACCGAGGCGCAGAAGACTTGCCTTGCGCTGCCGAACGGTGTCCAGGAACGACTGGGCGCGGTGGAAGCGCCTCCGCCCGTCATGGACCTGGTCACCTTCTATTCGCGGAATCTCGCGGTGCCGGCGCGTCGCGACATCGACAAGCCCGACGTCCTTGCTGGCAAGAAGCAGTTCTACGAAATAGGCTGCATTGTCTGCCACACGCCGAAATTCGTCACCATGCGCGGCACGCCCAACAAGGCGCAGGCCTTCCAACTGATCTGGCCCTATTCCGACTTCCTGCTGCACGACATGGGCGAGGGCCTTGCGGACGGACAACGGGTTGGAGAAGCCACGGGGAGCGAGTGGCGCACCCCGCCGCTCTGGGGTATCGGGCTCACCGCGACAGTCAACGGCAATGCCTTCTATCTGCATGACGGCCGCGCCCGCACGCTTGCCGAGGCGATCCTATGGCATGGCGGCGAGGGCCAGAAGGCGCGCGATCGCTTTGCCGGCGCCGCCGCGGCCGATCGTGAGGCGCTGATCAAATTCCTGGAGTCCCTCTGATGGTAAAACGCGTCGCTCTGATGTCGAAACGTCTGGCTGCCGCCCTTGCTCTTCCACTGCTCCTGGCCACCGCCTTGCCGGCGTCGGCCGCGGTCAAGGCTTCCGACGTGATCGGGCGCGCGATCGATGGGTTCGTTCGCCCCGCCTATGCTGGTCTCGACGAGCATGCGGCGGGCTTGACCAAGGCGATGCACCAGCTATGCGAGGCGCCGTCCGAAATGAATCTCGAAGCGGCGCGTTCGGCGTTTTCCGGCACGGTCGAGGCCTGGTCTGTGGCCGAGATCATTGCCTTCGGGCCGATCAAGGAAAACAACCGGCTGGAGCGTATGCTCTATTGGCCAGACCGCAAGAGCATCGGCCTGAGGCAAGTGCAGGCCACGCTCGCATCGAAGGATCTGTCAGCCACCGATCCGGCGCAACTGGCGCAAAAGAGCGTCGCCATGCAGGGCCTCGGCGCGTTGGAATATGTGCTCTTCGGCGACGGCGCCGAAACGCTTGCCGGGAAAGACGATCCTTACCGCTGCGCCTATGGCGAGGCGGTTGCCGGCAACATCAAGACGATGGCGGGCGAGGTGGTTGACGCCTGGCAAAAGCCCGACGGCTTCGCTTCGCTCTGGGCCAATCCCGGACCGAAGAACCCGCTCTACCGCGACGGCAACGAAGCGGTGACGGAACTGGTCGGCGTCTTCATCAATGAGCTGGACATGATCCGCGACGTGCGGCTCAAGGGCTTTCTTGGCGCCAAGCCGGACGCCGACAAGCCGAAGCAGGCGATCTACTGGCGCTCGCGGAATACGGCTGCTTCGCTGGCCGGGAACCTGTCCGGCATCGGTCAATTGTTCCAGGCCTCGAAGCTCGGCGATGCGCTGCCGGCCGACGCGCAGTGGATGGCCGAATCCATCCAGATCCAGCTCATCAACGGCGTGACAACAGCGAAATCGGTCGCCGGTCCCATCGACAAAGCGCTCACGGACCCTGCGCTACGCGGCAAGATCGAGCATTTCGCGCTAATCACCTCGAGCCTGTCGACCTTGATCGGCACCAGGATGACCGCCGAATTCGGCCTGACCGCCGGCTTCTCCTCGCTGGACGGGGATTGATGCCGTGAGAGCCGCCCTCATAGACCGCCGCGATTTCCTGCGCGCCGCGGGCGCGGGCTTCGCAGCCGCGATGGCGCCGCACGCCTGGGCCGATACGCTAGCCGCGGATGCGGTGTTTGCGACGGCCTTCGTCAAGCGCGACGGCAGTTTTGGTGCTGCCGTGCTCTCCGAGGCGGGAAAAATCCTGCACACGGTCGATCTGCCGGATCGCGGCCATGACGTCACTTTCGATCCGGTGTCGAAGCGCTCGGTGGTCTTTGCCCGCCAGCCCGGCACCTTCGCCGTTGTCTTCGACCATGCAGGCCGCGACAAGCCTTTGACCATTGCCAGCATCGCCGGCCGGCATTTCTTCGGCCATGGCGTGTTCTCATCCGACGGCGCCTTGCTCTATGCGACCGAGAACGATTTCGACAACGCGGCCGGTGTCGTCGGCGTCTATGACGCGAAGGCAAAGTTCAACCGCATCGGCGAGTTCCCGACCTATGGCGTGGGGCCGCACGAGCTCCTCCTGCTCGGCGATGGCCGAACGCTGGCTATCGCCAATGGCGGCATCGAAACCCATCCCGACTATGGCAGGGCCGAGCTCAACATCGCGACGATGAAGCCCTCCTACACGCTGGTCGACCGTCTAACCGGCGACTTGATCGAAAAGCACGAATTGCCGCCGGCGCTGCGTCAGCTTTCGATCCGCCATATGGACCGCGACCAGGCGGACACCGTCTGGTTCGGCTGCCAATACCGCGGGCCGGCGACCGATCGCCCGGCTCTGGTCGGCCGGGCCATGCGCGGCAAGGAGCTCGAACTCCTGGAGATGCCGCAAGATGTGCTCGCCGGCTTCCGCAACTATATCGGCTCGGTCGCCGCCAATGCCGCGATGGGTACTGTCGCCGTCACCTCGCCGGAAGGCAATTCGCTGGCAGTGCTCGATGCCGCCAGTGGCCGCGTGGTCGCGACCAGATCGCTGGTCGAGGTCTGCGGCCTTGCACCCGACGGCGCCGGCTTCATGGCGACGACCGGCGCCGGCGAGATCGTCGGTGGCGCTGGCGGCACCCGTTCCGAGCCGGATTATGTCTGGGACAACCACATGTTGCGCATTGGCGCGACGGCGTGACCGTCGCCCCTAGAGCAATTCCAGGAAAAGTGTGAGCGGTTTTCCGTCCGGAGTTGCGTCAAAACAAAGAGATAGAGCGGCTCGCCGTTTCCGTGAAACGGTGAAACGCTCTAGAAGCAAAGCCGCTTAACATTTCTCCGCGCTGGCCCTTGCGGCGGCGGCCCATGCCGGGCAGAGGAAATTGTGTTTCGATCCAGTTCGTTAACCGGCCGTATGAAGCTGCCCCTATGAAGCTGCTTGCATGAGACTGCTTGCCATCGACTGCGCCGCCAGTCTCTGCGCCGCCTGTGTTTATGACGCAGACGCGGGGAAGGAGCTTGCCCGAGAGGTGCGCGATCTCGGCAAGGGGCATGCGGAGCATCTGATGGACGTCATCGAGACGGCCTTGCGAGGCAGTGGCATCGGCTATCGCGATCTCGACGCTGTTGCCGTCTCGATCGGACCCGGCTCTTTCACCGGCCTGCGTGTCGGCGTCTCGACCGCGCGCGGCCTGGCCCTGGCTCTGAAAATCCCGGCGATCGGCGTGACGACGTTGGAAGCCTTGGCAGCCGAGGGAGCGAGTGCCTTTCCCGGGAGCCCGGTCCTTGCCGCGCTCGACGCCGGCCGCGAGGAATTCCACGCGGCGCTCTATGATAAAATGTTAGCCAAGACTTACGGGCCTTCGGTAGCCACGCTTTCCGAGTTAGTGGACATGGCCATCGCTGCTGAAGCGGTCCTGGTGGGCACCGCCGCGCCGCGGATTGCCGCTGCGGCTGGGCGTCCTTTCGACACCGGTCCGATTGCCGCCACCGCCGATATTGCGACCTATGCCAGGCTGGCCTCGGCCAAGAAGCCGGGCGAGAAACCGAAGCCGCTCTATCTGCGCGGCGCCGACGCCAAGCCTCAGGCGGGTTTCATTCTGCCAAGACAGGACAAGGGAAACGAACTCTGATGCGCATTCCGTTCTTTCAGCCGCGCCGCAGGGATTATGCGCTGGAGCCGCTGACGGTCGCCGACAGTGCCGCTGTCTCTGTGCTGCACCGCGAGGATTTCGTGCGGCCCTGGACCGACGGCGAGTTTGCGGCACTCCTCGAACAGGACACGGTCTTCGGCTATGCCGCGCGTGAGACGGGACAGGGCTCCAAGCCGCCCGTCGGCTTCGTGCTGGCGCGGCTCGCGGCCGGTGAGGGCGAGATCCTGACCGTGGCCGTTGCCCGTAGCCATCGCCGCCAGGGACTTGGCTGGCAATTGATGGACGCCGTGCTGCGCGAGCTTCATGCGCAGCGCGCCGAAGCGCTCTTCCTCGAGGTCGATGAGACCAATGCGCCCGCGATCGGGCTTTACCGCAGGCTCGGCTTCATCCAGGTCGGTCACCGCCCGAACTATTACCGCTCGACCGAGCGCGGCCCGACCGGAGCGCTTGTCATGCGCCGCGATCTTCGCTAGCCACAGTCGCGCATGACCCCGAAAATCGGCACCGATTTTCGGAAAGGATCATGCGCCAAGTGGGAGTGTTACAGCGTCCTTTGCGCGCCCCAAGGTGCACGGCGCTGTAACGTTGGGGCCGGAGCGAATGATCGAGAAACTGCGGATCTTCCTGGCGCTCTTCTATGTCGTCGTCTGTTCCCTTGTGCTGGTGCCGCTGCAGATCCTGTCGATGAGGACGGGGCTGTGGCCCGAAACTGTCATCCTGAAGATCTGGCACAGCATGGTCCTGCGGGCGCTGGGCATGCGGGTGCATGTGACGGGCAGCTTGGCCAAAGACCGCCCTCTGCTGGTGGCTGCCAACCACATTTCCTGGACCGACATCATGGTGCTCGGTTCCTTCGCCGATGTGAAGTTCATCGCCAGGGCCGACATGGAGGGCTGGCCGCTCATCGGCATGCTCTCCAAGCTGCAGCGCACCGTCTTCATCGAGCGCGAGCGCAAGCGCACCTCCGGCGACCAGGCAAGCGAAATCGCCAAAAGGATGGCGAAAGGCGACGCCATGGTGCTGTTCGCCGAAGGCTCGACCGGCGACGGCAACCTGGTGCTGCCGTTCAAGAGCACGCTGTTCGGCGCGGCCTCCATAGCGATTTCGGAAGGCGCGGCGGAACAGGTCTTCATCCAGCCCGTGGCGATTGCCTATACGCGGCTGCACGGCATGCCGATGGGCCGCCGCCATCGGCCGATCACCGCCTGGATCGGCGACCAGGATCTGATGCCGCACCTCAAAACCCTGCTCGCCGAAGGCGCGATCGATGCCGAGGTGCATTTCGGCGAGCCGGTGCCGTTCTCCAAGGGTTCGAGCCGCAAGGAAACGGCAAGGCTGATGGAAGCCAAGGTGCGCGAGATGATGCAAGGCATCCTCGCCGATCCGGCCAAAAGCCGGTGAGTCCGGG
Organism: Mesorhizobium sp. WSM4976; assembly: GCF_029625685.1. Classification (NCBI taxonomy): domain Bacteria; kingdom Pseudomonadati; phylum Pseudomonadota; class Alphaproteobacteria; order Hyphomicrobiales; family Phyllobacteriaceae; genus Mesorhizobium; species Mesorhizobium sp. WSM4976. The sequence continues at coordinate 12,149 of NZ_JARTVT010000001.1, forward strand.
CTGCGCGGCGCGCTTCGGGCAAAATCGTCTGTTTTTTGTCACGGAAAGGCGGTAGAAGCCGCCCGATGGAACTGAACACGATTGAAAGCCACGGCATCGGCGCTGCCGCCGAGCACTCGGCCAGCACGGCAAAAAAGGTCTTCGTCAAGACCTATGGCTGCCAGATGAACGTCTACGATTCCCAGCGCATGACCGACGCGCTGGCCGCCGACGGCTATGTCGCCACCGACGCCGTCGAGGACGCCGATCTGGTGCTGCTCAACACCTGCCATATCCGCGAGAAGGCGGCTGAGAAGGTCTATTCCGAGCTTGGCCGCATCCGCGACATGAAGGCCGAGCGCGCCGAGGCCGGCCGTGAATTGCTGATCGGTGTCGCCGGCTGCGTGGCGCAGGCCGAAGGTGCCGAGATCATCCGCCGCGCCCCGGCGGTCGATCTGGTCATCGGCCCGCAGACCTATCACCGGCTGCCGGACGTGCTGGCGCGGGTTCGCGGCGGCGAGAAGATCGTCGAAACCGAATACGCCATCGAGGACAAGTTCGAGCATCTGCCTCAGCCGAAGCGCGCCGAATTGGCAAAGCGCGGCGTCACTGCTTTCCTCACGGTGCAGGAGGGCTGCGACAAGTTCTGCACCTTCTGCGTGGTGCCTTATACGCGCGGCTCCGAGGTCTCGCGCCCGGTGGCGCAGATCGTCGCCGAGGCGGAGCGCCTGGCCGAGGCCGGCGTGCGCGAGGTGACCCTGCTCGGCCAGAACGTCAACGCTTGGCACGGCGCCGGTGAAAACGGTCAGGAATGGGGTCTCGGCCGCCTGCTGTTCCGGCTTGCGGAAATCCCCGGACTGGCGCGGCTGCGCTACACCACCAGCCACCCGCGCGACATGGACGACGAATTGATCGCCGCGCATCGTGACCTGCCCGCCTTGATGCCCTATCTGCATTTGCCGGTGCAGTCGGGCTCTGATCGGATTTTGAAGGCGATGAACCGCAGGCACACGGCACGCGACTATCTGGCGCTCATCGAGCGTATCCGCGCCGCCCGTCCCGACATCGCCATGTCGGGCGATTTCATCGTCGGCTTCCCCGGCGAGACGGAAGAGGATTTTGAAGCGACTCTGAAACTGGTGCGCGAGGTAGGCTATGCCTCCGCCTTCACTTTCAAATATTCCACACGTCCTGGCACGCCGGGCGCCGAGATGGACGGCCATCTTTCCGAAACTATGAAGGACGAACGGCTGCAGCGCCTGCAGGCGCTGATCAACGATCAGCAGCAGAATTTCATAGCCAGCCTGGTCGGCAGAACCGTCAGCACGCTGATCGAGAAGCCAGGTCGCCGCCCCAGTCAGATTCTTGGCCGCTCGCCATGGCTGAACCCGGTGATTGTTGACGACAAGGCCGGTGGAATCGGTGACATTATTGACGTGCGAATCACGAAGACAGGCCCCAACAGCCTGTTCGCCGAATTGGCCTGACGGGCCTCGGCAGATGAGGAGAGACGGTTGAGCGCTGCCGAACTGAAGAATCTGCCCCAGAACCAGGCGACCGGGGCTTCCGATATGGCGCACATCGTACTGACCTTCGACAACAACAAGCTTGCCAGCGCACTTTATGGTCAGTTCGACGAGAACCTGGCGCGGCTCGAGCAGAAGCTCGGCGTGGATATCCGCTCGCGCGGCAACCAGCTTGCGATCAAGGGTTCGGCCTCAGCCGCCGAACAGGCGCGCCGCGCGCTGGATACGCTCTACGGCATCCTGCAGAAGGGTGTCGACATCGGCCAGTCGGACGTCGACGGCGCCGTGCGCATGGCGATTGCCGCCGACGATCAGCTGACGCTGCCCACCATGGAGCGCAAGGGCAAGGTTTCGGCCGCCCAGATTTCGACGCGAAAGAAGACGATCTACGCCCGTTCGCTGACGCAGGACGCCTATATGCGGGCGCTGGAGCGTTCTGAAATGGTCTTCGGCATCGGCCCGGCAGGAACCGGCAAGACCTATCTGGCGGTCGCGCATGCAGCGATGCTCTTGGAGCGCGGCATGGTCGAGCGCATCGTGCTGTCGCGCCCAGCCGTCGAGGCCGGCGAGCGGCTGGGCTTCCTGCCCGGCGACATGAAGGAGAAGGTGGACCCGTATCTGCGGCCGCTCTACGACGCGCTCTACGACATGATGCCGGCCGACAAGGTGGAGCGGGCGATCGCGGCCGAAGTGATCGAGATCGCGCCGCTGGCCTTCATGCGTGGCCGCACGCTGGCCCATGCGGCGGTGATCCTGGACGAGGCGCAGAACACCACGCAGATGCAGATGAAGATGTTCTTGACCCGTCTCGGCGAGAACTCGCGCATGATCGTCACCGGCGACCCGACCCAGATCGACCTGCCGCCCAACACCAAGTCGGGGCTGGTCGAGGCGCTGCGCATCCTCGACGGCGTGCCCGGCATCGTCACCGTCCGCTTCAACGAGGGCGACGTGGTGCGCCACCCGTTGGTCGCCGAGATCGTCAAGGCCTATGACCGCGACGGCAAGCTGGCGCGGGGCCTGGGCGCCGAAAGCTGATCAAAAGGCCATATGGCTGACAATCCAGCATCCAGCGGCGAGACGCCGGTCGATATCGATATTTTCGTTGAGGCCGGCGATTGGCCGACGGAGGCCGAACTGGCGCGGCTCGTCGATTGCGCCGTTGCAGCCGCCTTTGCCGAGACCGGAGCGAGGGGCGCCTCCGAGCTCAGCGTCGTCTTTTCCGACGACGCTCATATCCAGACGCTCAACGCGGAATGGCGCGGCAAGGACAAGCCCACCAACGTCTTGTCTTTTCCGGCTTTTCCGTTTCCGAAAGGCGGCAAGCTGCCGCCGATGCTGGGCGACATCGTGCTGGCTTCCGAGACGGTGGCGCGCGAGGCCGCACTGGAAGACAAGCCGCTTGAGAACCATATCACCCATCTCGTTATCCATGGTCTGCTGCATCTTTTGGGCCATGATCACGAGACCGACGACGAGGCCGAGGAGATGGAAGCGATCGAGCGCGCCGCGCTTGCGAGGCTTGCCATTCCCGATCCCTACGCGTAACAAAAAAGCTCAATTGACCTGATGGCGATGAACGACACACCAGAAACTGCCGCCAGCCCGGACGCCGGCAGTGCTGCCAAGCCTTCCGAAAAGACGGAAGAGGGCTCAAGTCCGAGTATTCCCACCGGCGGCGCGGCCACGGAGCCGACGCATGCCGGTCCTTCCCTCTTCGACCGTGTGCTGGGCCTGTTCCGGCACCGCAACGGCACCAGCTTGCGCGAGGAGATTGCCGGCGCGCTTGCCGAAACGGCCACCGATGCCGGCGCCTTCTCGCCCGGCGAACGCGCGATGCTCAACAACATCCTGCGCCTGCGCGAAGTGCGGGTCGAGGACGTCATGGTGCCGCGCGCCGATATCGAGGCGGTCGAGATCAACACCACGCTTGGCGACCTGCTCGGCCTTTTCGAGCAGTCCGGCCATTCGCGCATGCCAGTCTATTCCGAGACGTTGGACGATCCGCGCGGCATGGTCCACATTCGCGATGTGCTCGCCCACATCACCAAGGTCGCGCGCGTCAAGAAGGGCCGCGCCAGGGCGAAGGCCCCGGTGACGACGGCGCTCGACCTCGCGCAAGTCGATCTCGCGCGTACCATCGGCGATCTCAACCTGATCCGCCAGGTGCTGTTCGTGCCGCCCTCGATGCTGGCCTCCGACCTGATGGGCCGCATGCAGACGACACGCACGCAGATGGCGCTGGTCATCGACGAATATGGTGGCACCGACGGCCTCGCCTCGCTGGAGGACATTGTCGAGATGGTGGTCGGCGACATCGAGGACGAGCATGACGACGACGAGCCGATGATCACGCAGACCGGCGACGGCGTCTTCGTGGTCGACGGCAAGGCCGAGATCGACGAGGTCGCCAAGATGATCGGCGAGGATTTCGCCGCCGGCGAGCATGGCGAATATGTCGACACCATCGGCGGCATGATCTTCAACACGCTCGGCCGGGTGCCGGCCAGGGGCGAGGTCGTGCAGGCCATTCCCGGCTTCGAGTTTCATGTGCTCGACGCAGATCCGCGCCGCGTCAAGCGCGTGCGCATCGTGCAGAGCCCGAAGGGCGAGCGTCAGCGCCGCCGCGCCGCCCGCACTGAACAGGCCTGATCGCCTGGAGCAATCCAGGAAAAATGCGTAGCGGTTTTCCGTCCGGAATTGCGTAAAAAGACTTGGAGCGGCTGCCGATCGACGATCAGTTCAAGCACGCGGTCCTGGGCTCAGGCCGCGCTTATCCGGGTTTGGATCGGGCACCGCAGCCTGTTAAACCTCTAACTCCTTGATTCGCGCGACTTGGGAAGCTGGATGCAGCGCTTTGCCGGCCGGATAATTCTGCTGTGGGGGTGGCGGCGGGCGCTGGTGGCCTTTGCCGCCGGAGCGCTGGCGGTGCTTGCCCAGGCGCCTTACGATTTCTTCGCGGTCTGCTTCGTCTCGTTTCCAGTCCTGGTCTGGCTGCTCGACGGCGCCACGGGTGAGGCATCCGATGGTTGGCTCAGGCGTCTGAGGCCGGCTTTCGCCACCGGCTGGTGGTTCGGCTTCGGCTACTTCCTCGCCGGTCTCTGGTGGATCGGCCAGGCATTGCTGGTCGAGGCCGACAATTTCGCCTGGGCCTTGCCCTTCGCCGTCGTCGGCATTCCCTTTGCGCTTGCCTTTTTCTATGGCTTTGCGACGGTCGTAGCTCGGCTGTTCTGGAGCAGCGATATCGGCCGCATAGCCGCCCTGGCCTTCGGCTTCGGCCTTGCCGAATGGCTGCGCGATTTTCTCTTTACCGGTTTTCCCTGGAACGCTGTCGGCTACGCGGCGATGCCGGTGCCGCTTCTGATGCAGAGCGTTTCGGTGACCGGCATGGTCGGCATGAACGCGCTCGCCGTCTTCCTGTTTTCCCTTCCAGCGCTGGTGGCGGCGCGCCGCCATCTGAGGCTGGGCCTTGCCCTGTTCGTCATGCTCGTCGCCGCCCATGTCGGCTTCGGCTATGTCAGGCTCGCGGCCCCGGTCAAGCCGGCCCGCTCGATCGACGTTCGCATCGTCCAGCCGTCGGTCGATCTCAGCGAAAAATGGGACGCCTCGGTGCGCGACCGCATCTTCGCGACTTTGCTCGGGATATCGGGGAAAGCGCCGGAAGAGGGCCATGCCAAGCCGCAGCTCATCTTGTGGCCGGAAACATCGGTGCCCTTCCTGTTCACCGAGCGTCCGGACGCGCTGACGGCGTTGGGCGACATGCTGGCCGACGGTCAGATGCTGATTGCCGGCGTCGTGCGCGAGGAGGGCGGATCGGCGAGCGCTGGCAGCCGTTATTACAATTCCGTGGTGGCGATCAGCGACAAGGGCGAGATCGTCGATGCCGTCGACAAGGTGCATCTGGTGCCCTTTGGCGAGTATCTGCCCTTCGCCGACCTTTTCCAACGCTTTGGCATTGACCAGCTCATTGCCGGACCGATGAATTTCGCCGCCGGCAACGAGCGACATCCGATCAGCTTGCCGGGCGGCCTGCGTGCCGCGCCGTTCATCTGCTACGAGGTGATCTTTCCCGATCTCGTGGCCGTTGATGCCGCGTCGTCCGATGTCATCGTGAACGTCACCAACGATGCCTGGTTTGGCGACACGCCAGGCCCGTATCAGCATTTCAGGCAGGCCCAGATTCGCGCGGTGGAGAATGGATTGCCGCTGCTGCGCGCGGCCAACAACGGCATCTCCGCAGTTGTCGATTCGCGCGGGCGCATCATCGATGCGCTTGCCGTCAACGCGCGCGGCGCCGTCGATGCGCATGTGCCGGTTTCTGGGCGCGCCCCTCTGTCTCCCGACCAGCGGCGCATTAACGGATTGCTGATCATGTTGCTGTTTGCGCTTGGGGCCTTCACATTGAATGTAAGGCAGCGGCTACGGGTGAATTGACAGTCGGCACATTAGAAACTCATACTGTAACGCCTAAAATTTTCTCGAAGTCGGTTGGAGGGTTTCTGTTGGGGCAGGTGGCTCCGGCTTCATATGGGCGGAACAAAATAGAAAAAGCCGGAACAATTCGGCGAGGAAAAAATGACAGAAGAGAACAAGAAGAAGCCGAATCCGATCGACATTCATGTCGGGAGTCGCATCCGGCTGCGTCGCAATATGCTTGGAATGAGCCAGGAAAAGCTGGGTGAAAATCTAGGCATCACCTTTCAGCAGATCCAGAAGTATGAAAAGGGCACGAACAGGGTTGGCGCCAGCCGTCTGCAGGCGATCGCCTCCATCCTGAGCGTTCCTGTCGCCTTCTTTTTCGAGGATGCCCCCGGCGAGGAGACCGGCAGCGGCAACCGGGGATTTGCCGAAGACTCCTCGATGGCCTTCGCCATCGAATTTTGCGGCAGTCCCGAAGGGCTTCAGCTCAACCGGGCTTTCGTCAAGATCGGCGACGTGAAGGTGCGCCGCCGCATCATCGATCTGGTGAAGGCGCTCTCCGCCGACGACGCCGATTGATTTACCTATGCCGCCGGCGGCGCCCTGCCGCCGGTGGCATAGCCGGCCTTGCCTACATTCATGCCAGATCCGTCGCGCCGCTTGACGAGCAGCGCCCGGCACCGCTAACACGTGGCGCGCCAAAAATCGGCAACCTGCCGATTTTTTTTCAAGAGGGGACACCCGTGACGCGGCAGAATTATCTCTTCACCTCGGAATCCGTCTCCGAGGGTCATCCCGACAAAGTTTGTGACCGCATCTCCGACGAAATCGTCGATCTGGTCTATCGCGAAGCCAAGAAGACAGGCATGGATCCGTGGAAGGTTCGCGTCGCCTGTGAAACGCTGGCCACCACCAACCGCGTTGTCATCGCCGGCGAGGTCCGCGTCCCCGACACGCTCTTGAAGAAGGACAAGGCGGGCAACGTCCTCAAGGATGCGTCCGGCCACCCCGTGGTAAACCCGACCAAGTTCAAGTCGGTCGCCCGCAAGGCGATCCGCGAGATCGGCTACGAGCAGTCCGGCTTTCACTGGAAGACCGCCAAGATCGACGTGCTGCTGCACGGCCAGTCGCCCGACATCGGTCAGGGCGTCGACAACGCCGCCGACCGCCAGGGCGAGGAAGGTGCCGGCGACCAGGGCATCATGTTCGGCTACGCCTGCCGCGAGACGCCCGACCTGATGCCGGCGCCGATCTATTACAGCCACAAGATTCTCGAATTGCTGGCGGCCGCCCGCCATGAGGGCAACGGCGAGGCCGGCAAGCTCGGCCCGGACGCCAAGAGCCAGGTCACCGTGCGCTATGCCGATGGCAAGGCGGCGGAAGTCACGCAGATCGTGCTGTCCACCCAGCATCTCGATGCCAGCTGGGACTCCAAGAAGGTCCGTAAGGTCGTCGAGCCTTATATCCGCGAGGCGCTTGGCGATCTGAAGATCGCCGAGGACTGCAACTGGTACATCAACCCGACCGGCAAGTTCGTCATCGGCGGACCTGACGGCGATGCCGGCCTCACCGGCCGCAAGATCATCGTCGACACCTATGGCGGCGCGGCACCGCACGGCGGCGGCGCCTTCTCGGGCAAGGACACCACCAAGGTCGACCGTTCGGCGGCCTATGCGGCGCGCTACCTCGCCAAGAACGTGGTGGCGGCCAAGCTCGCCGACCGCTGCACCATCCAGCTCTCCTACGCCATCGGCGTCGCCCAGCCGCTGTCGGTCTATGTGGACCTGCACGGCACCGGTAAGGTCGAGGAATCGAAGCTCGAAGAGGCGCTGCGCAAGGTGATGGACCTGTCGCCGTCGGGTATCCGCCGTCATCTCGACCTCAACAAGCCGATCTACGCAAAAACCTCGTCCTACGGCCATTTCGGCCGCAAGGCAGGTCGCGACGGATCCTTCTCCTGGGAGAAGACAGATCTCGCGAAGGCGCTCAAGGACGCCGTTGCCGCCTGACGCCAGCGAACGCAAAGGACAGGCCGAGCCGGGCGACCGAAGGATTCTTCGGGCGCCGGCACGGCAAAACCATACGCCCGCAGCAGGCGGCCGCCCTCGAAAGCGGCCTGCGCGAATACCGGCTCGACCTGATGGCGCAAGCGCCGGCGGACCTCACGACCTTGTTCAAGGCCGAGGTTTCGGCGCTTCAGCTGGAGATCGGCTTTGGCGGCGGCGAGCATCTCCTGCATCGTGCCAAGGAGGCACCAGTGACCGGCTTCATCGGCGTCGAGCCCTTCGTCAACGGCATGGCCAAGATGATGACGGCGCTTGCCAAGGTCCCGCTTGGCAATCTGAGGGTCTATGACGACGACGCCACGCGCCTCCTTGACTGGCTGCCGCGAGCCTCGCTCGACGGCATCGACCTGCTCTATCCCGATCCTTGGCCGAAGAAGAAGCACTGGAAGCGCCGCTTCGTCGGCGCCGCCAATCTCGGTCGCTTCGCCCGTGTCCTGAAGCCGGGCGGCAGGTTCCGCTTCGCCTCCGACATTGACAGCTATGTCAATTGGACGCTGCTTGCCTGCCGCGCTCACGGCGCCTTGGAGTGGCAGGCTGGAGAGGCTACGGATTGGCACCAGCCCTATGAAGGTTGGCCCGGCACGCGTTACGAGGCCAAGGCGATACGCGAGGGGCGGCGGCCGGCTTATCTGACCTTTATACGGAGATAGGTAGCCGAGACTCTGTATTGCATTTAGCGCTACAAGTCGCTATATTGTCGATAAGGAGACAGCTATGGCCGCCACGATCGAGCGCAAGGAATATCCGATCTCGATGCGCCTGCCGGAAGCGGATGTGGCGATGATCGATCGCGCCGCCAGTCTGCGGGGCCGGTCCCGCACGGATTTCGTGCGCGATGCCGCCGTGCGCGCGGCCGAGGATGTGCTCATGGACAACCGTCTTGTCCGCATGAGCCCGGACGGATTCGCGGAGTTCATGGAGATCCTGTCAGCTCCGGCTGCTCCGGTTCCCGATATGGTGGAAATGGCAAAGCGGCCCGCTCCGTGGGAAGCTGGTTACACGACGAAGCGCTGACCCGTGGCCTTATCGGCTCCCGAGTCGCTTACCGCAATTCACGACGTGTCTGGATTTTCCTGTGGGAAGCCTGCGCTTGATCACTGGCTGAAAACCCGCGCGCTTTCCAATCAGGAAAAGGGCTTTACGGCCGTTCTGGTTGTCCACGAAGCAGGCCGGGTGGTCGGATACTATGGTTTGGCGCCGACGGCTGTCGTGCCATCTGTCTTGCCCCGGTCTATCCGCACAGGACAACCGCCCGATCCGGTACCCTGCCTCCTTCTCGGCCAGCTTGCGACCGATATCGGATGGGCCGGGCGCGGCATCGGTACGGGCTTGGTGAAACATGCACTTCAGCGGTGTGTTCAAGCAGCGGACCTGATCGGCGGGCGCGCCCTTATGGTCAATGCAGTCGATGCGGAAGCGGCGCAGTTCTGGCAACGGCGGGGATTTCTCCCGACGAAGGACGATTCGCTTGTCCTGTTTCGTTCGATCGCGGCAATCGCCGCGTCGCTCGTGGAGGCCCAAAGGTAAGGCGGAGCACCGCCTTTTGCCGGCAGGCTTGAAACACCGGCGCCAATCGTCTATATCAGCCTCAAATTCTTGGTCGGTATGACGAAGAGTGGGTCCACCCGGTCCCGCTCTTTTTTATTACCTGCCGGCCGGAAGCCAAAAAGCGACAGGGATTCGATGACTGCAGCGGCAAGCGAGGCCGACGACCGCATCATCCGCGAAAGCGGCATCGATGGGCGCATTGCGCTGATCGTGCAGCCGGTGCTCAAGGCGATCGGCTTCCGGCTCGTTCGGGTTCAGTTGACTGGCCAGAACGGGCTGACGCTGCAGATCATGGCCGAGCGCGAAGACGGCACCATGACCGTCGAGGATTGCGAAGAAGTCAGTCGCGCGGTGTCACCGGCGCTCGATGTCGAGGATCCGATCGAAAAGGCGTATCATCTCGAAGTGTCCTCGCCCGGCATCGACCGGCCGCTGGTGCGCAAGTCGGATTTCACCACCTGGACCGGCCATCTGGTCAAGCTGGAGACGTCGGTCCTCGTCGGCGACCGCAAGCGCTTCAAGGGCAAGATCGCCGAGGCCGACGCCGATGGCATCCTGGTCGAGCGTGACAAGGCGGCCTATGGCGAGGAGCCGACGGTGCGTGTGCCGTATGACGCGATCGCCGAGGCCCGGCTGGTGCTAACCGACGATCTCATCCGCGATGCCCTATCGAAGGACAATCGAGCGCGCAAGGAAGCCAGGAAACGCCGCGGCGAAGCAGAAGACGCCGCCGAGGAAAACGAAACCGAACAGGAAAGTTGATAGCGCCGCCGGGCCGCGTGTCCGAGACGAAATCTGGAGAAAGACAATGGTTGTAAGCGCCAACAGGCTTGAACTGCTGCAGATCGCCGACGCGGTCGCGCGTGAAAAGTCGATCGACAAGCAGATTGTCATCGCCGCCATGGCCGATGCGATCCAAAAGGCGGCGCGCTCCCGCTATGGCCAGGAGACCAACATCCGTGCCGACATCAACCCGAACACCGGCGAGATGAAGCTGCAGCGGCTGATGGAAGTGGTCGAGAAGGTCGAGGACTACGCGACGCAGATCGCGCTTTCCACGGCGCGCGAGCGCAATCCCGACGCCCAGCTCGGCGACTTCATCGCCGAGCAGCTGCCGCCGATGGATTTCGGCCGTATCGCCGCCCAGTCGGCCAAGCAGGTCATCGTGCAGAAGGTTCGCGAGGCCGAACGCGATCGCCAGTATGACGAATACAAGGATCGCATCGGCGAGATCGTCAACGGCACCGTGAAGCGCGTCGAATACGGCAATGTCATCGTCGATCTCGGCCGCGGCGAGGCGATCATCCGCCGCGACGAGCTGATCCCGCGCGAGAACTATAAGTATGGCGACCGCGTCCGCGCCTATGTCTACGACGTGCGCCGCGAGCAGCGCGGCCCGCAGATATTCCTGTCGCGCACCCATCCGCAGTTCATGGCCAAGCTCTTCACCATGGAAGTGCCGGAAATCTACGACGGCATCATCGAGATCAAGTCGGTCGCCCGCGACCCCGGCTCGCGCGCCAAGATCGCCGTCATCTCGCGCGATTCCTCGATCGATCCGGTCGGCGCCTGCGTCGGTATGCGCGGCAGCCGCGTCCAGGCGGTGGTCGGCGAATTGCAGGGCGAGAAGATTGACATCATTCCGTGGTCGCCTTCGGCCGCTTCCTTCATCGTCAACGCGCTGCAGCCGGCCGAGGTCGCCAAGGTGGTGCTCGACGAGGATGCCGAGCGCATCGAGGTGGTGGTGCCGGACGACCAGCTGTCGCTGGCCATCGGCCGCCGCGGCCAGAACGTGCGCCTGGCCTCGCAGCTCACGGGCTGGGATATCGACATCCTGACCGAGCAAGAAGAGAGCGAGCGCCGCCAAAAGGAATTCGTCGAGCGTTCTGCGCTGTTCATGGAAGCCCTCGACGTCGACGAGATGGTCGGCCAGGTGCTTGCCTCCGAAGGCTTCACCAGCGTCGAGGAAGTCGCCTATGTCGATTCCGGCGAAATCTCCTCGATCGACGGCTTCGACGAGGACACGGCCTCGGAAATCCAGACCCGCGCCCGCGAATATCTGGAAAAGATCGAGGCCGAGCATGACGAAAAGCGCAAGGCGCTAGGCGTCAAGGACGAGCTTCGCGAGATCCCCGGCGTCACCACCGCCATGATGGTGACGCTTGGCGAGGACGGTGTGAAGACCATCGAGGACTTCGCCGGCTATGCCGCCGACGACCTGATCGGCTGGAAAGAGCGCAAGGACGGCGAGACCAAGGTCTACCCGGGCGTGCTCGCCAGCCACGGTGTCTCGCGCGCCGAAGCCGAACAGATGGTGCTTGCCGCTCGCAAGCAGGCCGGCTGGATCACCGAGGAAGAAATCGCCGCCGAAGAGGCAGCAACCGGCGAAACCGTCGGTGCGTGAGGTGACCACCAATCGCAAAGCCCGTGGACGAGATGAACGATCGCACTTGCATCGTTACGCGCAGGCAGGCCGAAGCGGATGAACTGATCCGCTTCGTCGTCGGCCCGGATTCGGCCGTCGTTCCGGACATCAAGAGAAATCTGCCCGGCCGCGGTTGCTGGGTCACCGCTGATCGCCTACATATCGAGAAGGCAGCGGCGAAGAACCTGTTTGCCCGCGCATTCAAGGCGCAGGTGACCGTTCCGTCTGATCTCGGCGGCATGGTCGAGGGGCTGCTTTCCAGGTCCGCTCTGGGTATGCTTGGGCTTGCCCGCAAGGCCGGCGCCGTCGTTCTTGGAGCCGCCAAGGTCGAAGGTGCGGTGCGCGACGGGCAGGCGCTGCTCGTCCTGCATGCGGCAGAGGCGTCGGACGACGGTGTCCGCAAGATCAGTCAGGCGCGGCGGGCGACCGTCCATCTCGGCGGCCCCGCCATCCTTGCCTACAAACTTTTCTCCGAGGCCGAGTTGAGCTTGGCATTGGGGGGTACAAATGTGATACATGCTGCCGTCCTCGCGCAGGACGCGGGACTGGCGGTTGAGAGGCGCGTTGTTGCGCTCGACCGATATCGGGGCGGTACCCCGAACGATCTGGCAATGCTTGCGGCCGTTGCCGACGAAGATGATGCCGCAGAGGATATGGAATGAACGATACGAAATCGGGCGACGACAAAACGTTGAGCGTTACGCCGAAGAAGACCTTGACGCTGAAGCGCCCCGGCCTCGAGCAGGGCACCGTGCGCCAGAATTTCTCGCACGGCCGCACCAAGTCGGTCGTCGTCGAGACCAAGAAGCGCAAGTTCTCGTTGCCCGGCGACAAGCCGGAGCCGGTGGCGCCCTCCGTGTTCACGCCGAAGCCCGCCGCGGCCGCTCCTGTCGCCGCCGCGCCTGTCGTGCAGGAAGCGCCGAAGGCGCCGCCTCCGCCGCCGGAACGTTCGGGCATGGTCCTGAACGAGCTGTCGCGCGGCGAGATGGAAGCGCGTCGCAGGGCGCTGGAAGGCTCCAAGGCTCGCGAGGCCGAGGATCGCCTGCGCGCTCAGGAAGATGCCAAGCGCCGCGCCGAGGAAGAGGAACGCCGCAAGCGCGAGCGCGACGAATCCGCGCGCCGTCAGGCCGAGGAAGAAGCGCGCCTGCAGGCCGAGGCCGAGTCGCGGCGTCGTGCCGAGGAAGAGGCTCGCCGTCGCGCGCCGCAGGCAGCGGATGTCGCCACGGCCGATGACGAGGAAGAGGCCAAGCCGAGGCGCATCGGTGCCGGTGGCGGAGCCAGCGCGCCACCCCGCCGTCTCGCGACCCCGGAAGTAGCCCGTCCGGCCAAGCCGACCAAGGGCGAGGAAGATCGCCGCCGTGGCAAGCTGACGCTGAATTCGGCGCTGTCGGATGACGACGCTCGCGGCCGTTCGCTGTCGTCGATGCGCCGCCGCCAGGAAAAATTCAAACGCGCGCTCCACAATGAGCCGCGCGAGAAAGTCATGCGCGAAGTGATCCTGCCCGAAACCATCACCATCCAGGAACTGGCGCAACGCATGTCCGAGCGCGCCGTGGATGTAGTCAAGTTCTTCATGAAGCAGGGCCAGATCCTGAAGCCGGGCGACGTCATCGATGCCGACACGGCCGAGCTGGTCGCTTCCGAATTCGGCCATACGGTCCGCCGCGTTGCGGAGTCCGACATCGAGGAAGGCTTGTTCAACATCGCCGACCGTCCCGAGGACCTCGTGTCGCGTCCGCCGGTCGTGACCATCATGGGCCATGTCGACCACGGCAAGACCTCGCTGCTCGACGCCATCCGCAACGCCAATGTCGTATCCGGCGAGGCCGGCGGCATCACCCAGCATATCGGCGCCTACCAGATCGAGAAGAACGGTCAGAAGATCACCTTCATCGACACGCCCGGCCACGCTGCCTTCACCGCCATGCGCGCCCGTGGCGCCCAGGTCACCGACATCGCCGTGCTGGTGGTGGCGGCAGACGACAGCGTGATGCCGCAGACGATCGAATCGATCAACCACGCCAAGGCGGCCGGCGTGCCGATCATCGTGGCGATCAACAAGATCGACAAGCGCGATGCTGACCCGCAGAAGGTGCGGACCGAACTGCTGCGCCACGAGGTGTTCGTGGAATCGATGGGCGGCGAGGTGCTGGACGTCGAGGTTTCGGCGACCAAGGGCACCAATCTCGACAAGCTGCTCGAAGCGATCTTGCTGCAGGCCGAAGTTCTCGACCTCAAGGCCAATCCTGACCGCACCGCCGAAGGCGCGGTGATCGAAGCCAAGCTTGACAAGGGCCGCGGTCCGGTCGCCACCGTTCTGGTGCAGACAGGCACGCTGATGCCGGGCGACATCATTGTCGCCGGCAACGAGTGGGGCCGTGTGCGCGCGCTGGTCGACGACCGCGGCGAGCACGTGCCGGAAGCGCCGCCGGCGATGCCGGTCGAGGTGCTTGGCCTTCAGGGCACACCGCAGGCCGGCGACCGCTTCGCTGTCGTCAACAACGAGGCCCGCGCCCGCGAGATCACCGAATACCGTCAGCGCCTGGCGCGCGACAAGGCGGTGGCCAAGCATGCCGGCCAGCGCGGCTCGCTCGAACAGATGATGTCGCAGTTGCAGACGAGCGGGCTGAAGGAATTCCCGCTGGTCATCAAGGGCGACGTGCAGGGTTCCATCGAGGCGATCAACGCCGCTCTGGAGAAGCTCGGCAACGACGAGGTCAGGGTACGGATCGTCCACTCGGGCGCCGGCGGCATCACCGAGAGCGACGTGTCGCTGGCAGAGACGTCCGGAGCGGCGATCATCGGCTTCAACGTCCGCGCCAACGCGCAGGCGCGCACCGCGGCGGCCGCCGCGGGCATCGAGATCCGCTACTACTCGATCATCTACAACCTCGTCGACGACGTGAAGGCCGCCCTTTCCGGCATGCTTTCGCCGGAGCGGCGCGAGACCTTCATCGGCAATGCCGAGATCCTCGAGATCTTCGACATTTCCAAGGTCGGCAAGATCGCCGGCTGCCGCGTCACCGAAGGCAAGGTCGAGCGTGGTGCCGGCGTGCGCCTGATCCGCGACAACGTCGTCGTCCACGAAGGCACGTTGAAGACGCTCAAGCGCTTCAAGGACGAGGTTTCGGAAGTGCCGGGCGGCCAGGAATGCGGCATGGCTTTCCAGAACTACGAGGACATGCGCGTCGGCGACGTCATCGAGTGCTTCCGCGTCGAGATGGTGAGCAGGACGCTCTAATTCGGGTATACTTGCCGAAATGAAGCGGGCGGCGGCCGCAAGGCTGCCGCCCAGACCGCTCATGCATTTGAGCCATGTGGCGTGGTCCCATCCCGCGCTTCACGATTTCAGGACCAGGAAAATGTCCCGTTCGACAACGTCAGGCCCCTCCCAGCGCATGCTGCGCGTCGGCGAGCAGGTGCGCCATGCCCTTTCCGAAACGCTGCAGCGCGGCGAGATCATCGATCCGGTGATCGAAAACAGCGTCGTCTCGGTCTCCGAGGTGCGCATGTCGCCCGATCTCAAGATCGCCACCGCTTTCGTCTCGCCGCTTGGCGCGGGTGACGACAACGCCGTGGTCGAGGCGCTCAACAGGCATGCGAAGTTCATCCGCGGCCGTGCGTCGGGCGCTCTGAGGCAGATGAAGTATATGCCGGAGTTCCGCTTCCGGCTCGATACCTCCTTCGACAATTTCGCGAAGATCAATGAATTGCTGAAATCGCCCGAAGTGGCGCGCGATCTCGGCGACGGCAAGAACAACGACAAGGACGAGGAATAGTGGCGCGCCGCGGCAAGAAGAAGGGTCGGCCGGTCTCCGGCTGGGTGGTGCTGGACAAGCCGGTCGGCATGGGCTCGACCGAAGCGGTCTCCAAGATCAAATGGCTGTTCCAGGCCGAGAAGGCCGGGCATGCCGGCACGCTCGATCCGCTGGCCTCCGGCATGCTGCCGATCGCGCTCGGCGAGGCTACCAAGACCGTCCCCTACGTGCAGGATGGCGCCAAGGTCTACCGCTTCACCGTTGCCTGGGGTGAGGAACGGTCGACCGACGACCTTGAAGGTCCCGTGACCAAAAGCTCCGACCGCCGCCCGGCCGAGGCCGACGTGAGGGCGCTGCTGCCGAAATACACCGGTGTTATCATGCAGACGCCGCCGCAATTCTCGGCCATCAAGATCGCCGGCGAGCGCGCCTATGATCTCGCCCGCGACGGCGAGACTGTCGAGATACCCGCGCGGGAAATTGAAATCGGCCGTTTGGATATTATCGAGCATAATGCCGACAAGACCGTCTTCGAGGTCGAATGCGGCAAGGGCACCTATGTGCGCTCACTGGCGCGCGACATGGGCCGCGATCTCGGCTGCTTCGGCCATATCGCTGAATTGCGCCGCGTTGAGGTCGAGCCGTTCACGCCGGATGATTTTGTCACGGTAGCCGAACTGGAAGCAGCCCGTTTTGGCGGCAAGGCCGAAGCTGTTCCGGACGAAGCCGAGGTCCCGGTCGATTTCAGTGCCATCGACGCGCTGCTGGTCGAAACGGCGGCGGCGCTCGATTGCCTGCCGCAGGTCGCGGTCAGCGATGACGCGGCGACGAAGATCCGCCTCGGCAATCCCGTGATCATTCGCGGCCGCGATGCGCCGGTCGAGGCGGAGGAGGCATGTGCCACCGCGCGCGGCAGGCTCGTCGCCATCGGCGCCATCGAGCAGGGCATGTTCAAGCCCAAGCGGGTCTTTGTCGGATGAATCCGGTGCAAGTGTCTGTTATTTATCCAATTCCGAACGGAAAACCGCTGCACGTTTGTCCTGGAGTGCTCTAATCTCGGCCGGGCGCGGAAGCCCGGGAAGCTCATGGCCCCAGGAAGAACATGGCTGATACAGGCAACAAGAGGGCGCCGCTGAGAACCCGCCGGCCGCCGGTCGGGGCGTCGCCCGGCACGTTGATCGCCGATCCGGCGGCACGCCGCAGCGAGCTTCGGCTGACATTGATCTCGCCACAGAAATACGAAACCATCGACAATGCCTCGATCGACGACCTCAAGACCCATTGCGAGAAATGGCCTGTCGTCTGGCTGGACTGCACGGGACTTGCCAACATTCCGCTGATCGAGGAGATCGGCCGTATCTTCAACCTCCACCCGCTGGCGCTGGAGGACGTTGTCAACACTGGACAGCGGCCCAAGGTGGATTTCTACGAGGATCATGCCTTCGTCGTCATGCGCATGATCGACGATGTCGCCTCGCACCGCTACGAGCAGATTTCGCTTTTCTTTGGCGGCAAGTTCGTCGTCACATTCCAGGAACGCGAAGGTGATCCGTTCGATCCGGTGCGCAAGCGCATCGCGGCCGCGCTGCCGAACCGTCTGCGCTCGCGCGGCGCCGACTATCTCGCCTATGCGCTGATCGACGCCATCGTCGACAGCTATTTCCCGCCGATCGAGGCGGCGAGCGAATTGGTTGACGGCATTGAGGACGAGATGCTTAACACGCCGCACAAGCATCAGATGCGGCAGCTGCATGAACTCAGGCGCGACGCGAACGTGCTCAAGGGCGTGCTGTGGCCGATGCGCGACGCGCTGGCGACGCTGATCCGAAACGACGTGCCCTTCGTGACGGCCGAGACCAAGATCTTTTTCAACGACACGCTCGACCATTCTCTGCGGCTGATCGAACTGGTCGAGAACCAGCGCGACATGCTCACGGGCCTGATCGAGATGCATCTCTCGCTGACCCAGGCTCGCACCAACGACGTCATTTCCTATCTGACGATCGTCTCCGTGATCTTCATGCCGCTGACCTTCCTGGTCGGCGTCTGGGGGATGAACTTCGACCCGGCAAGCTCGCCTTGGAACATGCCGGAGCTGAAAGCCTACTACGGCTATCCGATGTCGCTGGTGTTCATGGCGCTGATCGCTGCCGGTCTGGTGGCGTTCTTCAAATGGAAGAAGTGGCTATAGCCTTTGAGTTCTCCGGTTTTCGCCGCCGGAACCTGCGACAAGCCGGCTTGACAATTGGGCTGGTGTTTTTTCCGGAATTGCACTATATGCGCCGCAGCTTCGTGCCCTGACGCGTCGCTTGCACTGGCCCCTGCTGGACGACATCCCGGCTGTGGGCGTCCCGTTTCCTCCAACAGATAAGGAAAAGCACGATGTCGATTACTGCCGAGCGCAAGAAAGAACTGATGACCGAATTCGCGACCGCGAAAGGCGATACCGGATCTCCGGAAGTCCAGGTTGCCATTCTTTCCGAGCGCATCAAGAACCTGACCGAGCACTTCAAGGACCACAAGAAGGATAACCATTCCCGCCGTGGCCTCCTTGCTCTGGTTTCCCAGCGGCGCAGCCTGCTTGACTATCTCAAGCGTAAGGATGACGCGCGCTACCAGACGCTGATCGACAAGCTCGGTCTCCGTCGCTGACGAATTGACCGGCGGGCTCTCTAAAGGGGCCCGCCGGTCGCGCATTGGCGCATCGGATAATCCGCTGCTCCGATGCTGCGATTAGGAAATTCCCCTCCGCGCGTGGCGCGTTCCGGAAACAGCATTTCCGGCGTCGTGCGCAGGGTCGGCCGGACCAATCGGCCAACCCGGTTCCGGACCGCAGAGGGCTATCCGGAACCGCCCATGGACGGTCATGGGGCAGGATTGCAGGATGCTCGCTCGGCTTTTGAGCCGGATCTATCGAGCTTCCCGTTGTCTTGCCCGTGGCTGCCCGAAGGAAGCCAGGAAAGGGAGAACCCGCGACCGTTAGGACGGTGCGGCCCTTTCCGCATATGAAGGACAAGACATGTTCAATCATCACAAAGTGGAAATCGAATGGGGCGGCCGCCCGCTCATTCTGGAGACCGGCAAGATCGCCCGCCAGGCTGATGGCGCGGTGCTCGCCACCTATGGCGAGACCGTGGTTCTGGCCACCGTCGTCTCCATGAAGGAGCCGAAGCCCGGCCTCGATTTCTTCCCGCTCACCGTCAACTACCAGGAAAAGACCTACGCCGCCGGCAAGATCCCGGGCGGCTATTTCAAGCGCGAGGGTCGTCCGAGCGAGAAGGAAACGCTGGTTTCCCGCCTGATCGACCGCCCGATCCGCCCGCTTTTCGCCGACGGCTACAAGAACGACACCCAGATCGTCGTCACCGTCGTCCAGCATGATCTCGAGAACGATCCGGATATCCTGTCGATCGTCGCCACCTCCGCGGCGCTCACCCTTTCGGGCGTGCCCTTCATGGGCCCGATCGGCGGCGCCCGTGTCGGCTACATCAACGGCGAATATGTACTCAACCCGCATATCGACGAGATGCAGGAATCCAAGCTCGACCTCGTCGTCGCCGGTACCGCCGACGCCGTGCTGATGGTCGAATCCGAGGCCAAGGAACTTTCCGAGGACCTGATGCTCGGCGCCGTCATGTTCGGCCACAAGAGCTTCCAGCCGGTGATCGAGGCAATCATCAAGCTGGCCGAGGTCGCCGCCAAGGAGCCGCGCGACTTCACCGCGCCGGACTATTCCGCGCTCGAAGGCGAGATGCTGAAGGTCGTCGGCGACGAGCTTCGCGCAGCCTACAAGATCACCGACAAGCAGTCGCGCTATGCCGCGGTCGATGCCGTCAAGGCCAAGGTCAAGGCTGCCTTCGCTCCGGCAGAGGGCGAGGAAGCCAAGTACACTTCCGAGCAGATCGGCACCGTCTTCAAGGAGCTTCAAGCCAAGGTCGTGCGCTGGAATATCCTTGATACCGGCTCCCGCATCGACGGCCGCGATCTCAAGACCGTGCGCAAGATCGTCTCGGAGGTTGGCGTCCTGCCGCGCACCCATGGTTCGGCGCTGTTCACCCGCGGCGAGACCCAGGCCCTGGTGGTTGCCACGCTCGGCACCGGCGAGGACGAGCAGTTCGTCGACTCGCTGACCGGCATGTACAAGGAGAAGTTCCTTCTCCACTACAACTTCCCTCCCTACTCCGTCGGTGAGACCGGCCGCATGGGTTCGCCGGGCCGCCGTGAAATCGGCCATGGCAAGCTCGCATGGCGCGCCATCCGCCCGATGCTGCCGACCTCCGACCAGTTCCCGTACACGCTGCGCGTCGTCTCGGAGATCACCGAATCCAATGGCTCGTCGTCTATGGCAACTGTCTGCGGCACCTCGCTGGCGCTGATGGATGCCGGCGTGCCGCTGGCCAAACCCGTTGCCGGTATCGCCATGGGCCTGATCAAGGAAGGCGAGCGCTTCGCGGTGCTCTCCGACATCCTGGGCGACGAGGACCATCTCGGCGACATGGACTTCAAGGTTGCGGGCACTGCCAATGGCGTAACCTCGCTGCAGATGGACATCAAGATCGAGGGCATCACCGAGGAGATCATGAAGATCGCGCTGGATCAGGCCAAGGACGGCCGCCAGCATATCCTCGGCGAAATGGCCCATGCCCTGACCGGCGCCCGCCCCGAGCTCGGCGAGTTCGCACCGCGCATCGAGGTCATGCACATTCCGACCGACAAGATCCGCGATGTCATTGGTTCCGGCGGCAAGGTGATCCGCGAGATCGTCGAGAAGACCGGCGCCAAGATCAACATCGAGGACGACGGCACGGTCAAGATCGCTTCGGCCAACGCCAAGGAGATCGAGGCGGCGAAGAAGTGGATTCACACTATCGTCGCCGAGCCGGAAGTCGGCGAGATCTACGAAGGCACAGTCGTAAAGACCGCCGACTTCGGCGCCTTCGTCAACTTCTTCGGCCCGCGCGACGGTCTCGTCCATATCTCGCAGCTCGCCAATGAGCGCGTCGCCAAGACCTCCGATGTCGTCAAGGAAGGCGACAAGGTCTGGGTCAAGCTGATGGGCTTCGACGAGCGCGGCAAGGTTCGCCTGTCGATGAAGGTCGTCGACCAGGCGACCGGCAAGGAAATCGTCCAGGAGAAGAAGAAGGCTGAAGGCGAGGAAGACGCCGCCTGATCGGTTTGGCTGAACAGTTTAAGACGGGCGCGCCGCGAGGTCGCGCCCGTTTTGTTTGAAGGACTGTGCGAATGGCCGCGGAGCCGCTGAAGACGCTGTTCCACCCGTTCGAGGCCGAGGCGCTGCCTCTGCCGCGAAAGGATGCCCGCGTTCTTTTTCTGGGCGCCGAGCCCGGCTTCCGCTTGCCCGAAGGTTTCGATGCGGCGCTGCATCTCGTGCAGGGCTTCCGCCCACATTTCCGCGCCCTGCAGGCGGCCGGTTACACGGTCACGCCGCACGTGGAAGGCCAGGGCTACGACATGGCTCTGGTGCTTGCGGGCCGCCATCGGGGCCAGAATGAGTTGCGCATCGCCGAAGCACTCGAGCGTGTCGCGCCGGGCGGGCTGATCGTTGTCGCGGGTGGCAAGGAGGACGGCATCGACAGCCTGCGCAAGCGGATCAATGCGCTGGCGTCGCTCGAAGGCCACCTACCGAAGCATCACGGCGTTGCCTTCTGGTTCCGGCCGGCCGGTCCGGAAGCAGCCGCGCCGCTACGCGCCGGCAACCCCGACCTTGTTGTTGACGGCGGTTTCAAAACCGCGCCTGGCATGTTCTCCTTCGATCGGGTCGATGCCGGTTCGAAACTGCTCGTTGCGAGCCTGCCTTATGATCTCGCAGGCAATGTCGCCGATTTCTGCGCGGGCTGGGGTTATCTGGCGGCCGAGGTCCTGCAGCGCTCGCAGAGCCTCACCGCGCTCGATCTCTACGAAGCGGATTTCGAGGCCCTGGAGGCAGCCAGGCTGAATGTCCATGGCGCCGTCGAGCCGCGCTTCTTCTGGACCGATCTGCTCACCGAGGCGGCCGAGCGGCGCTACGACGCAATTGTCATGAACCCCCCTTTCCACAGCGGCCGCGCCGCCGACCCGGAGATCGGCGCCGGCATGATCCGCGCGGCGTCGAAGGCGCTGAAACCGGGCGGCCGGCTGTTCATGGTCGCCAACCGCCAGCTTCCTTACGAACAGGTGCTCTCCGCAGCCTTTGCCAGCCATGCCGAGATCGCACGCGACGGCATGTTCAAGGTGTTGTCCGCGCGCCGCTGAAAAGCGTGTTTGCGTGGTGGTTTACTGCAGGCTGACGATCCGTGCGGGCTCGCGGGTGCCGAAAGCAGGCCGCGCCTCGCCGAGCTCGGCCTTGAGCGGGGCCGGCCGGCCGAACAGATAACCCTGGACCACCTCGCAGCCCGCGGCCCTCAGCAGCGTGGCCTGGTTCTCGGTCTCCACACCTTCGGCGATGATGCCGACGCCCAGCGCCCGAGACAGGCCGACAATGGTCGAGACGATCGCGCCGGAACTGGAGTCGGTATCGATGCGGCTGACGAAGGAACGGTCGATCTTCAGCTTGCCGAAGGAGAAGTCGATCAGGTAGCTCAAATTGGAATAGCCGGTGCCGAAATCATCTACGGCCACAGAGATCCCCATCTCCGCAAGCTGCTCCAGGATCGCGGCGGCGCGGTCGCGATCCTGCATCATCGCCGTCTCGGTGACCTCGAGCTCCAGCCGCGACGGATTGATGCCGGTCGATTCCATCACCTCGCGAACGATGCCGACGAAATCCCTGGTCATGAACTGGACCGGCGAGATGTTGACGGCGACGAAACAGTCCTGCGGCAGGTGCGCGGCGTCGCTGCAGGCCTTGCGCAGCACCCATTCGCCGATCGGGTTGATCATGCCGGTTTCCTCGGCGATCGGAATGAACTCCATCGGCGGGATCATGCCGCGCTCCGGATGCTTCCAGCGGATCAACGCCTCGTAGCCGACGACGCGGCCGCTCGGCAGATTGAGCTGCGGCTGGTAGTGAAGACTGAAGTCACCGCGGTCGAACGCGGTCTTCAGCTCCGACTCGATCCATTGCCGATAGTCGGCCACGCGGCCCATGTCCGCATGGAACACAGACCAGTTGCCGACGCCGCTGGCCCGCGCGTTCTGCAACGCAAGATTCGAACGGCGCAAGACCAGGACCGGGTCGACGCCGTCCTTCGGCATCGCCACGATGCCTACCGACAGGCTGACCGACTGCAGGTGGGTCTGCAGCTGATAAGGTTCCATCATATCGTTGATGAGCTTTTCGATCAGCCGCTCGATCGAACCACGGATATCTCGGTCCGGCAGCAGCACGCCGAACTCGCCGGCACCGATGCGCCCAATCACCGCATCCTTCGGCATGCTACCCTTCAGCCTGCTGGTGAAGGCGCAGACAAGTTCGTCGCCATGGCTGTAGCCGATGGCGTCGTTGATCTGCTTGAAGCGGTCGATATCGATGTCGATCAGGAACACCGGCTCGCCGGTTCGGATCGTATCGGCGGCGGCATCGGCAATCTTGCCGACCATGGCTTGGCGCGACAAAAGCCCGGTCAGCTTGTCGAAATGAGTTTCCTTGACGACATAGGCCACCGATTCATCGACGCCGGCGAAGAACGACATCGCCGCACCGCCGGCGGCAAGGGCGCACAGCGCGGCGATGGCGCCTATCATCGCCTGGGCCGGCATGCCGGCCATGCCGTCGCCGAAGCCGAACCGCAGCCCCCACAATCCGAGGACGAAACCGCCCATGCCGGAGCTGGCGATGGTGATCAGCCGGAACAGCGGTGTTCGCTTCGGGTTACTGACTGAAGACATGCAAGGTCCCTGGATTAAGGGGCCTTATAGCGGAATCTCCTTAAAATGAGTTTCCGCCGGTGCATCCAATTTTACTTGAAGGCTACTGTCGCGCCCGCAAACTATTCGCGGGGACCGTCGTTCTGCTTCAGTTCCTCCAGCGACGGCATCGAAACGATGTGATAACCGGAATCCACATAATGGATCTCGCCGGTGACACCCGACGAAAGATCGGAGAGCAGGTAAAGCGCCGAGCCGCCGACTTCGTCGAGGGTCACGGTGCGCCGCAGAGGCGAATTGCGCTGCTGATAGGAGAACATATGGCGGGCGTCGGAAACGCCCGAGCCGGCCAGCGTCCGCACCGGTCCGGCCGAGATGCCGTTCACCCTGATGCCGCGCGGCCCGTAGTCATTGGCAAGGTAGCGCACGCTGGCCTCGAGCCCGGCCTTGGCGACGCCCATGACATTGTAGTTCGGCATCACCCGCACCGACCCGGCATAGGTGAGCGTGATCATCGAGCCGCCATTGCCCATCAGCGCGGCAGCATTGCGGGCGACCTCGGTGAAGGAATAACAGGAGATCACCATGGTGCGTACGAAATTCTCGCGGCTGGTATCCGCGTAGAGGCCCTTCAACTCGTTCTTGTCGGAAAAGCCGATGGCGTGCACCACGAAATCCAGCCCGCCCCAGGCCTTGCCGAGGGTTTCGAAGGTCTCGGTGACCGAGGCGCTGTCCTCGACATCGCATGGCACGATCAAGGAGGCTCCCACCTTCTCGGCAAGCGGCTTGACCCGCCGCCCGAAGGCGTCGCCCTGGTAGGTGAAGGCCAGCTCCGCCCCGTGCTCGGACAATTTCTTGGCGATGCCCCAGGCGATCGAATGATCGTTGGCGACGCCCATGACAAGCCCGCGCTTGCCCTTCATCAACCCTTCCATGTCCGGCAGATCCTTATGCGGAATAGCGCTGGAAAATCAGCGTTGCGTTGGTGCCACCGAAACCGAAGGAATTGGACAGGACGGTGTCGATCTTGGCGTTGTCGATGCGTTTGCGCACGATCGGCATGCCCTCGAATTCCGGATCGAGCTCCTCGATATGGGCGCTCTCGCCGATGAAGCCGCCCTGCATCATCAGGATCGAATAGATCGATTCCTGCACGCCAGCCGCGCCCAGCGAATGGCCGGTAAGCGACTTGGTCGAGGTGATGTAGGGCATCTTGTCGCCGAACACCTCGCGGATGGCGCCCATTTCCCTGGAATCGCCGACCGGCGTCGAGGTGCCATGGGTGTTGATGTAGTCGACAGGGGTCGAGACGGTGGCAAGCGCCTGCCGCATGCAGCGGATGGCGCCTTCCCCCGAAGGAGCGACCATGTCGTAGCCATCGGACGTCGCGCCATAGCCGACGATCTCGGCATAGATCTTGGCGCCGCGCGCCCTGGCGTGTTCCAGCTCCTCCAAGATCAACACGCCGGCGCCGCCGGCGATGACGAAACCGTCGCGGTTGACGTCATAGGCGCGCGAAGCAGCCGATGCCTTGTCGTTAAATTTCGACGACATGGCGCCCATGGCGTCGAACAGGTCCGACATTGTCCAGTCCAGGTCTTCGTGGCCGCCGGCAAACATCACGTCCTGCTTGCCCCACTGGATCAGCTCATAGGCATTGCCGATGCAATGCGCCGAGGTCGAGCAGGCCGATGAGATCGAGTAGTTGACGCCGTGGATCTTGAACCATGTGGCCAAGGTGGCCGACGCCGTCGAGGACATTGCCTTCGGCACGGCGAATGGACCGATGCGCTTGGGGCTGCTGTTCTTGATCGTGATTTCCGCCGCTTCGACGATGGTCCGGGTCGAAGGGCCGCCGGACCCCATCACGATGCCCGTCCGCTCATTGGTGATATCGCTTTCGCCAAGCCCGGCATCGGCAATCGCCTGGTCCATGGCGACGTGGTTCCAGGCCGCGCCCTGGCTCAGGAAGCGCATGGCGCGGCGGTCGATCATCGGCGTGGGATCGAGCGTCGGCGCGCCCCAGACCTGGCAGCGGAAGCCGTGTTCGGCGAAGGAATTGGAAAAACTGATGCCGGATTTGGCATCGTAAAGCGAGCTCTGCACCTCGTTAGCATTGTTGCCGATCGACGACACAATGCCGAGCCCTGTCACTACGACCCGTCTCATTCGCAACTCCTTCCGGCGTATCCGGGCGGAAAACCTAGCCGGTTTTCGCCTGTGATCATACGCAAATAAACTGACGTGGCGCCCATTGGGTACGCGGGCGCCGTGGCGAAAAACGGTCAGGCGGCCGACTGCTTGGACAAGCCGACCTTCAGATCCGTAGCGGCGTATATGGGTTCGCCATCCGCCTTAAGCCAGCCGTCGGCGATGCCGAGCACCAGCCGGCCGCGCATCACACGCTTGAAATCGACGCCGTACTCGACCTTCTTCACCGACGGCGTCACCATGCCCTTGAACTTCACCTCGCCGGTCGAGAGCGCCATGCCCTTGCCGGGTTCGCCCAGCCAGCCGAGATAAAAGCCGGTCAACTGCCACATGGCGTCGAGGCCGAGGCAGCCCGGCATGATCGGATTGCCGATGAAGTGGCAGGCGAAAAACCACAAGTCCGGCTTGATGTCGAATTCGGCGCGGATGAAGCCCTTGTCAAAAGCGCCGCCGGTCTCGCTGATCTCAGTGATGCGGTCGAACATCAGCATAGGTGGGTAGGGCAGCTGGGCGTTGCCCGGTCCGAACAGGTCGCCGCGAGCGCAGGCAAGCAGTTCCTCGTAATCGTAGCTGGACTTTTGATCCGCCATCAAACTTCCGTCCCCGTGTCTTTGCGGGCGGCAGGGCGCCCTTCTTGTTGGTTTCCTAACACACTCTGTTTGCGGCCGGAAACCGGCGTTTGCGCTTAACCCGTGCGCCTTCCCGGGTCAATGCGCGCTATTGATCGCATTCGGACTACAGAATATATGTCGATTGGTGTCTGGTTTTGGCTTCTGACGTCTTTTTGCCATTCTGGACCTGTTGGTGGGCTGGGCAACAAAGCTTCGACGCGAAGATGGATTTGGGCTACCGGAAGGACAATGTCGCTGTGGACAAGCGGGTTCGCGAAGCCGGCCTGAGGCCGACGCGCCAGCGCATCGCGCTGGCCGATCTGCTTTTCGCCAAGGGCGACCGCCACCTTTCGGCCGAGGAATTGCATGAAGAGGCGATCGCCGCCGGCGTGCCCGTTTCATTGGCGACGGTCTATAACGCGCTCCATCAGTTCACAGAGGCCGGCCTGCTACGCATCCTGGCGGTCGAAGGCTCGAAAACCTATTTCGACACCAACACCTCAGACCATCATCACTTCTACGTCGAGGGCGAGAACCGGATTTTCGACATCGAAAGCGGGCCGGTCACCGTCTCCAACCTGCCGGCACCGCCGGAGGGCATGGAGATCGCCAATGTCGACATCGTCGTGAGGCTTCGCCGGAAGCGCGGCGACTGATCCCGTGGCGACGCGGCCCGTCGACCTGATCGTCCGGTTTGAGTGGGTCACCGTCGCCGCCTTGGCCATCGTTTGCTACGCGCTGTCCGGCTTTTCCTGGTGGCTGTTTGCGCTGCTTATCCTGGCGCCGGACCTGTCGATGCTGGGCTACCTCGCCGGGCCGCGCCTCGGCGCCGTCACCTATAATGCCTTGCATATCCTGATTGCCCCGCTCGTCATTCTGCTCGCGGGCGCGTTGCTCGCCGGTCCGCTCACGACCGCGGTGGCACTTATCTGGATAGCGCACATCGCCATCGACCGTGCCCTCGGCTACGGCCTCAAGCTGCCCACCGCTTTTCAGGATACGCATCTCGGCCGCATTGGCCGTGACCGCAGCGGCGCGACCGGCTGAGGCGTATCGACATTCGGGTCAGGCCGAATCGAGAATGATGGGGTGACCGGAAGCGCAGGAAGCCGTCATTCGTAGGCCGACCTCACCTGAATATCGATACGCCTCAGTTCTTGAACTTCTCGCCCGGGTAGGCACCCCACACCTGCGACTGGGCCATCCAGCCGGTGTGGCCGTCAAAGGTCATCTCGCACCATTGGCCGTCGCATTTCTTGATCGAGCCGATCACGCCCGGCTCGATGATGGCGATGACGCCGGCATCCTTGTCGGGCTCGTCGAGCAGGTTGACCTGCCCGCCCTTGCCGCGCTGCCAAGGCGCGACTATGGCGGTGCGACGGCCGGAGAGCAGCGACTGGTTGATCCAGCCCTCCGAACCATCGGCATCGCGCACGCGGCGCCAGGTGTCGAATTCCTGGATCACTTCCATCGGCAGGCCAGCCTTCAGATACATCCAGTTGACGGAATAATTGGCGCCTGGGCCGACGCGCGAATTCACGCGGGCCGGTTTCAGGCTGACGAAGCGCGGCAGCGGCAGGCCGCTCGGACCAAGCGTTATGGTTTGCGCCGGCGCGGCCGCGCTTTGCGCGAAGGCCTGCGGCGCGCAAAGCAGGGCGCCAAGGATGGCTGCGCTGAAGGCCAGGCGAAGCGACGCGAAACCAGACACTTTCGTTCCTTTCGGCGCCGGTCCGTCGGATGAGCGCCCCTTTTTCTTTGTCTTCGGCGGCACCGCTTGTTACAGAGTGGGCTGATGCCGCGACTGGCTACAAGTTTCGCCGGTCTTGGTTAAAGAGGTCTCAACGAGATCGGTTTCGAGAGCATGATCCTGAAAAGTGGGAACTGGTTTTCGGAAAAGATCATGCTCCAAAAAAGAGTAGAATCAGGACGACGATTCAGCGAAACGTCATTCTGATCTAGGAAGCTTCGGGGATAAAATGGCAGGCAAAAAACGGCCCCTCGTCGTCATCACGCGCAAGCTGCCCGACCCTGTCGAGACCCGCATGCGCGAGCTGTTCGACGCAAGGCTGAATGTCGAGGACCGGCCGATGACCCAGCCGGAGCTGGTGGCGGCGGTCAAGGAAGCCGACGTGCTAGTTCCCACCATCACCGATCACATCGACGCCGCGCTGATCGCCCAGGCCGGTGAAAACCTGAAGCTGATCGCCAATTTCGGCAACGGCGTCGACAAGATCGACGTCGCGGCGGCCGCCAAGAAAGGCATCACTGTCACCAACACGCCGAACGTACTGACCGAAGACACCGCCGACATGACCATGGCGCTGATGCTCGCCGTCCCCCGGCGGCTGGCCGAAGGCGCCAATGTGCTGACGGGCGAGAAGAAATGGGCCGGCTGGTCGCCGACCTGGATGCTCGGCCGGCGCATCTGGGGCAAACGGCTCGGCATCGTCGGCATGGGCCGCATCGGCACGGCCGTCGCCAGGCGGGCCAAGGCTTTCGGCCTGTCGATCCATTACCACAATCGGCACCGCGTCCTGCCGGCGGTGGAGGAGGAGCTGGAGGCAACTTACTGGGAAAGCCTCGACCAGATGCTGGCCCGCATGGACATCATCTCGGTCAATTGTCCTTCGACGCCGGCGACGTTCCACCTTTTGTCCGGCCGTCGGCTGGCGCTGATGCAGCCTTCGGCTTACCTCGTCAACACGGCGCGCGGCGACATCATCGACGAGGAAGCACTGATCAAGCTGATCCATGACGGCAAGATCGCCGGCGCCGGCCTCGATGTCTATGAGCACGAGCCGGCGCTGAACACCAAGCTCCTGAAGCTTGCCTCCAAGGGCAAGGTGGTGCTGTTGCCACATATGGGATCGGCCACGCTCGAAGGCCGCATCGACATGGGCGAGAAGGTGATCATCAACATCCGCGCCTTCTTCGACGGCCACCGCCCACCGGACCGTGTTCTGCCGCTGAGGGCCTGAAGGCCTAAAGGGCCACGGTAACCGCGCCGTCCGCGCCGACGCTTACCGCGCCCCCGCGGTAGGCGTCGAACGCGCCGCGGCTAAGCCGCACCGCGATCGGCGTTTCCCAGCCCATTTCCCGGGCGACGATCAGGCCAAGCAGCAGGATGGCGTCCGGCTCGTGCAGCACCAGGGCTGCCGGCGCGCGGCCGTTATGGACGAGTTCCATCAGAACCGCCGAAGCCGATGACGAGCCGATCGTGCCGGGCAGGAACAGCACCCGACCGGCAATGACTTCGCCATGTTGCGGGTGACGGACATCGGCGATGCGGCCGGTCCTCGGATCGACGCCGCCCCAGAAGCTGATCGGCGCCGTCAGCACCAGCGCCTCGCCTTCACCCGCCTTGCCCGGCACCAGGATCTCGGCGGCGGCGCTCATGCGGCGACATCCGTGAAGACCGGCCTGCCGAGGACCGCGCTTTCGACGCAGTCGGCGAGCGATGCGTAGAGCACCGCATAGCCGGTGTTGCCCGGGGCGTAGTGCGCGAACTTGCCCGAATTGGTCATCAGCACGCCATTGCCGAGTTCCGGCATGATCGGGGTCACCACCACGCAGGTATCGGCAACGATGACCACGCCGCTCGCCTCGAGCTTCTTTCGCCGGCCATCCTGCTCCAGCAGAGCGAGCGCGTGGCGGCCGGTGCAGGCATAGATCGGCACGGCAAGCCGCCGTCCGGCTATGAACCGCTCCAGACTGTCGAACTCGGCGTTCGATAGATGCGGGCTGCCGATCGCCACCGCATCGATCGTCTTGACCGCCGCCGCGGTCGACAAGCCCGCGCGGGCTTTGGCAACCATCTCAGGCGTCACGCGGATCACCGCTTCCGGTTCCGGTCCAGCCAGAATGGTTGCGACGTCGGGAGCCTCGGGCGTCACACCGGCGATGTGGAACAGGCCGACCGCACCGGACGATGCGGCCGCAGCGCCGAAGGCTTTCAGCGCGTCCTCGCCGGGATGACCGGCTACGCCAGTGACGACGCCGATCGCGTTGCCGACCTGACGGCCATAGAGGCTACCCAGAACAGGCCAGGCGATCTCGGAGGCAAGGAAGGAAGGCGACAAGCCCGAGACATCGAACACAAGCCGCGCCCGGCGGTTATCGGGCCGGTGCAGGCCGTAGTCCGGCGCGCGGCCGGTGATGGCGCAGGCAATATCGAGAAAATCGCCATAGCGATTGGTGCGCCCGCCCAGCACAGAGTTGCAGAAGACGACCGCGTTGGACTCGCCCCAGGCCACATCGCTGCCGAGTGCCGGCCTGTGTCCGGCCTGATAGGGCGCGCAGGTCCAGCTCTGCTCGCAGCCGAGCTTGCGATAGGCTTCCATCATTCGCCGCGCCATGCCGCGCTGCGGCTCTTCCAAGCGGATGCGCGAGCAGCCCATCAGATCCAGCGCTCCGACATTGAGCGTTGAGCGCACCGCGACTTTCGCGCCGCCTTCGACTAGTTTCTCGGCAAACAGCGTGCCGGAATCGCCGTGATAGAGCGCCCCGTCGATATGCGCGGACGCGATCGGGATGAGCCGCGGCGCGCCGAGCAGCCTGGCGCTTTGGGCGACGATGCGCATCGCCATGCCGGCGCCGTCCTGGCGGGCGGCGATCGCCTGTTCTTCCGGGCTGAGCGAAAGGCTCAAGACAGCACCTTGCGCATGGTGATGGAGGTCGGCCTGTCATAGCCCGCGTGCGCCGTGCGTTCGCTCTCGCGAAAGCCGAGCCGGGCGAAGGCCGCGTGGTTTGCGGTCAGCTCGATACGGGCCTGGAGCTCGATCGCATCCTTGCCCCGTTCGCGGGCAAGATCCTCCACCGCCTGCATCAGCCGGGCTCCGACGCCTTGACCCTGGAACTCCGGCTCGACCGCGAGCTTGCCGACATAGACATCCCGCGCCCGCTCCAGCGCGAAGACGCAGCCGACGATGCGGCCGCTCTCGACGGCCAGAAACCCTGTCTCCTTTTTCGCCTTCTCGGCAAGGCTGTCGGCGGTCAACAGATGCGCTGAGGATGGCGGGTCGATGACGCAGTCCATATAGGCAAAGGCGCGGCGGATCAGCGCGAGCAAGTCGCCCCATTGGTCGAAATCCGCGGGAAGGCCGATTATGGAGATGCCGACGGTCTGGTCCATGCGCTCAGACGGCCTTGTAGCGGATGGTGTCGAAGCGGGCCGTGAGCCCGTCATAGAGCAGCAGCCGGCCGATGAGCGGCTCGCCTATGCCCGTGATCAGCTTGATCGCCTCCATCGCCTCCAGCGCGCCGATGACGCCCGTCAGCGCGCCGACGATGCCGGCAACGGCGCAGGACGGCACCAGCCCTTCGGGCGGCGCTTCCGGGAACAGGTCGCGATAGCTCGGGTTGCGCTTGCCGTCGGCGCCTGACTCGAACGGTTTCAGCACAGTGACCGAGCCGTCGAAGCGGCCGACGGCGGCGGTGACGAGGGGCTTCTTCTCGCTTTCGCAGGCATCGGCGGCGGCGTAGCGCGTCTCGAAATTGTCGGAACCGTCGACAACGACATCGTAGCGGCCGACGAGGGCAGGGGCGTTCTCGTCCGTCAGCCTCAGGCTGTGCGCTTCGACCCTGACGTTGGGGTTGATGCGCATGATCGCTGCTGCGGCGCTGTCGGTCTTGGCCAAGCCGATCGTGTCGCTGCCATGGATCACCTGCCGCTGCAGGTTGGACAGGGAAACCGTGTCGTCATCGACGATGCCGAGCGTGCCGACGCCGGCCGCGGCAAGATATTCGAGCACCGGCGCGCCGAGCCCGCCGGCGCCGATCACCAGCACCCGCGCCCGCTTCAGCCTCTGCTGGCCCGGTCCGCCGATCTCGGGCAGCACGATGTGGCGGGCATAGCGTTCGAGCTCTTCGTCGGTGAGGGCGGTATCGGTCATGGCCGGAGCTTATCGCTGGCGTAGAGCCTTGTCAGCAAGCGCAAGGCAAAGCCTTGTGGTCCACACACGAAGCAAAAGTTTGGCATGAGGCAAGGCAAAGCCTTGTGGCGCAGTGCCGTAATAGCTTCACGGGCTAGTTGGTCGGCTCGACGCTGCCATGATCGACCGTTAGGAATTGCGCCCGGCCGGCAAGGCTTGAGAACAGGGCGGCATCCGTGCCTGTCATGAAGGCCTGGCAGTTGAGCTCCTCGAGGATCGCGAACAGCGCTGCGCGCCGGCCGGCGTCGAGATGCGCGGCGATCTCGTCCAGCAGCAGGATCGGTGTCAGGCCCGACATCTCGCCGGTCAATCTGGCATGCGACAGCACGATGCCGACCAGCAGCGCCTTCTGCTCGCCGGTCGAGCACAGCTCCGCCGGCATCGACTTCGGCCGGTGCCGCACCACGAGATCGGAGCGGTGCGGGCCGTCCAGCGTACGCCCGGCGGCACGGTCACGCTCACGACCATTGGCAAGAGCGGCACGATAGCCTTCCTCGACGTCGACCGCCGGTGCATCGCCGAGCGCGCTTTCAAGATCGCCGGCAAGGCTGATATCGGCCTGCGGAAACGGTCCGCTACCGGGCAATTTGTCGATCATAGCGGCAAGCAGCCGCACCAGTTCGGCTCGCGCCGCGGCGATCGCCACGCCGGTTTCGGCCATCTGCGTCTCGATCGCGTCGAACCAGGCGCCGTCGCGGGATCCTTCTGTAAGCAAGCGGTTACGGCCGCGCATGGCTTTCTCATAGTCGAGCGCGCGCTGGCCATGGCCGGGGTCGATCGCCAGCACCAGCCGGTCGAGGAAGCGGCGGCGGTCCGCCGCCGGCCCGGGAAACAACCCGTCCATCGCCGGTGTCAGCCAGATGACCCGCAGCCATTCCAGCATGTCCTCGGCCGATCGCGCCGGCGCGCCGTTGATCCGGACCTTCCTGCCGCCTTCGCCGGCGGCGTCGCCACCTGGAATGCCGGTACCGATCTCGACCTGTCCTTCCGGTCCCTCGATGCGCGCATGCAAGGCGAAGCCGCCATCGCCGCCTTCGCGCGCTACATCCGCATAGGGCGCGCGGCGCAAGCCCCGGCCCGGCGTCAGGAACGAGATCGCCTCCAGGAGATTGGTTTTGCCGGCGCCATTGTCGCCCGACAGCACCACCGCGCCAGGGGCAAGTTCGAGCGAAAGCGCCGCATAGTTGCGGAAATTCGTAAGCGTTAACTTACTTATGTAGCTTTGCTGCCGAAGCTGTCTGGCGTCTGAGGTCAAGGTAACACATCAGGTCCGTCCCGGACCTAGACCCGCATCGGCATCAGCACGTAGAGCGCGGTTTCGTCGGCCATGTCATGGATCAGCGTCGGCGAGCCGGCATCGGCCAGCATGAACTTGGCCTCCGAACCGGTGAGCTGGGCCGCCACGTCGAGCAGGTATTTGGCATTGAAGCCGATCTCGATCGGGTCCGACGAATAGTCGGCCGCCAGTTCCTCCGTGGCGCTGCCCGAATCCGGATTGTTGACCGCGAGCGTGAGCTGGCCGTCATTGATCGACAGTTTGACGGCCCGGCCGCGTTCGGACGAAATGGTCGAGACGCGGTCCACCGCGGCGGCGAAGCTCTGGCGATCGATGATCAGCTTCTTGTCGTTGCCGGTCGGGATCACGCGCTGATAGTCGGGGAAGGTGCCGTCGATCAGCTTCGAGGTCAAAACCACACTGCCGATGGTGAAGCGGATCTTGGTATCGGACAGTTCAGTCGTCACCGCGACGTCGGGGTCGTCCACCAGCTTCTGCAACTCGCTCACTGTCTTGCGCGGAATGATGATGCCCGGCATGCCTTCCGAACCTGCCGGCGCGTCGATTTCGGCGCGTGCCAGACGATGTCCGTCGGTGGCGACCGAGCGCAGCTTCAGCTTGCCGCCGACTTCAACGGTGTGCAGGTAGATGCCGTTGAGGTAGTAGCGCGTTTCCTCCGTCGAGATGGCGAACTGGGTCTTGTCGATCAGCCCCTTCAGCGCCGCCGATTCCAGCCGGAAGATATGCGAGAACGAGCCGGCCGAAAGCTCAGGGAAGTCGGATTGCGGCAGGCACTGGAGGCGGAAGCTCGAACGGCCGGAGGTGACGGTCATCGCGTTGCCGTCCTCGTCCGTCTTCAGCATCACCTCTGCGCCATCGGAAAGCTTGCGCACGATGTCGTAGAGCAGATGCGCCGGCACCGTCGTCGCGCCGCCGCGCTCGACCTTGGCGGGTGTCGCCTCCGTCACTTCGAGGTCGAGGTCGGTCGCCTTCATCTCGAGGCTCGCGCCCTCGGCGCTGAGCAGCACGTTGGAGAGGATCGGGATGGTGTTGCGCCGCTCGACCACGCGGTGGACGTGGTTGAGGGACTTCAGGAGATTTGACCGTTCCAGGATAACACGCATGACGAACAGGCTCGCTTCAACGAATGAACGGGTCACCGTCAGGCGGCATCCCGCGAAAGCCCTGAAAGGCTTCCAGAATCTCTGTAAGCTGATAGTAAAAAGCCTGCGAACGCAAGCCCGCGGCACCGGTTCCGGCCGGTTGCGCGGGCTTTCTGGGGATAAAGCCGGCGAAGCGGATCGCCGGCCATTTTCGCATTGCCTCAGGCCTGGTCGTTGATCAGCCTTCTGAGCAGTTCGAGCTCTTGCGCCAGCGTGTTGTCGCCGCCTGAAAGGTCTTCGATCTTGCGCACGGCATGCAGCACGGTCGTATGGTCGCGGCCGCCGAAACGCCGCCCGATCTCCGGCAACGAGCGGGGCGTCATCACTTTCGACAGATACATGGCCACCTGCCGCGGCTTGACGATGGTGCGCGTGCGCCGGTTGGACAGAAGCTCCGTCTTCGACACGTTGTAATGGCGCGCCACGATGCGCTGGATGTCCTCGATGCGCACCCGCTTCGGCTCGCCCGAGCGGTAGATGTGGCCGAGGATCTCGTCGATGCGGTCGATCGTGATCTGCGGCTCGAAGGATTGGCGAAACAGAAGCTGGTTGAAGGCGCCTTCAAGCTCGCGCCCGCTGCCGGTAACGGTACGCGCGACATGCTCCAGGATTTCGTCCGAGATGTCGAGCGAGGTGTCATCGCTCTTGGCGGTTGCGCGGCGCAGCTTCAGCATGCCCAGCCGCATGGCGAAATCCGGCGCCGACATTTCCAGCGCCACGCCGCCATTGAGGCGCGAACGCACGCGCGGCTCCAGCGATTCCAGCTCCGACGGCGGCCGGTCGGCCGCCACCACCACCTGCTTGGCGCTGTCGAGCAGCATGTTGATGAGGTGGCAGAATTCGTGCTGGATCGACTTGCCCTGCAGGAACTGCATGTCGTCGATGATCAGGAGATCGATGTCGCGCAGCTGCTCTTTCAGCGTCAGCGCATTGTTGTCGCGGATCGCGGTGGCAAAGCGCCACATGAAATACTCCGCCGTCAGATAGACGACGCGCGACTTCGGGTTGTGCCGCAGCGATTCCGCCGCGATCGCCTGCAAGAGATGCGTTTTGCCGAGCCCGACGGTGGCATGCAGGAAAAGCGGGTTGAAACGCACCGCGCTGGACTGCGATTCAGCCACGGCTCTCGCCGCCGCGAAGGCCACCCTGTTGGACGGCCCCTCGATGAACGAGGCGAATGTGTAGCGCGGGTCAAGCGGCGACCCAAGAACATTGTGGCGGAACTCCGGTTCCGCGGACGGACCCTGGCGGGGCGCCGGCGCCCGTTGTTCCACGCGTCCGGCGCTCGCGGTGCCGTTGGCGAGCGCGGTGTGCGTCTGCCTTGTCATCTTGCGGGCCGGCGCGATTTCCGGCTCGACATGGTTGCGCCCCTGGCGCGTCGCGGTGCGCACGACGATCTCGATCTTGAGCACGTCGGGATCCTCATGCCGCCACAGCTCCGCGATAAGCTCGAGATAGTGGCCGTTGATCCATGACCGCAGGAAGGCGGTCGGCACCGAGATGCGGACAATGCCGCGGGAGGTCTCGGCGACCTTCATGCGACCAAACCAGCTCGAATAGACCTCGGCCCCGAGACGCGCCTTCAGCTGGGCCTTGACCCGCTCGAACTTCTGCTCCGCGTCGCTGGATGCCGCCACGTCGTCCCCCCCGACAAAAGTTGCTGAAAATGGGAGTTCGCCCGCAATCTCCCTCTCGATGCCGCCTTGCATGATCAAAGTTCCTTGTCTTCTCGTACCCTTTTTCCGCCGGGGATGCGCCTCCTGCATCCTTGGTCCGGCGACCTCATTCGCCGCGCTGCCGCTGCCGCCGCCGGCAAACGGTCATCGCAACTCGCGCAAGGGACCAGCCGCCGGCTCCGCACGCCGGCTTCCGACAAAGACAAGGCAAAACGCTACCCTCCGGCGAAAACGCCGGCGAGACATCGACCGCCATGTACAATTACGCCAGTCCCCTACCGCACCGAAGAGACAAACCAAGCCACGCGCGGAATTGCTCCACGTCATGAATTCTGCCATTTTGTGCTGGCCGATTCAGGCTGGGTCAGGGGCTAGAGCCCGTCCCTTCGATGGATGGACATTACCGAAATCGCTGTGGATAGGGCAAGGCCACATCTAACGGTTTTTTAACGAATCTGGCTACCGGAAGGGGCTTGAAATCGGGTGCCGCCACGGCACCTTTTGACAAAGCCATTGTGATTCAAACCCTTTTCCGGCGAATATGAAAAAGACCGCCTGAAACGAAATATTCTGAAATAATTCTCTTGACAGCTACTTCTCCCCCGGCGTCCGACCGTGCATTGAACAAGCTGTGGATGACCGCCTGTAAACCTTTGAAAAAAAGCCGGAATTTCTGACAGGGGAATCTGGGCAGCTGTCGCGGCGGAGGCGCGCAGATATAAGCGGCGCTGTATATGCCGGCAAAACATTACCGGCGTTGGAATCGCCTCACAAAGTGCAGCTTGCGGGCAAACTTTTTAAGTACTTGCCGGCAAACGAAAAAACCCGGCCTGTACGACCGGGTTCAGTATCGATGGAGTGAAAGAGGTAGTCGGTCAGGCCGACAGCGTCTTGACCCGCTGGGCGAGTCGCGAAACCTTGCGGGAGGCCGTGTTCTTGTGGACGACGCCCTTGGTGGCGGCGCGCATCAATTCCGGTTCCGCAGCCTTGAAGGCTTCCACCGCAGCGGCCTTGTCGCCGGCGGCCAGCGCCTCTTCGACCTTGCGGACATAGCTGCGGACTCGCGAGCGGCGGTTCTTGTTGACCGCAGCGCGGCGGGCGATCTTGCGCGTAGCCTTTTTGGCCGAGGAAGTATTGGCCATGATGCCTCTCTTCTGATCTGGTAAACGCCAGCGATGTCGCAGGGCGCAAAAAACAAACGGGCAGCCACGGGCCGCCTCGGTTGGTGCGGCTTATAGTTCAGCTTTTCCGGCTCGTCAACGCCGCTTCGCGGTCTTTTTGGGGCTCGATGTCGCGTCCCGCAAAATCGCGGCCACTGGCCGACGCGCTTAGCGGTTCGTGAAGTTGGGCTTCCGCTTTTCGACGAAGGCGGCCATGCCTTCTTTCTGGTCGTCGAGTGCAAACAGCGAATGGAACAGCCGGCGCTCGAAGCGCAGCCCTTCGGTCAGTGTCGTTTCGTAGGCTCGGTTGACGGATTCCTTGGTCATCATGACCGACGGCAGTGAGAATTCGGCGATCTTCGCCGCCGCCTTCAGCGCCTCGTCGAGCAGCTCGGCGACCGGGACCACCCGCGACACCAGCCCGCAGCGCTCGGCCTCGGCCGAGTCCATCATGCGGCCGGTCAGGCACATGTCCATCGCCTTGGACTTGCCGACGAATCGGGTCAGCCGCTGCGAGCCGCCCATGCCCGGCATGACGCCGAGCGTGATTTCGGGCTGGCCGAATTTGGCGTTGTCGCCGGCGATGATGAAGTCGCACATCATGGCCAGCTCGCAACCGCCGCCGAGCGCATAGCCCGCGACCGCCGCGACGATGGGCTTGCGCGTTCGCGTGAATTCCTCCCAGCCGACGAAGAAATCCTGCGTGTAGGCATCCGCGAAGGACATCGCCTGCATTTCCTTGATGTCGGCGCCGGCGGCGAATGCCTTTTCCGAGCCGGTGAGCACCATCGCACCGATCCCCGCATCGGCGTTGAACGCGCCCGCCGCCGCAACCACCTCCGCCAGGACCTGCGAATTCAGCGCATTGAGCGCCTTGGGCCGGTTCAACGTGATCAGCCCGACCTTGCCGCGTGTTTCCACGAGAATGGTTTCGTACGTCATGGTTCGCTTCCTCCGCGGCAGTGGGACGATCGATATCGTTCCTAGCTTACCGCTGACAGGTCGGGCAATAGAAGGTCGAGCGGCCGCTTTGCACGATGCGTTCGATGTGGCCGCGGCAGCCCGGCTTCGGGCATGGCTCCCCCTCTCGACCATAGACCGCGAAGGAATGCTGGAAATAGCCAAGCGATCCGTCGGCCTTGACATAGTCGCGAAGCGAGGAACCCCCGGCGGCGATGGCATCGGCAATCACCGAGCGGATCGCCTCCGCGAGGCGCCCGCTTTGCTCTTTCGCCTTCTTGGCGGGCCCGGCAATGGTGCCAGCTTCGCGGAGCGGCGAGAGGCCGGCGCGCCACAAGGCCTCCGCCACGTATATATTGCCAAGCCCGGCGATCAGCCGCTGATCGAGCAGCGCCGCCTTGAGCGGCGATCTGCGATCCTTCAAGAGCGAAGCGAGCAGGGGACCGTCGAGCGCGTTGCCGGTCGGCTCGACGCCCAGTCCGGCAAGCATCGGATGCGTGTCCGGCGCGCCTTCCGCGAACAGCATGAAGCCGAAGCGGCGCGGGTCGTTGAAGATGACGCTGGACCGCCCGCCCTTTGGCAAGATGACGTCGAACACGACATGGTCGTGCGCGGCGCTCTTCGAGCGCTCGTGATGGAAGGAGCCGGGGATGTCGCTGCTCCCGGCGGTTTCGACCCGGAACGACCCCGACATGCCGAGGTGGCAGATCAGCACCGGGCCGTCTTCGACATGCATCGTCAGGTATTTGGCGCGCCTGCCAAGCGCCGTCACGATCTTGCCGGTAAGCCGCTCCGAAAAGCAGTCGGGAAAAGGAAAGCGAAGGTCGGGCCTGCGCGCTTCGACCTTGACCAGTCGCGCCCCCTCCAGCACCGGCTGCAGTCCGCGCCGGACGGTTTCGACTTCAGGCAGTTCAGGCATGGCCGCCTATCGTTGCGAGGAAGGACGTTCCGTGGCGGCCGGCTGCCAGGCCAAGGTGGTCAGCGACGGTTTCGCCGATGTCGGCGAAGGTCGGCCTCAGCCCGATGTCGCCGCCCTTCAGCCCCGGCCCGATGCCGATCACCGGAACGCGCTCACGCGTGTGGTCGGTACCGCGCCAGGTCGGGTCGTTGCCGTGATCGGCTGTGAGGATGAGAAGATCGCCCGGCCCGGTGCGCGACACCGCCTCGGGCAGCCGGCGGTCGAAGGCTTCGAGCGCGGCCGCATAGCCGGCGACATCGCGCCGATGGCCGAACTCGGTGTCGAAGTCGACGAAATTGGCGAAGACCAGGTCGCCTTCGCCGGCATCGTCCATGGCGCCGAGCGCCTTGTCGAACATCGCCATGTTGCCGCCGGCCTTGCGCACCTGCGAGATCCCGCGATGGGCAAAGATGTCGCCGATCTTGCCAACCGCGATGACGTTGCTGCCGCGCTCCGTCAGCCGGTCGAGCAAGGTAGGTTCAGGCGGCGGCACCGCATAGTCGCGGCGATTGTGGGTGCGCTGGAACGTAGCAGACCTCTCGCCCACGAATGGCCGCGCGATCACGCGCCCGATCTTGAGCGGATCGACGAGCCGGCGCACCGTGAGGCAAAGGTCATAGAGCCGCTCCAGACCGAAATGCGTTTCATGCGCAGCGATCTGCAATACGGAGTCCACCGACGTGTAGCAGATCGGGCTGCCGGTCCGGATATGCTCCTCGCCGAAGCGCTCGATGATCTCGGTTCCGGGCGCATGGCAATTGCCGAGGATGCCCGGCACCTTGCCTTCGCGGATGATCGCCTCGGTCAGCTCGGGCGGGAAGGCCGGTACGGTGTCGGGAAAGTAACCCCAGTCGAAGCGTACGGGCAGGCCTGCGATCTCCCAATGGCCGGACGGCGTGTCCTTGCCGCTCGACACCTCCTGGGCGGCGCCATGGAAGGCCGAGGCGATCAACGGCGCGGCGGAGTCGACCTGCAACCCGCTTGCCGCCCGTGCCGCGCGGGCAATCCCGAGCGACATCATGTTGGGCACGGCGAGCGGTCCCTTGCGCAGACCCTCCCGATCGGCGCGGTCTTCGGCGCAAGCCTTGAAGATGTGCCCGAACGTGTCGGCGCCGGCATCGCCATAGCGTTCGGCGTCGGCCGCGCCACCGATGCCGAAAGAATCGAGAACGAACAGGAACGCGCGCGCCATGGGTATCTTTATTGTCAGTCCTGGTCGCCAGACATAAGGTTCCCCGGCGGCGTTGGCAAATCGGAAACCAAACCGCAACCGCTTCGCGCGATAGTTGCGACGATGGCGCGGATAGGGCGGGAGCAAAGCAGGCATGGCGATGGGCGGCAAAACCGCGGCAAGGCAGTCGCTGAAAATGTGCGCGGCCGCTCTCTTGGCCTGCGGCGTCGCCGCATGGCCGGCACACGCCGACTGGCGTGACGACATCGGCACGTTCCGCATCGGCATCGTTGCCGAACCGGACGGCGGCAACACCGTCCCCGGGCTTGCGCGCCTGTCGGAAACCTATGCCAATGCGCTCGGCATGAAGGTCGAGTTCGTCATTGCGCGTGACTATGCGGCGCTGATCGAGGCGCAAGCGAGCGGGCGCGTGCAATACGCGGTCTATTCGGCACTTGCCTATGCCACAGCCTCGGAGCGCTGCGGCTGTGTCGAACCGCTGGTGGCACCGGTCGACGCCGATGGCGCCGTCGGCATCCGCTCCGTCCTGGTGACGCGTGACGGCAGGCTTCAGGATCTTGCCGCCATGGCTTCGCATCGGGTCGCGATTGCGCCGGCCGATTATGCCGGAGGCGCGCTGTTGCCGCTGGCGGCCCTTTCCGCCGCAGGGGTCAAGATTGCGCAGGATTCGCCGTTCCTGGCACGTGCCGCGTCGGCCACGGCCGCCGAGACGATGTTGAGCGGCGGCGATGCGGATGGCCTGTTCGGATGGGAGCCGGCCGACGCCGACGGCCAATCCGCCCACTCCGGGGGCACGGTCGCGCGGCTGGAGGCTGCCGGCATCCCCGGGGCGTCGCTTAGGGTGCTATGGACCTCCGACCTGTTGCGCTACGGGCCGCATGCAGTCCGCAGCGATCTCGATCCCGAGGCAAAGCGCCGGCTGACTGTCTTCCTGACCAATCTCCAGTCGCAGACGCCCGATGTGTACGACCTCCTCGAGAGGGCGCATACCGGCGGCTTTTCGCCGGTCTCACAGAAGGATTATGCGATGGCCGTGGCGATCGTGCGCCGGGAAACGGCAGGACAGGAATAGCCTGTCAGCAGTCGCTGCAGGGGATTGTCGGACTCCGGCGAGGCCGCAGGTAATAGGTCTCGCTCATCGAGATGTTGTTGAAGGCCGAGGTCAGCCCGAGCGTCTGCGAATTGCTGGCGGACCAGGTTATGATCGGTTTGTAGCCGAGGTCGCTTTCCACCCGCACAAGGAAAGTGTTGCGGATATTCAGCGTCGAGGGAACCGTGGTGATGGAGCCCTTTGCCGCATCGGCGCTGTAGGTGGTGCCGACAAGCTTGCGCGACCACGCAACCTGCACCTTCGGCGACGCCTCGTCCGTGATCTGTATGCCTGTGATGATGATGGTCGGCAGTGAGCGGTTGTAAGGCTGCAGCGTCGAAGTGCCGATCTGCATCATCGCATCGAGGTCGGCCTTCACGACCGTCTGCTGCTGCGTCACGAGGTCCGCCACCATGCTGCCGATGCGGCTGACTTTCTTGCTGGTCTCGATGGCCTGAGAGGCCTCCATCGTGATGAAATACATGATGAGCAGCACCGGCACGATGAACGCGAACTCGATTGCCGCGACACCGCGACGGTCGCGACAAA
Source organism: Mesorhizobium sp. WSM4976 (assembly GCF_029625685.1). Lineage (NCBI taxonomy): Bacteria > Pseudomonadati > Pseudomonadota > Alphaproteobacteria > Hyphomicrobiales > Phyllobacteriaceae > Mesorhizobium > Mesorhizobium sp. WSM4976. Next base: position 54,449 of record NZ_JARTVT010000001.1, read on the forward strand.
ACCGCTCCACCTTCGCCGAAACCCGCCGCAGTGCCCCCGCACTATGCATATTCGCCTCCACTCCGACGGTCTTGGCCGTCGAGCAGTCTCAATTGTCGTTGAATGGTTCGTTCTGCCAGGTCACCGATGCGAAATGCAGCGTGTTGCCATCCTTCAGATTGGCCATCGACTTGGCCAGGAAATCGGTCATCACCGGCCATTTGTAGAACACCCGCAACATGTTGATGGACTCGGCCAACCCCGGCGAGACCGTGAAGCTCATCGAGTTGGTGCCTTGCGTCAGCACGATATCTCCGTTGACGATCTTGAAGCTCGCCGTGGCGGCGTCGGCGAAGCTCGGATATTCACGCAGGTCCACCAGCAATCCCGGGCAGTCCTTGGCCACCATGATCTCCAGCCTGCTGCAGATCAGCTGCTTGATCGAGGATTCGGTGACGTTCGACTTCTGCAGCTGCCCGGTCCGCAACTGGCGGGCGACATCATCGGTGATGTTGGCCATCACCTCCTGACCGGCGAAGGAGATGCAGCTCTCGAGGATAGCGAAGACGAGAAGCGCGAACGGGATGGCAAGCATCGCAAATTCCATCGCCGTGCTGCCGCGTCTGTCGCTGAAGAAGCCGGGGAATTTGGCGCGCGACGTGCTGTCCATGCCGTTGCCGGATGTGGCATCTCTGCTCATTTGTGTTCCTGCCGATCCCCTTGCGGTACCGGCGGCAAGGTAGCGAAAACCCATTGAGCTCCGGTTTGGATGATCGTTAAATTCGCCGGGCAGGCTTTAAGCTGTCCTTAACGCCCGCTCCAACGCTCTCTTCGGGCTTAGTGCGTGGCGCTCATTTCGGTCTCGGAAGCCTTCTCGGCCTCGGTCTTGTAGGCGCTCTCGCAATAGGGCGTGCAAGACATGGTCTGGACTTCGGCACGCCTGTAAATGCGTACCGAGGAAGCGGCCTGTCGCACGACGGTCACCTGTTCGTCGATGATCGGGCTGCCGTCCGAGTCGAGCACGACCAGATTGGTGACGCCAAAACCTTTGCCGGTAAGAACGATGGTCGAGGCGTCCTGCACCGAGGCATCGGCGATGGCCGGGTTGCCGATGACGACCGTGTCGGCCGCGCGGGACAATTTGACGATCTTTGCCTGGTTCATGGTCACTTCGACACCCGCGCCGGCCCTGGCCGGGAGGACCGAGGCGGCAGCCGCCAGCAGCGCGGCGACTGGAAACAGCGATTTGGACAGGGTCATTGAAGCGCTCCCGGCGGGCAGATTCTTCAACGGAACATGAACGAGATTGGTGAACCAACGGTTAAACCATGCCGGGTCGCGATGGCGGATCGGCTTGCCCAGCCCTCACACATCCATTGTGGCTGCTGTTTTAGCAAGGTTGCGGGAGCCGCTGGTTTCCGCTGTTTTGCGGAGGGCGCACGTTGGCTGATGGCGTTTAGGTCGCGGTTAACCACGCAGCGCGTTCGCCCCTGGAAAGGAATCGGTAAGGCTGTTTATTAAGCCGATCGAAACGGCTTCTCCCTAGATTTGCAGCATCCGATCAACCGCAAGAGAAGTTGACGGAAGTGCTGTAACACGTGGAGTAGGAGCTCTCGAATGTCTAATCTCATTGCACGCTTCGTGAAGGACGAATCCGGCGCGACCGCCATCGAATACGGTCTGATCGCCGCCCTCATCGCGCTTGCCATCATGGTCGGCGCTTCGCAGCTCGGCGGCGCGCTGAACGCCAAGTTCACCGCCATTGCAGGCGCGGTCAACACCGGCACCGCTCCGTGATAAACGGAAATATTCTCGTCTAGTGGAAGGGCCGCCGTTTCGCGGCCCTTTTTCATGATAGCAACCAATACTGTCGTTCGGATGCGAACGGCAATCTTCGGTGCGATGCCATGCATCCGCCAAACGCTTGACGCACATCGCCCGGACCCACTTCGTTGCGGCGCGCATCAGGAGTGTCCCGTCTCATCGATTGTTAACGGGATGTGCTTAAGGTCCAAACCGAGCTTCCACGGGTGCCGCTTCAATGCTTGAAGCCGTTATCTTCGTCGTCTTCCCATTCTGCATGCTGTTTGCTGGCATCTCCGACACGTTGTCGATGACCATCGCCAACCGCGTTCCCGTCCTGTTGGTGGCGACGTTCGCGCTTGTCGCGCCGCTCACCGGGATGGACTGGGCGACCTATGGCTGGCACTTCGCCGCCTGCGCTCTCGTGCTTGCCACGACATTCGGCCTCTTTGCGCTCGGCGGCATGGGCGGCGGCGACGCCAAGCTTCTGGCCGCGACCGCTCTATGGATGGGCCTCAATATCAACTTGATCGGCTATCTGGTGACGTCGGCTTTCATCGGGGGCCTGCTGACCATCGCAATCCTCGCCTACCGGAAATCGCCGCTGGCCGCTTATACCGGCCATAGCCGATTCCTGCGTTACTTTGCCGACGAGAAAGTGGGCATTCCCTATGGCATCGCGCTTGGCGCCGGAGGACTGATCACGTTCCCGGACTCGCCGCTGATGGTCTGGGCGCTGCAGAGGCTTACGGCATAGGTTTGGTGACATCGATGCCGGCGACCGAAGGCGGCCGAGCCGCCTTTTTTGTTAACGGTGAGGCTGTTCGATCGAATTTGAGTAAACCTTAAATTAATCACGATCGTAAGCATTGCATTAACCTTGTTTTGACGATTGCCGCTGCAAAGTCCGGCCAGGCGTGGGTGGTTTGCCACGAGGTGAAGGGTTTCGGACGAATGCCAGCATCCCGATTGATTATTCTGGGCGTGGCTGCGGTGGCGGCGGGTGGCGCGGGCTATGTCGCCAAGAACATGGTCGTGGCGCCGCCAGCGCAGGTCGTTGTCAATGCGCCCGCTCAGCCGGCGGTCGCATTGCAGGACGTGCTGGTGCTTTCCGGCGACGTGCCGATGGGCAGCCAGCTCGGCAACAACATCAGTTGGGAAAAATGGCCGTCCGACGGCGTCAATGCCAATTTCATCACGCGCGCCGCCGAACCTGACGCGGTCGAAAAGCTCAAGGGCTCGGTCGCCCGGGTCGCCATGTATACGGGTGAGCCGCTGCGCCGCTCCAAGCTGGTCGGCGAGGGGCAGAGCTTCATGTCGTCGATCCTGCCTTCAGGCATGCGCGCTGTCGCCACAGCGATATCGGCCGACACCTCCGCCGGCGGCTTCATCCTGCCCAACGACTTCGTCGACGTCATCATGACCCGCCGCGCCGACACCGGCAATGGCGGCACCGGCTTCAACACCTCGACCATCCTCAAGAACATCCGTGTGCTGGCCATCGACCAGACCATCCAGGAGGACGAGGAAGGCAAGAAGACCAGGGTCGGCCAGACCGCGACGCTGGAGCTGACGCCGCAGCAGGCCGAGATCATCACCGTGGCACAGCAGATGGCGGACCGCCTGACGCTCGCGCTGCGCCCGATCACCGACATCCACGAAAAGAGCACGGACGAAGCCGACTATCTGGTCAACGGCAGTGGCCGGCGCGGAACGGTGCGTCTGATCAAGTCGGGCGAAGTTTCCGAGGTGGGAGCAAGGAAATGAGGCTAAACGGTAAACTGCCCGTCATTGCGGCGGCGGCAATCGGCCTGTTCCTGCTCGGCACCAATGCGCCCGGCCTTGTCGAGGCCAGGGCCGCGGGCAAGGCGGGCGTGACGGCCTCGGTCGCCACCCAGCGCGTCAAGCTCGGTCTCAATAAATCGGTAGTCATCGACCTGCCGAACGATGCCTATGATATCCTCGTCGCCAATCCGGCGGTTGCCGACGCGGTGACGCGCACGGCGCGGCGCATCTACCTGTTCGGCAAGGCGGTCGGCGAAACCAACATCTTTGTCTTTGGGCCCAATGGCGAGCAGATCGTCAGCCTCGACCTGGCCGTCGAGCGAGATGTCGCCGGGCTGGAGGACTATCTGAAGCGCTTCATCCCGTCCTCGCAGATAAAGGTCGAGCTGCTCAACGACAACGTTGTGCTGACGGGCACGGTCGACACGCCTCTCGATGCCAAGCGCGCCGTCGATCTCGCGACCATCTTCGTGTCCGGCGGTGAAGCGACGACCGGCCAATATTCGCAGACTGCCGCCGGCGGCTCGGTCAATGGCGGCGTCGACATCAACAACCCTGACCAGCAACGCCGGACCTCCAAGATCGTCAACCTGTTGCAGATCATCGGTGACGACCAGGTGACGCTCAAGGTGACCGTCGCGGAAGTAAGCCGCTCGGTGATGAAGCAGCTCGGCGTCAATATGGTTGGCAACGGGGGAAGCAACGGGATCAGTTACGGCGCGATCAGCGACAATTTCATGGGCTTGGGTAAACAGCTGTCGAATTCGGGCGCGACCATCGGCAGCTCGTCACTGACAGCTTACATCAATGCCATGGAGCAGTCGGGTGTCATGAAGACATTGGCCGAACCGACCCTGACCGCCGTCTCAGGCGAGAAGGCCACATTTAAGGTTGGCGGCGAATACAATATGGTGAGCGGTGTCACGGCCAATGTGTCCACCGACAATCAGACCGGCCTAAAGAACTATACGATGGACAAGATCGAGTACGGTATCGGTCTGGAATTCCAGCCGGTGGTTCTATCGCCGGGTCGCATCAGCCTGAAAGTCAGGACAGCCGTCTCCGAGCCGACCACCGAAGGATCCGTGGCGCTTTCCTCCGGCGTGACGAGCCCCGGCACCAATATCCTGTCGTTGCGCAAGCGCCTTGCGGATACGACGGTCGAATTGCCCTCTGGCGGCTCCATGATGATCGCTGGCCTGGTTCGCGACGACGTGCGGCAAGCGGTCGCCGGATTGCCTGGTCTCTCCAAGATCCCTGTCCTCGGCACGCTCTTCCGCAGCCGCGATTTCGTCCGCAACGAAAGCGAACTGGTCATCATAATCACGCCCTATCTGGCGCGGCCGGTGGCACGCAACGATCTGGCAAAGCCGGACGACAATTTCAATCCGCCGAGCGACGGCGCCGGCATGTTCCTCGGCCGCGTCAACCGCGTCTACGGCACCATGCAGACCGACAGGCCAGCCGGCCGTTATCACGGCGTCGTCGGCTTCATCTACAAATGAGTGGGAATGCGGATATGTCCAAGTCAGCATCGAAGGTCATGACGGTCCGGGCAGCATCCGGCATCGCAAGGATACGCCGGCAGGTGGTCCCGGCACTGGCAATCGCCCTTGCGACGTCGCTCGCCGGATGCGCCAATCGCGACAGCGTTACGGTCGGATCGATACCCGACGACTACCGCACGACGCATCCCATCGTCATCGCCGAGAAGAACCAGAAGATCGATCTGCCGGTCGGCGCCGGCGATCGCGGCATGACGGGCGCGCAACGCGACGCGCTGCTCGGTTTTCTCGACGGTTACGACAAGAGCGCCGCGCCGGCGCTGACGATCGCGATGCCGGCCGGATCCGCCAACGAGGTCGCCGCCCAGGCGGCAGGCCGCGATTTCGCCAGGCTCGCCATGAGGGCGGGCGTCAAGCGCAACCGCATCGTCATGACATCCTATCAGTCGGCTGTGCCGGAGGCATCCGCGCCGGTGCGCGTCGCCTTCGTCGCGGTGCGGGCCCAGACCGACAAATGCGGGCGTTGGCCCGACGACCTGACCGAGACGTCGGAGAACAAGCACTATGCCGACTTCGGCTGCTCCTATCAGAACAATCTCGCGGCCCAGATAGCCAATCCCAACGATCTGCTCGGGCCGCGCAAGCAGTCCGAGATCGACGCCGAAAACCGTGGCGCGGTGATCGACAAATATCGCGCAAGGGGAATCTCGGATGAGTTCCTAGGCAGCTCGGAAGTGACTTACTAGGCCGCCGGACGACGAAGAGAGCAGTCACGGAAAGAGCATGACGATGAGCAATCTTGCCTACGACACGCCCGCGGAAACCGGCGACCTTTCGCAGCAGGACATCGCCGCCATGCAGGCGCTGCGCCCCGTGCCCCGCATTTCGATCCAGGCCTTCTGCGAGACCGAAGGCGTCGCCAGCCCCGTGGAGCGCGCCGGCGAGGATCGCCGGATGGCCAAGGCCCATCTCAAGGTCCATATGGGCGGGGTTGCCACCGCGATCGAGTTCTACCAGTCCGCGCCGACACCGAACCTGATCCTGCTGGAATCGCGCAGCGAGCCGAAGCAACTGCTCGAGCAGCTCGGCCAGCTCGCGGAGTATTGCGATCCGTCGTCAAAGGTCGTCGTCATCGGCCACTACAACGATGTCGGGCTCTACCGCGAGCTTATCCGTTCCGGCATTTCCGAATATGTCATCGCGCCGGTCTCGATGTCCGACATCGTCAGCGTCGTGTCCTCGATCTTCGTCGATCCGGAATCGGAGCCGATCGGCCGCTCGATTGCTTTCATCGGCGCCAAGGGCGGCGTCGGCTCATCGACCATTGCCCACAATGCCGCCTGGGCGATGTCGTCGCTGTTCAAATCCGAAGTCGTCATCGCTGATCTCGACCTCGCCTTCGGCACCGCCAACATCAACTTCGACCAGGATCCGGCTCAGGGCATCGCAGAGGCCGTATTCTCGCCTGAGCGGGTCGATGAGGTCTATCTCGACCGCCTGCTCGCGCAATGCGCCGAGCATCTGTCGCTGCTTGCGGCCCCCTCCACGCTCGAGCGCGTCTATGATTTCGACGCCGAGGCGTTCTCGCAGATCATCGAGACGGCGCAGCGCAGCGCGCCCCTGCTGGTTCTCGATGTCCCTCACATCTGGAGCGGGTGGACGAAAAGCACGCTGGTCAAGGCCGACGAGATCGTCATCACGGCCACGCCCGAGCTCGCAAATCTTCGCAACACCAAGAACATGGTTGACATGCTGAAGCGGCTGCGCCCGAACGATCCGCCGCCGAAGCTGATCATCAACCAGGCAGGTGTGCCGAAACGGCCGGAGATCGCACCTTCCGATTTCGCCGAGCCGCTCGGCATCACCCCTATGGCGGTGATCAATTTCGAACCGCTGCTGTTCGGCAATGCCGCCAACAACGGCCGGATGCTCTCCGAGATGGACGCCAAGAACCCGGTCGTCGCCACCATTAATGAGATAGCGCATGTTCTGACCGGACGTAGCGAAATCAAGACAAAGAAGAAGGCCGGCCTGGGTTCGATCCTCGGCAAGCTCTCGCGCAACAAGAAGTGACGCTGTTTGAGCGGCATCGGGTAGTCGATCATGTTTGGTAAGCGAGGCAAAGACGACGGCAACCGGGTGACGCCCGAATTCCGTCCGCCGGCGTCGGCTCCCGCCGTTCCCGCTTCGACGGGAACGATGACGGCCGAGCGGCCGGCTGCGCCGGCGTCCAGCGCGCCGGCCGCGCCGCCGGCTCGCCGTCCCGTCGAGGCGCCGCCGATGGCGCCCGAGCCGCCACGAAGGGTCCAGCGCGAGCGCTCAGAGACCTATTACGACACCAAGAGCCAGGTTTTCTCAGCTCTCATCGACACGATCGACCTGTCGCAGCTCGCCAAGCTCGATCCCGAGAGCGCCCGCGAGGAAATCCGCGACATCGTCAACGACATCATCGCGATCAAGAACTTCGCGATGTCGATCTCCGAGCAGGAGGAGCTGCTCGAAGACATCTGCAACGACGTGCTTGGCTATGGACCGCTGGAGCCGTTGCTTGCCCGCGACGACATAGCCGACATCATGGTCAACGGCTCCAAGAACGTCTACATCGAAGTCAACGGCAGGGTCGAACAGACCGGCGTCCGCTTCCGCGACAACCAGCAGCTGCTCAACATCTGCCAGCGCATCGTCAGCCAGGTCGGCCGCCGCGTCGATGAATCCAGCCCGATCTGCGACGCGCGCCTGCCCGACGGCTCGCGCGTCAACGTCATCGCGCCGCCGCTCTCCATCGACGGCACCGCGCTCACCATCCGCAAATTCAAGAAGGACAAGCTGACGCTGGACCAACTGGTCAAGTTCGGCGCCATCTCGCCGCAAGGCGCGGAAATCCTCAAGATCATAGGCCGTGTTCGCTGCAATGTCGTCATCTCGGGCGGCACCGGCTCCGGCAAGACGACGCTGCTCAACTGCCTGACCAACTATATCGACCGCGAGGAGCGGGTCATCACCTGCGAGGACTCGGCCGAACTGCAGCTGCAGCAGCCGCATGTGGTCCGTCTCGAAACCCGGCCGCCCAATCTCGAGGGCGAGGGCGAGGTGACCATGCGCGACCTCGTCAAGAACTGCCTGCGCATGCGGCCCGAGCGCATCATCGTCGGCGAAGTGCGCGGACCGGAAGTGTTCGACCTTCTGCAGGCGATGAACACCGGTCACGACGGCTCGATGGGAACGATCCACTCGAACAGCCCGCGCGAATGCCTCAATCGTATCGAATCGATGATCGCCATGGGCGGCTATTCGCTGCCACAGCGCACGGTGCGCGAGATCGTCGTCGGTTCCATCGACGTGATCATCCAGGCCGCCCGCCTGCGCGACGGTTCGCGCCGCATCACCCACATCACCGAGGTGATCGGCATGGAGGGCGACGTCATCATCACCCAGGATCTCGTCCTTTATAACATCAAAGGCGAAGACTCGAGCGGCCGGCTGGTCGGCGAGCATGTGTCGACGGGCATCGGCCGCCCGCATTTCTGGGACCGCGCCCGCTATTATGGCGAGGAGCAGCGCCTCGCCAATGCGCTCGAGGCGATGGAGAAACGCACTGACTGAGGCATCTGGAGATCGAAGCAATTCCAGGAAAAGTGTGAAGCGGCTTTTCGTCTGGCATTGCGTCTAAACAAGGAAGTGGGGCGGTTCGCCGTTTCTTTGAAACAGCGAAATGCCCTGGAGATACCGGTCGATGTTCGGAATTGACACCACCGTATTGGCGTTCATCGTGCTTGCCGGCTTCAGCGCTGGCGCGGTGGCCTATGCTTTCCTGTTCACACGCATCGACAATGAGAAGCAGGCCGGCAAGCGGCTTCAGACCATCAAGACGGCCGAAACCGACCGGTCGGTGGTGAAAGCCACGCGCGATCGGACGGCGGAGGCGGTCAAGCGGCGCAAAAGTCTTCAGGACTCGCTCAAGCAGCTCGAGGAGAAACAGAAGACCAACGATCGCAACGTCAAGAAACCGCCGCTGAAGGTCCAGATCCGCCAGGCCGGCATGCAGGTCCCGATCGAGCGCTTCTACCTGTACTCCGCCGCCTGCGGCATCATCCTGACGGCCCTTCTCTTTTTCGTCGGTGCGCCTCTGTGGGCTCTGCCCGGCGCCCTGCTGGTGGGCGGGCTCGGCCTGCCTCGCTGGTTCGTTTCGTTTCGCCGCGCACGTCGCGTCAAGGCCTTCCTGGAAGAGTTTCCGAACGCGCTGGACATCATCGTGCGTGCGGTCAAGTCCGGTCTGCCGCTCAACGACGCGATCCGCCTGATCGCCAACGAATCGCCCGAGCCGGTCCGGTCGGAGTTCCGCCGCATCGTCGATTCCCAGCAGATGGGCATGTCGGTCCCCGACGCCGCCATGCGCATGTCCGAGACCATGCCGTGCAGCGAAGCCGGCTTCTTCGGCATCGTCATCCAGATCCAATCGCAGGCCGGCGGCAACCTGTCGGAGGCGCTGGGCAACCTTTCGCGCGTGCTGCGCGACCGTAAGAAGATGAAGGCCAAGGTCCAGGCCCTGTCTATGGAAGCCAAGGCATCTGCAGTCATCATCGGCGCCCTGCCTTTCGTCGTCGCCTTCCTCGTTTATCTGTCGAGCCCGACCTATATCATGCCGCTGTTCACCACCAGTGTCGGCAACCTGATCCTCGGCTGCTCGGGTGTCTGGATGTCGATCGGCATCCTGGTGATGCGTAAGATGATGAACTTCGAAGTGTAGGGCGCGGATCCGGTGACAGAACAGGTCGTCAAAACACTCACCGACCCTTCCTTCCTGATCGCGATGCTGGTCGGCATCGCGGTGTTCGCAACCGTGTTCACCCTCATGCCGGCGTTCGGCGGCACGTCGCTCAAATCGCGCATGAAGTCCGTGGCGCTCGAACGCGACAGATTGCGCGCCGAGCAGCGCGCGCGGCTGGCCAGCGAGGCCGACCGGCGCCGCAAGGGCCTGCGCGAGGAACAGTCCGTTGGCATGCGCAACATCGTCGACCGCCTGGACCTGAAGCGCGCGCTTGCCGACGAAAGCACGATCCAGAAGCTCAAGGTCGCGGGCTTCCGCGGCCAGAACCCGCTGACGCGCTTCCTCTTCTTCCGCCTCGTCCTGCCATTCGTGGGTTTTGCGCTGGCGGCCGTCTATCTGTTCGTGCTCGGCGGCCTGCCGCAGCAGCCGGCTGTCATCAAGCTGTTCGTCTGTGTCGTCGTCGCCTATGGCGGCTTCTACGCGCCCATCCTCTACGTCAACAACCGGGCGACCAAGCGCAAGCAGTCAATCCAGCTGGCGTGGCCGGACGCGCTCGACCTGATGCTGATCTGCGTGGAATCCGGCATGTCGGTGGAAGCGGCCTTGCGCAGGGTCGCGGACGAAATCGGCGCGCAGTCGGTCGCGCTTGCCGAGGAATTCGTGCTCACCAATGCCGAGCTGTCTTATCTGCAGGATCGCAAGATCGCCTATGAGAACCTGGCAAGCCGCACCGGCCTGGAATCGGTGAAGTCGGTGTCGCAGGCGCTGGTCCAGGCCGAACGCTACGGCACGCCGGTGGCGCATGCGCTGCGCGTGCTCGCTTCGGAAAGCCGCGACATGCGCATGAACGCGGCCGAGAAGAAGGCCGCGGCACTGCCGCCGAAGCTCACCGTGCCGATGATCCTGTTCTTCCTGCCGGTTCTGTTTGCCATCATCCTGGGCCCGGCCGGCATCCAGGTCAGCCAGCGCGGCATCTTCGGCGACCAGCACAGCTCCTCGAGCCGGTAAAGCAACTTCAGGAAAGGTGTTGGGCGGTTTTCCGTCCGGAATTGCGTAAAAACAAAGGGATAGAGCCTTTCATATCAAGCAAAAAGCCGCGCGGCGTCCGCGCGGCTTTTTGGGTTGTCGGAGCGGGCACCGCCTGGCGACGTCCGTCAGTTCGTGGCGACTTTCGCCTTGTTCTTGTCCTGATCCTTCAGCTGGCTCCAGGCATTCTGCTGAGCAAGCATCTGGCGCAGATAGGCGACGTTGGCCTGCGCCTGTTCGGGCGACAATTCCTGCGAGGCGATCTTCTCGGCCTCGTCGAAGCGACCCTGCAGGCCCACCACGAGCGCGAGGTTCTGCCGCACCCGGCTGTCGGCGCCGGGCTGCTGCGCGGCCGAGCGCATATAGGTCTCGGCCGTGCGCAGGTCGCCTTCGAGCACATAGGACATGCCGAGATTGGACAGCACCGAAGGCTCGTTCGGCTTGAGTTCCAGCGCCTTGCGGTAGTCCTGACGCGCCTCGTCCTTCTGGCCCATCTGGTCGAGGATCGCGGCTTCCGCCGACACCAGCTTCCAGTCCGGATATTCGGGCGTCTGCGCGCGACGCACGGCGTCGAGCGCCGGCTCGAACTGGCCGTTGGCGGCGAGCGCCTTGCCATAGGCGGCAAGCACCTCGCGATCCTTGGGATAGGCGATCGCCAGCTTGCGCATCACGGCGAGCGACTGATCGGCATCGCCGTCCATCTGCAGCGCCGCCGCAAAATTCATCGCCATGCGCTTGTCATTGGGATTGCGGGCGTAGGATTCGCCAAGTCTGGACGTGGCGGTGTGCAGTTCCCCGGCCGACATCGTCTCCAGCGGCCTTCTGTCGGAGCGCGAGATGGAGCCGGTGGTCATTTGGCTGGTGCTGCCGCAACCTGCCACACTGGCTGCAAGAGCCGCGATGAAGGCCGTGCTGATCAGACGCCTGGCTCTATGGTTCAACGCTTTGATCGGCATCGGCGCCCGGTCTCCATTCCTGTGCGGCCATAGGCTGGCCGTCTTCCCTCCCGCAGAAATATTCTGTTAACCCTAACGGACCGTTAAGAAGCCGATTCATCCTGTTCGGCCGGAGATCATCGCATGCCTGTCGAACTCGTCGAACAAAAGCCGGAAGCCGCCTTGCCTGTCTATCTGGTGGCAAAGGACGCCGTTGAAGCCGCGGCATTGCCGCCGGCTGCCATCGCCTGGGCAAGGGCCAACGGTTTTTCCGGCGAGGCAGGGCGCACGCTCATCTTGCCTCGCGACGGAGGCGGCCTTGCCGGCGCTCTGTTCGGCACCGGCGACGGCGAAAGCGCGCTTGCTCTGGGCGCGCTCGCAAGGGCGCTGCCGGACGGAGACTGGTATTTTGCGTCGGACCTGGCGCAACCCGAACTCGCCGCGCTCGCGCTTGTCCTGGGCGGCTATGTCTTTACACGCTACGGCAAGAAACCCGGCAAGGCCTTGCGCTTCGCGCTCCCGGAAGGCGCGGACGGCACGCATGTGCGCCGCGTCGCCGATAGCGTGTTCCTGACACGCGATCTCGTCAACACGCCGACCAGCGACCTCGGTCCGGTCGAACTGGAAGAAGCCGCCCGGCAACTGGCGGCCGCCCATGCCGCAGATATTTCCGCAATCCACGGCGACGATCTTCTGGCGTGGAATTTCCCGATGATCCACGCTGTCGGCCGAGCTTCCGCCGACGCGCCGCGGCTGATCGACATGACCTGGGGACCGAGCGCTGCGCCGAAGGTGACGTTGGTCGGCAAAGGCGTCTGCTTCGACACAGGCGGCCTGGACATCAAGCCTTCGTCGGGCATGCTTTTGATGAAGAAGGACATGGGTGGCGCTGCCAATGTGCTGGGCCTGGCCTCCATGATCATGGCGGCGAAATTGAATGTCCGGTTGCGCGTGCTGATCCCTGCCGTCGAGAATTCGATCGCCGGCAATGCCTTCCGGCCTGGCGACGTGCTGAGGAGCCGCAAAGGCATCACGGTTGAGATCGGCAATACCGACGCAGAAGGCAGACTGATCCTGGCCGACGCGCTAGCGCTGGCCGATGAGGAACGCCCCGCCTTTCTGGTCGACATGGCGACGCTGACCGGCGCAGCCCGAGTAGCCCTTGGCCCCGATCTGCCGCCTTTCTACACCGTCGACGAGACGCTGGCCGCCGATCTGGCCGCTGCCTCCGTGGCGGTCGAGGATCCACTGTGGCGGATGCCTTTGTGGCGTCCTTACGATGCAAAGCTTTCCTCGAAGATCGCCGACATCAACAACGTCACCACCGACGGCTTTGCCGGATCGATCACAGCGGCGCTTTTCCTCCAGCGCTTCGTCGAGAAGACCCACAGCTGGGCGCATTTCGACATCTTCGCCTGGAACCCGGCCGATCGTCCCCACGGCCTGACCGGCGGCGAGGCGCAAGGCATCCGTGCGCTGGAACGGATAATTGCGCAGCGATTTACCTGAGCAATTGTTGGGCGCCCGCCACTGAAACGGAACCGAAACAATTTGCCGGCATGCTTGGGCGATGTCGATCTCGATGCGCCCGAGCCAGGCCTTGCGACTGTGGCAGCAGGTGATGCTGGCCCAGGTGCGCGATGGCGAGCCCGATCTCACTATGCGCCAGACGGCGATCCTGTTCACCATTTATCTGGATCCGCCGCCGCACACGGTGCGCGGGTTGGCCGCCAGGCTCAACGTCACCAAGCCGGTCATCACCCGGGCGCTGGACACGATGGGCGCGCTGAAGCTCGTCTCGCGCCACCGCGACGAGCTCGACAAGCGCAACGTGCTCATCCGGCGCACGGTGGAAGGCGCGCTCTTTGTCGAGCGCTTCGGCGATGGTATCGTCGCCAGGGCCCAGGAATTGCCCATCTGACCTCATCGCTGACGACTGGATTATCGATTTGACCGCAAGGGACGCCCGCCTTCACGCCTTCCGCTCCGATCTTGCCGACGCAAGGCTGAAAGGCGAGGTTGCCGCCGACCGCTTCGTCACCGGCCGCCCAGCGCGGATCACGGCGTCGGTGGCCGACCTGCGCAAGGCGCCGCGCCCCGATTCCGGCGTGAACACGCAGGCGCTGTTCGGCGATGACGTGCTCGTCTTCGAGGACGCGCAAGGATGGGCCTGGGTGCAGGCCGAGCGCGACGGCTATGTCGGCTATGTGGCGGACAATCTTCTTGCCGCGCGCGACCATGCGTTGACCCACATCGTCTGCGTGCCGCGCACCTTCCTCTATCCCGGCCCGGATCTGCGATTTCCGATAGATAGGCAGCTATCGATGGGCTCGACCGTGACGGTGAGCGGCTCGGCGGAAACCCGCGGCACGCATTATGCGCTGCTGCCCTCCGGCCAGGCGATTATCGCTCGCCATCTGCAGCCGATCGCCAAGCTGGCCGACGACTATGTCACCGTCGCCGAGAGTTTCCTGGGCACGCCCTATCTCTGGGGCGGCGTCTCCGGCTTCGGCATCGACTGCTCCGGCCTCGTGCAGTTGGCGATGCGCATGACGGGCAAGGACGTCCTGCGCGATTCCGACATGCAGGCGGCGTCGATCGGCACGCCGTTCGAGCCGGGTCCGAACTATTCAGGTCTCCGGCGCGGCGACCTCGTCTTCTGGAAGGGCCATGTCGCCATCATGACCGACGAAAGGGACATGATCCACGCCAACGGCCACACCATGCTGGTCTCACGCGAGGGGCTGAAACAAGCGGTCGAGCGCATCGGCTATCTCTATGGCGTCCCGACGGGGTTTCGGAGGCCATGATCTTACTCCGCCCGCCAGCCCTCGTCGGTCGACCTTTTTCCTGGTCGGAACCTAAGGCTTGGAAAAGCATTGCCTTTCCATGTTCAATGACAAAGAAACTCTGATTGTCGAAACGTGCTTGCTCGTGGCCGTTCCAGTGTCGATCGGCATAGCGGTGTTCTCGGCTGTCCTATTCCACTGATCAGGATCATCCAGGCAAATGGGGCTGGCCGCAAATGCCATCCACCTCGATCAGGAAAACCGAATACGATCCGTCCCGCAGGATTCTCTGCGTGTGGTTTGTATCCAGTGGCAAGCGCTATGAGTTTGAGGGCGTGCCCCCGGAGACCTATGCGGCCTTCCGTTCGTCGTTCGTCAAAGGGCGCTTTTTCAATAAGCACATTCGCAATTGCTTTCCGTATCGCCGCGTCGCGTCCGACAGCCACGGTTGACGGTTCTGCTACGCATCGAGTTCGAGCGGGTCATGGTCTGGCCGCTGGTGCCAGATCACCTGCCGCAAATCGCGCAAGTCGATGGCTGACGGCAGACGGGGCATAGCAGGAATTGATTGGACTCCTTGATCACCTCGCCGCCATGCCGCCGTCCCCCAATGGGGCCCAGTTGGTGAATCTTCACCCCCGCAGCTTCCTTGCTTCGCGTTCCAGCGTCTTGCGCTCGTTGCCGTGCTTGCGGATCAGTTCACGAACCTGCTCGGGCGTGATCCGATGCTGTTTGGCGAAGTAGCGGACCTCGTAATCCTCGTCTGCTGAGACTCGATCCCGGTCGCGGAAATCGCGCTTGGTTTTGTCGTCTGCCATAGCTGCTCCTCCTGGTCAGAAGGAACCGCTACAGCCCTTGAATGTTCCCATTGGCTGTAGCTGCCTTGGCTTGCCTGCGGGCATACTCTCCTCGCGAACGGGGCGAGAAACTCCGATCCCCTTTTGTTCCGATTTTCCTTGGCGATCGCGTGCCGCCGCGTTACCTGTTGCGCGTGACCGAGCAGCCGCGCCTTGCCGAACAGAATGCCGCCGTTCTCCTGCCCGAGCCATTCGTCAAATGGTTCGGTCAAAAGGGCTGGTCGCCGCGTGCCCACCAGCTCGAGCTGCTGGCGAAGGCGCAAAGCGGCCAATCGGTGCTGCTGATCGCGCCGACCGGCGCCGGCAAGACCCTGGCCGGTTTCCTGCCGTCGCTCACGGCGCTCGCCAACCGTCCCAAGAGGAAGCCGGGCGAAGGCCGCCGCGGCATCCACACGCTCTACATTTCGCCGCTCAAGGCGTTGGCCGTCGACATCGAGCGGAATCTTGGCAAGCCGGTCGAGGAGATCGGACTGCCCGTCACCATCGAGACCCGCACCGGCGACACGCCTTCGCACAAGCGCCAGCGGCAGAAACTGGCGCCGCCCGATATCCTGCTCAGCACGCCAGAGCAGCTCGCGTTGCTGATCGCCTCGAACGACGCGAGACGCTTCTTCGAGGATTTGCGCTACGTCGTGCTCGACGAACTGCATTCGTTGGTCACATCCAAGCGCGGGCATCTGCTGGCGCTCGGCTTGGCGCGGTTGCGGGCCTTCGTTCCCGGACTGCAGACCATAGGCCTGTCGGCCACCGTGGCCGAGCCGGACGAATTGCGGCGTTGGCTGGTCAGTCAGGCCTCACCTGGCGCCATGTCCGAACTCATCGTCGTCACGGGCGGCGCCAAGCCCGACATCTCGATTCTCGATTCCGAAGAACGCGTTCCCTGGGCCGGGCACTCGGCGCGCTACGCCACTCCGGAAATCTATCGCGAGATCAAGCGGCACAAGACCACGCTGCTGTTCGTCAACACGCGCAGCCAGGCTGAGCTGCTGTTCCAGGAGTTATGGCGCGTCAATGAAGACACCTTGCCGATCGCCCTTCATCACGGATCGCTGGACGTCGCCCAGCGCCGCCGCGTCGAGAAGGCGATGGGCGAGAACGCGCTGCGCGCCATCGTCGCCACCTCGACGCTGGATCTCGGCATCGACTGGGGCGACGTTGACCTTGTCGTGCATGTCGGCGCACCGAAAGGGGCCAGCCGGTTGGCGCAGCGCATCGGCCGCGCCAACCATCGCATGGACGAGCCGTCGAAGGCGATCCTGATCCCGGCAAATCGTTTCGAGGTTCTGGAATGCCGGGCCGCGCTCGATGCCAATTATCTCGGCGCTCAGGATACGCCGCCGCTGGTCAATGGCGGCCTGGACGTCTTGGCGCAACACGTGCTGGGCTGCGCCTGCGGAGCGCCCTTCCATGCCGATACGTTATTCGATGAAGTAAGGACGGCCGCACCTTACGTCAGCCTGGACAGGCCGACATTCGATCGGGTCATCGACTTCGTCGCCACGGGTGGCTACGCGCTCAGAAATTACGAGCGCTATGCCCGCATCCGGCAGACCAAGGAAGGCTTGTGGCGGGTTTCAAATCCGGCCGTCGCCCAGCAATACAGGCTCAATGTCGGCACCATCATCGAAGTGCCCGCGCTCAATGTGCGCTACGTCCGGGCCGGCAGCAGGGGGGCAGCATCGCGCGGCGGCAGGGTGTTGGGAAAGATCGAGGAAGCGTTCCTGGAGACTTTGACCCATGGCGACACCTTCATGTTCGCGGGCAAGATCCTGCGCTTCGAGGGCATCCGCGAGAACGAGTGCTTCGTCTCGAACGCGCCGGGCAGCGACGCGAAGGTGCCCTATTATGGCGGCGGCAAATTCCCGCTTTCGACCTACCTCGCCGAGCAGGTGCGGGCCATGCTCGACGACCCGCAACGCTGGAAGAAACTGCCCGAGCAGGTCGCGGATTGGCTGCGGTTCCAGGCGGACAAGTCCATCCTCCCGAAACGCGACGACCTGTTGATCGAAACCTTCCCGCGCGGCAACCGCTATTACCTCGTGGCCTATCCGTTCGAGGGCAGGCTTGCGCACCAGACGCTCGGCATGCTGCTCACCCGCCGGCTCGATCGCGCGGGTGCAAAGCCGGTCGGCTTCGTGGCGACCGACTATGCGCTGGCCATCTGGTCGCTGGCCGACATGGGCTGGATGTTCAAGAACAGAAAACCGTCGCTGGCCACCCTGTTCGATCAGGACATGCTGGGCGATGATCTCGAGGCCTGGTTTGCCGATAGCTGGCTGTTGAAGCGCACCTTCCGCAACTGCGCGCTGATTTCCGGACTGATCGAAAAGCGCCATCCGGGCAAGGAGAAAAGCGGCCGCCAGGTGACCGTTTCGACCGACCTGATCTATGACGTGCTGCGCAGCCACGAACCCGACCATATTCTGCTGCAGGCAACCCGCACGGATGCTGCGACAGGGTTGCTCGATGTCAGCAGACTTGCCGAGATGCTCTCGCGCATCCGCGGTCGAATCATGCATAAGAATCTCGAGCAGATATCGCCACTGGCCGTGCCGATCATGCTCGAAATCGGCAAGATGCCGGTGAATGGCGAGGCGGACGAGACGCTATTGATGGATGCCGCCACCCTTGTCGAAGAGGCCATGGGGGCCCGAGATGACTGACTGAAGATAGGACGAAGAGGGGATGAATTTTTCGCTGTCGCGCGCAACGCTGATCGCCGAGGCCGACCTTGTCGGCATCGCTGGCGAGCGCGCGGTCTGCGACCGACGTGGCGTGCTCTATTTCCCCGATCTGCGGCTGCTCGCCGTCTCCGACCTGCATCTCGAAAAAGGCTCTTCCTTCGCCAGGCGGGGCGCGCTGATCCCGCCTTATGACACCGGCGCGACCTTGCTCAGACTGCAGGCGGTGATTGCCGACTATCAGCCGCGGATCGTCGTCAGCCTGGGCGACTCCTTCCACGACCGCGGCGGCGCGGAGCGCATGCACCAAAGCTTCCGCGAGCGCCTGGAAGCGATGATGGCAGGGCGCGACTGGTTCTGGGTCGCTGGCAACCACGACCCGGAAGCGCCCGCCGACCTGCCCGGCGAAACGGTCAACGAACTAGCCATCGGCTCGCTCGTCTTCCGGCACGAGCCTTCGAAGCTACGCGTCGAGGGTGAGATATCTGGCCATCTCCACCCCTGCGCGCGCATAGTCCAGCGCGGCCGCTCCGTCAGGCGGCGCTGCTTTGCCGGCGACGGCGGCCGAATGGTCATGCCGGCCTTCGGTGCCTATACCGGCTCGCTCAACGTGCTCGACCGGGCCTATGCAGGCCTGTTCCGCCTGGAAACGCTGGTCGCCTATATGCTCGGCGCCGAGCGCATTTTTGCGATTTCCGGCTCGATGCTAAGGCCTGGCTGAAATAGCCTCACCTTCCATAGTAGAGCGTGACCGTATGCTTCGCGTCGGCGAAGAACAGCCACCGCTCGACAAGCATGCCGGTCAACTGCGCGGCGGCTGCAAGCAGGGATGCGATCGCGCCCAAGGGCCATGGGAGGAAGCATATGATCGCCAGCAGGGTGGCAGGCACAGCGAAGGCCAACGCCTGTGCGATCCGCCTCAGCCGCGCGCTGTGCTTGCGCGCGATGCGGAAGCCCATTTCCTTCAGCAGGTAGTTTTCTTCGGTATGCGGCCATTCGATCGACCGCACCGTGCCTCCGGCCAGGCCGGTTGCCGTGTTGGCGGTGGTCGGAATATCGAGGCGATCATTGTATCGCCAGGTGGCAAGTTTCCAGCCCCAGCCGAAAAGCGTGGCGACCAGGGCGCAGATCAGCACCGCTGTTGAACCCAATTTGAACCCCTGAAGCAAAGCGTTGGCGAGAACGCTTCCAGTCATGACTGCGAAAATCAGATAGGCCGGCAGGGTATAGCGGCTGCGCCATTGAGCAATGGGCTTCAGCGAGGCGTAGATCATGCCGGTGGTGCAGGTCGTCGCGACAGCACCTGCCGCCGTCAGCAGGCCGGCGGCAGCCACCCAGCCGCCGCTCTTGCCGAAAAACACCCAGCCGATGCCGAACAGCCCGGCGGGGATGAAAGTCGCGACCGACGCCACGCCCTCGCGCGACAGCCACGAACTGCGCCATTGCGAGAAGGCCCGCCAGGCGCGCTCGGGCCGGCCGAGATGGCCGGTCGAGGAGAGCAGGCCGGCCACGACGAGGCCGAGAGCAAGCGCCATGCCGACAAAGCCAAGCCAGAAATCGGCCTGGATCACGCCGAAGCCGCCAAGCACGCCGAGCAGCGCCAGCAGGCCGTATCCGGCGCCGGTAGCGGTTGTGAAGAAGACGACCGAGAAAGCGGGATGCATGATCAGTTCGAAAGCATGCGGTCGATCCAGCCGAGGAACCCACCCTCGGCCTTGATCGGCTCCAGCGCCGGCGCGTCGACCTTCGCCGCCCGCTCGCCGCGGGGACGCGGCGGCAGATAGCGGTTGGTCGGCTTATAGCCGAGCTCAGGCATCAGCGCGACGCCACCGCGCTCCTCGACCAGCTGTGAAATCGCCGACGCCGGATCGCCGAGGTCGCCGAAATGCCGGGCGCTGGTCGGGCAGGCGGCGACGCAGGCCGGCACGCGGTCTTCCGCCGCCAGATTGTCGTTGTAGATACGGTCGACGCAGAGCGTGCATTTCTTCATGACGCCGACATCCGTGTCGAACTCGCGCGCGCCATAGGGGCAGGCCCAGCTGCACAGCTTGCAGCCGATGCATTTGTCCTCGTCGACCAGCACGATGCCATCCGAGGCACGCTTGTAGGAGGCGCCGGTTGGGCAGACGGTGACGCAGGCCGGCGTCTCGCAATGCAGGCAGGAACGCGGAAAGTTCACCGTGCGGCTGCCGCTTTCTGTCGTATGTTCGTAACTGTGCACGCGGTTGAACCAGACGCCGTCGACATGCCCGCCATACGGATCGACATCGGTCAGCGGCGCCATATGCCCGCCCGTGTTCCACTCTTTGCAGGCGGTGACGCAGGCCTGGCAGCCGACGCAGGTGTCGAGATCGATGACGAGGCCGAGCTTTTTCTCGGTGCGGGCGGGAAGGCAGGTCATTCGGCGGCTTCCCCCTTCGTGCGGAATTCCGCGCCGAAGCGAAGCACTTCGGGCGCAGGTTCGAAATGTGGCGGCTGTGCAAAACGCTCGAATTGCGGCTCGGTGAAGCCGGCTTCGTCCGCCGTGCATTTGACGATGCGCACGCGCACGTCGAACCACGCCGCCTGTCCGGTGACCGGGTCCGAATTGGAGTAGCGCTTGCCGTTGGCGTCGGCCGCCGTCTGATCGCCGATAATGTGGTTGAGCAGGAAGCCGCGATTGCTCTCGGCCGCATCGTCCTTCAGCCCCCAGCTGCCGCGCCGCTTGCCGATCGCGTTCCAGGTCCACACCGTGTCCGGGTTCACGCCATCGATCAGCTTGATCTGGCCCTTCACCCTTCCGTTGACGCTTTCGATCCACACCCAGTCGTCGTCGGCAAGGCCGAGCTTGCTGGCCGTCTGGTGATGCACGAACAGCCGGTTCTGGCTGGTGATCTGCCGCAGCCACGCATTCTGCGAGCCCCAGGAATGGTACATATGCATCGGCCGCTGCGTCAGCGCATGCAGCGGATATTTTTCGAGGTCGACGGCGTTGTCCTCGAAGGGCGCGTACCAGAAGGGGAGCGGGTCCATATAGGCTTCGATACGTCCGCGTTCGGTGTCGGGTGGCTGCACCTTGCCATGGCCGCGCGCTGCCAGCCTGAACCGTTGGATCGGCTCGGAATAAAGCTGGAAGACGATCGGCTCGGCCTTGGCGATGAAACCCATCTCGACGGCGAAGTCGAGATAGGCGCGGTTGCCCATCTTGTAATAGCGCTGGTCGTCGGCGAACTCGTGATGCCAGAAACCGCCATTGTCGATGTAGCGCTGCAACTGGTCCGGATTGACGTCGCCCCTGCCGACCGAGCCGCCATTCTTGCCGCGCCAGCCGGCCAACGGACCGATGCCGGGCGTGCGCTCGTGGCTGACGATGTAATCGGCATAGTCGCGGTATTTCGCAGAGCCGTCCTCCTCGACGAAGCCAGGCAGGCCAAGCCGCGCGCCGAGCTCGATCAGCACCGACTGGAACGGCCGCACGTCGCGGTCCGGCTCCACCACCGGATGGCGGATGGCGTCGGCGGCCCCGTCGGCATGGCTGATCGGCCGGTCGAGCAGGCTGATGCAGTCGTGCCGCTCAAGATAGGTGGTGTCCGGCAGCACGAGGTCCGCGAACGGTACGGTCTCCGAGTAATAGGCGTCGGAATAGATGATGAAGGGAATCTTGTACGCGCTCGCCTCGTCATTCTCGGTCAGCATGGCAATCGTCTCGACCGTGTTCATCGACGAGTTCCACGCCATGTTCGACATGTACATCATCAGCGTGTCGATCGGATAAGGATCGCCGGCCCAGGCGTTGCGGATCACCGTGTGCATCAAGCCATGCGCGGCCAGGGGCGCTTCCCAGGAATAGGCCTTGTCGATGCGGGTGGGCCGGCCGGCTCCGTCGACCAGAAGATCGTCCGGCCCGCAGACGAAGCCGAGCGGCATGCCGTCCAGCGGCGTCATCGGCTGGGCGTCTTTTCCGCATGGCTTCGGCCCCGGCGGCGCGCAGCGCGGATAGGGCGGCTTGAAACGGAAGCCTCCGGGAACGTCGATCGCGCCGAGCAGCACTTGCAAGAGATGGATGGCACGGCAGGTATGAAAGCCGTTGGAATGGGCGGAGATGCCGCGCATGGCATGCATCGAGACCGGACGCCCCTTGATCGTCTCGTGCCGACGTCCCGCCCAGTCGGTCCAGGCGATCGGCAGTTCGATCGCCTGCTCGAAGGCGACATGCGCCAATTCGGCCGCGATGCGCCGGATCGCTTCGGCGCTTACGCCACAGCGCTCCGCCACGGCGTCCGGCGAATAGATCTCGTCGAGATAGCGCTCGGCGATGAGCTGGAAGACAGGCACGCAGCGCCGCCCGCCGGCCTCATGGCTGCCGGTTAGCGCTGGCTTTGCTTCGGGGTCGGCCGCATTGACCGGCCGCTTCGCCACCCTGTCCCAGGCAAGCGGATTGCCGTCGCTATCGCGGACGAACAGCCCGTCATCGACCGCGCCCGGCTCCTGCACGACCAGCACCGGCGCGTTGGTGTAGCGCAGCAGATAGTCGAGGTCGACGCGGCCGGCCTTGAGCAATTCATGGACCAGCGCCAGCACGAACAGACCGTCGGTGCCCGGCCTGATGCCGATCCAGTCGTCGGCGATGGCGTTGTAGCCGGTGCGGCAGGGGTTGATCGAAACCACCTTGGCGCCGCGCGTCTTGAGCTTGCCGAGGCCGATCTTGATCGGGTTGGAATCATGGTCTTCGGCAACGCCGAACAGCATGAAGTATTTCGTGTTGTCCCAGTCGGGTTCGCCGAACTCCCAGAACGAGCCGCCGATCGTATAGAGCCCGCCCGCCGCCATGTTGACGGAGCAGAATCCGCCATGCGCGGCGAAATTGGGCGTGCCGAATTTCGCCGCCCACCAGCCGGTCAGCGATTGCGACTGGTCGCGGCCGGTGAAGAAGGCGAGTTTTTTCGGATCGGTGCGGCGGATGTCCGACAACCGTTCGGTGGCGATGGCCAGCGCTTCGTCCCACTCGATCTCGCGGAACTCGCCCGAGCCTCGCGGGCCTGTCCTCAGCAGCGGCTTCCTCAGCCGCGCCGGGCTGTAATGCTGCATGATGCCGGCGCTGCCCTTGCCGCAGATCACGCCGCGGTTCACCGGATGGTCCTTGTTGCCGTTGATGTAGCGTATCTTGCCGTCCTTGAGGTGGACGTCGATGCCGCAACGGCAGGCGCACATGTAACAGGTGGTCTTGGCGATGCGGTCGGAGACACTGGGCGAGGTCTCGACGCCGTCGCCCTCATTCGGTGCGTGAGTATCGGCAAGCGGCCGTTGCGAGGGTGCGGAGTTGGCGCCGCGCGGCGCGGCTTTGCTCATGATCCGCGAACGCTCTTGCCGTTCGCCATCTTGGCCTTCGTCTTGGGTCCCGGGCCGCGCATATAATGAAGCTCAGGATGATAGCGCTCGCCGGCCAGCTGCCGCTTCAGCCGGCGGCTCCAATGCGCGAATAGGGATTTGAAGCGCCCCATCATTTCCAACTCTTGGGCGTTGACGGCCAATTTTTTCCAACTTCAGGCGAAAACTTAGAACAAAGCCATTGATGCGTCTAACAAGTAGCTCTTGTAATTCCGATCGATTTTGCTTCTTAGTTCCTCATGACCCTCGACCAATTGCGCATCTTCGTCGCCGTCGCCGAGCACGGCCATATGACCAAGGCCGCCGAGCGGCTGGGCATCTCGCAGTCGGCTGCGTCGGCCGCTATCCGCGCGCTCGAAAGCCAGCATGGCGTGCGCCTGTTCAACCGGGTCGGCCGCAACATCGAACTGGCGCAGACCGGCTATCGTTTTCTGCCGGAGGCGAAGGCGGTGCTGGATCGCGCCGCGGCCGCCCGGGGCGTGCTGGAGGATGTCTCGCAAACCATCGCCGGCAGCCTGTCGATCGCGGCCAGCCAGACCATCGCCAGCTACTGGCTGCCGCGTCGCCTGGCTGCCTTCCATGAGACCTATCCCGCCGTGAAGCTGAGCGTCACCATCGGCAACACGAGGCAGGTCGAGACCAATGTGCTGGATGGCCGCGCCGATTTCGGCCTGGTCGAGGGCCGCACCGAGTCCGACATCTTGCGCCGCGCCACGGTCGACGAGGACCGCATGATGCTGGTTGTGGCGCGCTCGCATCCTGAAATCCCGATGATGAGGGCGGGCAACCTCGACATCAGGGCGTTGCGCTGGATCATCAGGGAAGGCGGATCGGGCACGCGCGAGGCGCTGGAGGATTTCGCGCACAGCCAGGAGGTTCCGCCAGTGGAGCTGCAGATATTCCTGGTTCTGCCCAGCAATGAGGCCGTGCGTCAGGCGGTGGAGGCGGGCGCGGGAGCCACGATCATATCGGAACTCGTCGTCGCACGCTCACTGGCGGAGGGCAGCCTCCGGGCCGTGCCGGTCGAGCTGCCCAAGCGCGACTTCGCCATGATCACGCACCGCGACCGTCAGCCGAGCCTGGCCCAGATGGCGCTGAAGGCGCATCTCGCCGGCAAGGCGGAAGTGCCGGCAAGCGCCGAATAATCACGCGTATTTCCGTTGCGCGTCGAGCGCGAGGCCGAGGCCGACCGAGCCGAACATGTCGCCTTCGATGACGGCTGCCTGCGGCACCATCGACAGGATTTCCCGCTTCGCCAGCGGGATCGCGGTCGAGCCGCCGGTGAGGAACACGGCGGTGATGGCCGAGGCATCGACGCCGGCGTCGGCGATCGTCTGCGTGACCGTCGCGGTCACGCGTTCAATGTCGCCGTGGATCGTCTCCTCCAGTCCCGCGCGCGTGATCTTGGCCGCGAAGCAGGCGCCGGGCAGCGACACCTTCACTTCGGCCGAAGACTGGTCTGTGAGCGCAATCTTCGCCCTTTCGACCAGGCCCGCCAGCGCATGGCCATAGCGGTGCTCGACGACATGGATGAAGCGGTCGACGAGGTCGGCGCGCTCGGCCTCGTAGCGGATCTGTCGCAGGTCGTTCATCGCCTTGGCGGTGTAGACGAGATTGATGCGCTGCCAAGTGGCGAGGTCGATGAAATAGGCGGCGGGCAGGTTGCGCTTGTGGTCCTTGGTCCGCGTCAGATAGCCGAGCTCGGGCATGACATGGGCGATGCTGAGCAGGCGGTCGAAATCGGTGCCGCCGATATGGATGCCGCGATTGGCGAGGATGTCGGCCTTGCGATCGCTCGAGCGCGCGCGCTCCGGCGAGACCCGCACAATCGAGAAGTCGGATGTGCCGCCGCCCATGTCGACAATCAGAGCCAGCTCCTCGCGGGTGACCTTCTGCTCGTAGTCGAGCGACGCGGCAATCGGCTCGAACTGGAAGGCGATATGCTTGAAGCCTTGCGCGCGCGCCGCCTTCTCCAATTCGCCCTGCGCCTTCGCATCGGCGGCCGTGTCGTTATCGACGAATTGCACGGGCCGGCCGAGCACCACGTTTTCGACCGGACCGCCGGCGTCTTCTTCCAGCCGCTTCTTCAAATGGCCGACGAACATGCCGACAATGTCGATGAAGCCGATCTGGCGCGCCTTGATGCGGGTCTTCTCGTTGGCGAGCGAGCTGCCGAGAACGCTCTTCAGCGAGCGCATCAGCCGGCCTTCGATGCTGTCGGTATAGTCGCTGATCGCGCGGCGGCCGAAATAGGTGTAGCCGTCCTCGAAATTGAAGAAGACGGCGCTGGGCAATGTGGGTTGATCGCCTTCCAACGCCACCAGTCGCGCCCGGCCGCCGCGGATCACGCCAACGGTGGAATTGGACGTGCCGAAATCGATGCCGCCGAATGCCGATTGCATCGCAGCCTCCTGTCCTTGCCTTGTGGCAGGGTTGCCGACGACGCCAAGCGCGCCGTCATCCGGATGACCGGACCGCTCTGCCGAATTGATTGTGCTTGTTCACCCTTGGGCTGGGAGGCGGCGGTTTATCGCATGACCGCTCGGAGGGAAACCCTTTTCGTCTTCAATCTTTGCGGAAGATGATCCGGCCCAGCCAACCGGTCAGCATGGCAAGCGATATGGCGAACACGCCGTAGAGGAAGGAATAGTCATGCGCGACTCGAAAGACCGACTGCTCGAAACCGGACTTGCGGATTTCGAGCTGGGCCGAGCTTTCCTTGACGAACATGCCGCTCTTGAACAGGAAGGCGCGTGCCTTGTGCGTGCCGACCGGCACGTTGGGCGCGAGCCGCACGGTAGCGCGAAAGAGGTTCTGCGACAGGAACTGCACGCCGCCGACATTCTCGCTGTAGAGGCCCGTCGCCGCTTTGCGCTCGCGAAGTGCCGCGGTGAATTCCTCAATGGTCGCCGGGCTGCCGGTTTCGTCGGCGGGCTTCAGGTAGAGGTTCTGTGCCCCGAGCGAGAGCTGCTTGTATTTGGCAGGCTCGGCGATGTCCTGCAGCGGCCGCGTCGTCGCGACGGAATAGGAGACCGGGACGTTCTCAAACGTCTCCGAGTCCAGGTTGATCCAGACGCCGAGCACACGGTCCTTGCGCCGGACCACGACAGGGCGCGGCGGCCCTTCGAGCACGACGACGACGTCGTAGCGCCCTTGGCGCGCGATCAGCGGGTCGGGGTTTTCCAGCGACCCGAAGATGGTGAGGTCGGCGCCAGAGAAGCCCGCTGTGATGGAAATGGCATCGGTCGAAAGGCCGATCTGGATGCTTTCGGTGGGCGGCGTCTGCGCCATCGCCGGTGAAAGGGCAAAGAGCATCGACAACGGAACGGCGGCTGCAAACGCTCTCAATCCCGCCATCAGTTGAGGCCCGCGGCGGACAGCGAATAGAGATTGGGCGGCGTCACGAAGAGATCGACGGCAAGGCGGATGGCAACGGCCAGCACCAGCATCGCCAGCAGCGCCCTCAACTGTTCGCCGCGCAGCCTCTGGCCGGCCTTGGCGCCATATTGCGCGCCGGCGACGCCGCCGGCCATCAGCAGGAAGGCCAGGATCACGTCGACCGTCTGGTTGGTCGTGGCATGCACCAGCGTGGTGTAGGCCGATGTGAAGATGATCTGGAACAGCGAGGTGCCGATAACGACATTGGTCGGCACCTTGAGCAGGTAGATCAGAGCCGGCACCATGATGAAGCCGCCGCCGACGCCCATGATGGACGACAGGAAGCCGATCCCGGCGCCGAGCCCGAGCACCGGGATGACGCTCACGAACAGCTTCGAGGCGCGGAAGCGCATCTTGAACGGCAGCCGGTGGATCCAGTTGTGCTGCCCGGATTTCTTCAGCACGGGCGCCGCGCCGCTGCGGCTGGCGCGCAGCGCGTTGAGGCTTTCGACCAGCATCAGCCCGCCGACCGTGCCGAGCAGCACCACGTAGAGCAGCGAGATGAAAAGGTCCAACTGGCCAAGCCGGCGCAACAGCGCAAAGACGTAGATGCCGGCCGTCGAGCCGACGATGCCGCCGGCCAGCAGCACGCCGCCCAGCTTGAAGTCGAGCGTGCCGCGCTTGAAGTGCGACAGCGCGCCTGAAAAGGAAGAGGCGATGACCTGGTTGGCGCCGGTGGCGACGGCAATCGCCGGCGGGATGTTGTAGAAGATCAGCAGCGGCGTGATGAGGAAGCCGCCACCGACCCCGAACATGCCCGACAGGAAGCCCACCGCCGCGCCCATCGCCAGCAGCACGAAGACGTTGACGGAAATTTCCGCGATCGGGAGATAGATGCCCACCCGTCTGTCTCGATCAGTTTGCCTTTTGGCGAACGCCGCCGTCCCCAGCAGTTTCGCACCGAAAAACCAATTTTTTATTGCGCCGGCGCGGCGGCCGGGTCGAACCCTCGCCGCCGCGCCGAAACAAAAACCATCTCAATCAGTTAACAGGCAAATGTGTGGCAAGGCGTCGCGTATGCGACGCGCCCGCCGTTATTTCTTCGCAAGCAGCGCCTTGACGAGCGGCGCATCGATCTCGCCGGTCGGCGTCATCTTGTTGTCGGTCTGGAAGGCCATGATGGCATTCTTGGTCTTGCCGCCCATCACGCCGTCGGCCCCGCCGGCATCATAGCCGTTCTTGTTGAGGATCAGCTGGATGTTCTTCACCGCCTTCTTCATGTCGATGCCGGCGGTGGTCTGCGGCGCGCTGTCCTGCCAGGATTCCGGAATGTCGGCCGAGTTGGCGGCGGCATTGAGCGGCTTGGCCTTCCAGAGTTCCGTCGCGGCACGTGCCCGCTCGAGCTGCTCGGGCCTCAGCGCATTGGCGATCTCGTCGCGCTTGGCTGCGGCATCCTTGTCGCCGGTCTTGGCGACGAGGGCGAACCACTTGTAGGACTCCTCCAGGTTCTGCTTCATGCCGACACCCTTGGCCGCCAGGATGCCGAGATTGAACTGGCTGTCCTTGACGCCGAGGTCGGCGGCTTCCTGGAACCAGTGCGTGGCAGATTCATTGTCGGTCACGCCGTCCGCCGCCATGGCGAACAGCACCGCCAGATTGTGCATGGCGCTGGCGTTTCCCTGCTCGGCGGCGAGTTGGTAGTAGGTCTTGGCCTTCTTGATGTCGCGCGTGACGCCGATGCCTTTTTCGTAGAAATTGCCGATGCGGTATTCGGCCGGCGCGAAGCCGAGTTCGGCCGACTGCTCGTACCATTTGGCGGCGGCCTTCATGTCCTCCTTCACGCCGCGCGATTCGACATAGCGCGAGCCGACCTCGAACAGCGCCTTGGCGTCGCCGCCGGCAGCAGCGTCGCGCAGCGCTACCGGACCGATTTCGGACGGAATGTCGAATTTGGCGGCGGCCGTCTGGCTCACGGCCGGTGGCACGGTACCTGTCGTGTCGGCTGAAGTGGTCGCCGGCGCGCTGTTCGCTGCCGGATTGGCCGTCACGGGCTCCTTGGCCGCCGGCTGCGTGTCGACGTCCGTGTCCGTTGCGGCAGCAGCCGCAGCGGCGGGTTCGGATGGCGCAGCCGAAGCCATCGGCGCAGGTGCAATAGGCGCTGCAAGCGCCACCGGTGCGGGTGCCGGTTCGGCCGGCATGGCAGCCGCACTTTCGGGGCTTGCGGGGACAGACGCGGCTGGTGCCGTCTCCTGGACGGGCTCCGCCTCTCTGACGGGTCGGGGAGCCGCGCTTTCGGCCTGTGCGGCTGCAGCATCAATCTTCCGCGTGTTGGTCTTCTGCGTATCGGCTTGCGGCGCGGTGGTGGCGTTGAGCGACGCCGTGTCGACCGTCTGCGGGGTCCGGGCGGGCTGGTTGTTGGCTGTCTCGACGGGATCGGACAAAAACGCCTTGCCCAGCTGCAAGCCGGCCAGCGCCATCATGATCGCGGCCGCCGCCATCAGGATCGGCTTGCGCCGCGCCTTGAGCAGGTCGCCGATCCTCAGCGCCTTCACCGGACCGGTCATGGTCGATTGCCGCTTCAGCATATCGGCTTCCGCCGCGGCCGCTTGGGCGGCACGCCGGGCCGCGGCGATAAAATCCGACTTCGCGGCATCGCTGTCGGTGCGCCGGACCGGCTGGGCGCCGCGCTCGTCGCGCACTCGCTTCATGATGGCGTTGAGGTCCGGCGCGCCGGAACCGGGCTCCAACGGCCGGTTGGCGGCCTTGGGATCGAGCGGTTCGTCGATGTCGACGCTTGGCACGTCGGCGGCCGGCGCAGAGCCGGCAAGCGGCTGCGTGTCCGCATCCTTCTTGCCCTTGAAAGCGCGCGCCAGGCCGCTGAACATCGATTTCTTGCGGCCGGCAGTCTCGCTCTTTTCGCCGATCGCATCGGGTCCAAGCGCCGCCATGGCGGCTGCTGCAGCAGCCTCGGCGGGCGTGCGCGGCGCGCTCGGTTCATCGCGCATGATCGCCGCGGCGCGGCCTTCAAGGCTGGCCATGTCTCCGGTGAGCGGCAGCGGCTGGTCGATATCCATCGAAGGCGCGTCCTGCACCGCGATCTTGCCGCCGCGGCCGCGCTTGCTGGCCGGTTGCGGATCGACCAGCTCGCTCATCGCTTCGCTGGTCTCGGTCGCTTCCAGTGAACCCAGCCTGTCGACAATCTTGAGCAGCGTGTCGTGGATCGCCTCGAAAGTCCGCGAATTGCGTTCATCGGAGCGGCGGGTAAGCGCCTCGAGCGTCTTCAGGTCCTGGGCGAGGCCGGCAACGGCGGTCGCGTTGGTCTGCGCCGTGCTTGACGTCGACTCGGCAAGCGATTTGACGGCGCTCTCGGCCGCCTCGCGCGCCACGCTCAGGATGGAGTCGCGTGTGCCGGCCAGCGACTTCTCGATCTCGTTGAGACGCGGGCTGATGTCCTCGAATTCGGGCAGCGGCGTGCCGGGCTTGGAAAGATGCGCCGACAGGCCGGCGACCTGCGCTTCCAGGCTGCGGATCAGCGCCGGATCGATGCCGGCGACCTGCTGCGCCGACGATTCCAATCGGCTGGAAATATCCTCGAGCCGGCTTTCCAGTCCGCGGATCGCCATATCGCTGGCGGGATCGGGCGCGCGAGTATCGATGCGCTTGGCCAAAGCGGTGAAGCGGGCGTCGATCGCTTCCATGATGCCGGCGCTGTCGTCCTGGCGCATGCGCTGGTCTAGCCTGTCCGCCACCTCGTCCAGCCGACGCTCGAGATCGTGAAACAATGCGTTGCTTTGTTCGATTGCGGCTCCCTGGCGGCGCTCGAGCAGCATCGACAGCGCGTCGAAGCGCTGCTCCAGGCCCTGGAATATCTGGTCCGCGTCGGGCATGGCCGGCGCGCGGTCCATCTTGTCGGTGATGGAAGCGATCTGCTTGCCCAGCCGCTCCATGGCCTGTTCCGGCAAGTCGGCGCGGCCGGCCAGCTGGTCCACGCGACTGGTGAGAAGATTGAGGCGGTCGATGACCTCGGCGCCAGGTCGCGACTGCGCGACCTCTTCGATCTGCACCGCCAGTGAGGCCATGCGCTTCTCGATCCGGCCAAAGGTCTCGGGGTCGAAGGCATTCGTCTGCGCGGCGACCGTCGATGCGACGATTGCACGGGAAATTTCGTCCAGCCGCTCGTCGATCATGGCGAGCGTTTCGCCGCCGCGCGCACTCTGCTGGCCGGCAAAACGGTCGACCGCACCGGCAAGCGTGCGCACCTTTTCCTCCAGCGAGTGCAGCGAAAGCGATTCCGGAAGGCTGTTAACGGCGCTGCTGATCTGCTCAAGCCGGTCGGTCAGCATTGAAAGGCTCGGGCCTTCCGCGCGCATGCGCTGGTCGGCGTCCACGCGGTCCTCGAAGGCGCTCCAGCGACGGTCGAAATCGTCCCAGCGGCGGTCGACTTTTTGCACGCTTTCTTCGCGCGCCAGCGTGTCCAGCGCGCCCTTTACCTGTTCCAGCTCCAGCCGCAGCAGATTGACGCTGCGGTCGTCGCTTTTTTCGGCGAGCGACTGGATCGCTCCCGAAAGCCGCTCGAATTCGAGGGCGAGCTCGACGCTGCTCTTGTCCGGCAGGCCATTGGTGCCGCGCTGGCCGTTGGCCTGCAGGGCGCGGTCGATATCCTGGCGGAACGCTTCGAACTCTCGCTGCAGGCCGGCCGTCATCTGGTGGCGCAGTTCCTCGCGCAGCCCGCGCAGTTCGACGGCGATCTTGCCCACCAGGGCCACGCTGTCTTCCTGGCCGCGCACCCGGTCGATGTCGCGCGCGATCGCCTGATAGGCGGGAGCGGGGTTTTGCGGGGCGCGATCTTGTGGCCGCGGCTTCTGCGGCGCCGGATTTTGCGGCGACCGGTCCAAGGGCCTTTGCGCGGAAGAGGAATCCTCATACCAGCGCGGTGCCTGCCCGTAGGGCTGCGTGCTGGGATAACGCGGCTCTGCGGTCGGCCGCCGCGGGTCGGGACGGTCGGGCATGTCGGCCCGCGTCCGGTCCAGCCGCTGCTCCAGCGTTTCGAGCGAGCGGTTCAGCTCTTCGAGCGAGGCGTG
This sequence comes from Mesorhizobium sp. WSM4976, assembly GCF_029625685.1. Lineage (NCBI taxonomy): Bacteria > Pseudomonadati > Pseudomonadota > Alphaproteobacteria > Hyphomicrobiales > Phyllobacteriaceae > Mesorhizobium > Mesorhizobium sp. WSM4976. The sequence goes on from NZ_JARTVT010000001.1 coordinate 86,403, forward strand.
CGGCCGGCGCTGCCTGCCGGCGTTGAGTGTATCGAGATAGGACCGCTTGCTGTTCATCGATGCGCCCGTGTTCAGAATGACCGGCCGAAGGCCGGTTTCAAGTCGCGTGCCGGGAACGAAGCGAGCCGAGCGGTTTTGCTGCGGAGGAAGGCGAGCTTCCCGGGTTTACCCGCGCTTCGAAAACCGTGAAAACTTCGCTACAGGATAACCACGGGTGACCGACATGCGCACATTTCGCCCAACGTGGTAAACAAGGCGTTAACCAAGCTTAAGAAGCCGAGCATAAATCGTGAGCTGCCTGCCAAGCTGGTGCCTGGGTGCGGCATAAAGGCGGGATCCGACAACGCCCTTGCGTCAGCTTGCTGCTATCGGTATAGGATTGACGTAAACGTAAAAGGTACGAAGCTTGCCTCTTGCGATTGATTTGTTGCAACCACGATTGGAAGCACGCCCCCGCTTCCATTCTGGCGACGCTTGGTCCGCGACCGCGACGCCATCAGGGGAAAGCCAGTGACCATGAAACTCGTTTCGCCCGGCGAAGCCGCGGCCAATACAAATGACATTCCGGCCGAGGCCGGCGAGGAATTCGTCCGCATCGGCGAGATGGCCAAGAAATACGGCGTGACGCTGCGCACGCTGCGTTTCTATGAAGACAAGGGCCTTCTCAATCCGCATCGCGACGGGTCGACCCGACTTTTCACGCGCCGCGACAAGGCTCGGCTCAAGCTGATCCTGCTCGGCCGCAAGGTCGGGTTCTCGCTGCGAGACGTCAAGCAGATGATGGATCTCTACGATCCGACCGGCACCAACACCAAGCAGTTGCGGCTCGCGCTTGACAAGTCCGAGAAGCAGCTCGCCCGCCTGCAGAAGCAGCGCGCGCTGATCGACGATGCTATCGGCGAGCTTAGCAACTCGATGTCGGTCGTGCGTCAGATGCTCGTCGAGCGCACCGCTCCGGCGCAGGCCAGCGCCGCCGGCTGACCGCATTTCGCCTTCAACCGCGAAAACCCCCGGGAATGGAAAGCTGCGTGGCTATGGCCGCGCGGCTTTTTTGTCGTCACAATGCCGGACTGCTCACAAAAACTTCTGGCTGCGACGAAGTTGACGTTTACGCAAACGTCAATATTTGCTATCGGAGCATCGAGATTGGCCCGGCCTCCCTGTCCAGGACAGGCAACTTGCGGCCGGCCGGGACTGTATGGGTGGAGGAAGGCATGACGATCTACAGGGCGCCGATCCAGGACACGCTGTTCGTGCTCAACGACGTGCTGGGCTATCAGCGCTATTCCAATCTTCCCGGCTTCTCGGACGCGACGCCCGATGTGGTCGAGGCGATCCTCGCCGAAGGCGCCAAGCTCGCCGAGAACGTCATGCACCCGCTGAACCGCGTCGGCGACATGGAAGGCTGCGTGCGCCATGACGACGGCTCGGTGACGACGCCGAAGGGCTTCAAGGACGCCTACGACCAGTATCGCGAGGGCGGCTGGATGGGGCTTGCAGCACCCGCCGAGTTCGGCGGCCAGGGCCTGCCCTATGCGGTCCACACCGCCGTCTCCGAATACATGATCTCGGCCAACATGGCGCTGATGATGTATCCCGGCCTGACGCAAGGCGCGATCGCGGCCATCGTCACCCATGGCACGGAGGAACAGAAGGCCACCTGGCTGCCCAGGCTGGTCGAGGGCGGCTGGACCGGCACCATGAACCTCACCGAGCCGCATTGCGGCACCGATCTCGGCCTGCTGCGCACCAAGGCCGTTCCCAATAGCGACGGCGCTTACAGGATTTCCGGCCAGAAGATCTTCATCTCCGCCGGTGAGCACGACATGTCGGACAACATCGTCCATCTGGTGCTGGCCCGCGTCGAAGGCGCGCCGGAAGGTGTCAAGGGCATCTCGCTGTTCATCGTGCCCAAGTTCAAGCTCGATGCCGCGGGCAATCCCGGCGAACGCAACACGCTCTCCTGCGGCTCGCTCGAGGAGAAGATGGGCATCCACGGCAACTCGACCTGCGTCATGAATTATGACGAGGCCGAGGGCACGCTGCTCGGCGAATTGAACGGCGGCCTGAAGGCCATGTTCACGATGATGAACGAGGCCCGCCTCGGCGTCGGCCTGCAGGGGCTTTCGGTCTCCGAGATCGCCTATCAAAACGCCGTCTCCTATGCCAAGGACCGGCTGCAGGGCCGCTCGCTGTCGGGCGCCAAGGCGCCGGACAAGAAGGCAGACCCGATCATCGTCCACCCGGACATCCGCCGCTCGCTGATGACGATGAAGGCCTATAACGAGGCCGGCCGCGCGCTGGCGCTGTGGACCGCCATCAAGTCCGACGTCGCGCATCGTTCCGGCGACGACAAGGACCGCCAGGCGGCTGACGACTACACCGGCCTGATGACGCCGGTGGTCAAGGGCGTGCTGACCGACAAGGGGTTTGACCACGCCGTGATGGCGCAACAGGTGTTCGGCGGCCACGGCTACATCGAAGAGCATGGCATGAGCCAGTTCGTGCGCGATGCCCGCATCGCCATGATCTATGAAGGCGCCAACGGCATCCAGGCGCTCGACCTCGTCGGCCGCAAGCTCGCGCTGAACGGCGGCCGCGCCGTGCAGGCTTTCTTCAAGGAGGTCGGCGAGTTCTGCGATGAGAACCGCGCCGACGAGAAGATGGCGCCCTTTACCAAGGCGCTGAAGAAGGGCCTCAACGACCTGCAGGCCGCTACCATGTGGCTGGTGCAGAACGCTATGGCCAAGCCCGACAATGCGGGAGCCGCCTCGACCGACTACATGCATCTCTTCGGCCTGGTGGCGCTCGGCTATATGTGGGCGCAGATGGCGAAATCCGCGCAGGCCAAGCTGGCGGATGGCGCCAATGGCGCTGCGGCGTTCTACGACACCAAGCTGGTCACGGCGCGCTTCTTCATGGAGCGCATCATGCCGGAAACGGCGACGCGGCTTGCCCGCATTTCCAGCGGCGCGGACACACTAATGGCGCTGCCGGCGGAAGCGTTCTAGGTTCGGCGGGCCGGCGCCGCCGGCCCACAATCGTCGGAACGCGGAGGAAATCGTGACGACAAATCCAGCCGAAATTCTTGGTCTTCCGAAGCCCGCCTGGGCGGCGAATGAGGTCGGCATGCTCTACGACATGGCGTCCCGCTTCATGGCCGAAGAGATCGCGCCGCGCTACGACGAGTTCGAGAAGAACGAGATGTTCGACCGCGAGAGCTGGCTGAAGGCTGGAGCGGCAGGCCTGCTCTGCGCGTCGATGCCGGAGAAATACGGCGGCTCCGGCGGCACTTTCGCGCATGAGAGCGCCATCATCGAGGCGATCGGCCATGTCGGCGTCGACGGCTTCGGCATCGGCCTGCACAATTCGATCGTCGCCCCTTACATCCTCCACTACGGCTCCGAGGAGCAGAAACAGGAATGGCTGCCCAAGCTTGCGACCGGCGAGCTTATCGGCGCCATCGCCATGACCGAGCCCGGCGCCGGCTCCGACCTGCAGGGCGTCAAGACCCGCGCCGAAAAGGACGGCAACCATTACAAGATCAGCGGCTCCAAGACCTTCATCACCAACGGCCAGCTTGCCAACCTGATCATCGTCGTCACCAAGACCGATCCGGACAAAGGCGCCAAGGGCACCTCGCTGATCGTCGTCGAGACCGACGAGGTCGAGGGTTTTCAGCGTGGCCGCAACCTCGATAAGATAGGGCTGAAGTCGAACGACACCTCCGAGCTGTTCTTCAACGATGTGCGCGTGCCGACCTCCAACCTGCTCGGCCACGAGGAAGGCAAGGGCTTCGTTCAGCTGATGCAGCAATTGCCGCAAGAGCGTCTGCAGATCGGCACGGGGGCGATCGCCATGATCGAGCGGGCGCTGGCGCTCACCATCGACTACGTCAAGGAGCGCAAAGCCTTCGGCAAGGCGGTCATCGATTTCCAGAACACCCAGTTCAAGCTGGCCGAATTGAAGACCGAGGCCACCATCGGCCGCGTCTTCTACAATGACTGCGTCGCCCGCCACATCGACGGCGGCTTGGACCCCGTGACTGCCTCGATGGCCAAATACTGGCTTTCCGATCTGCAGGGCAAAGTCGTCGACGAATGCCTTCAACTGCATGGCGGCTATGGCTACATGAATGAATATCCGATCGCCCGCATGTACCGCGACGCCCGGGTCCAGCGCATCTATGGCGGCACCAACGAGATCATGAAATTGCTGATCGGGCGCTCTCTCTGAGCGCCGCGGCCGGCAAAGCCAAGGAGCACGAAAATGACTGAGGCCTACGTCTATGACGCCGTGCGCACGCCGCGCGGCAGGGGCAAGAAGGATGGCTCGCTGCATGAGGTTCCGGCGGTGCGGCTTGCGGCGAAGACACTGGAGGCGCTGCGCGACCGCAACGGGCTCGACACAGGCACTGTCGACGACATCATCTTTGGCTGCGTCGACCCCGTCGGCGAGGCGGGCTCCGTCATTCCGCGCGCTGCCGCCTTCGAGGCAGGCTACGCGACGTCGGCGCCCGGCATGCAGATTTCGCGCTTTTGCGCTTCGGGTCTCGACGCCATCAATTTCGGCGCCGCCAAGATCGCGCAAGGCGCGGACGAAATCGTCATTGCCGGCGGCGTCGAATCCATGTCGCGCGTCGGCATGGGCATGTCCGGCGGTTCCTGGTTCATGGACCCCTCCGTCGGCCTGCCCGGCTGGTTCGTGCCGCAGGGCATCTCGGCCGATCTGATCGCCACGAAATACGGCTTTTCCCGCGACGACGTCGACGCCTATGCCGTCGAGAGCCAGAGGCGCGCCGCCAAGGCCTGGGGCGAGGGCCGCTTCAAGAAGTCGGTGATCCCGATCAAGGACCAGAACGGCCTTACGATCCTCGACCATGACGAGCACATGCGGCCTTCGACCGACATGCAGTCGCTGGCCTCGCTCAACCCGTCCTTCGTGATGCCCGGCGAGATGGGTGGCTTCGACGCCGTCGCCGTGCAGAAGCATCCGGAAGTGGAGGAAGTGAACCACGTCCATCATGCCGGCAATTCGTCCGGCATCGTCGACGGCGCCGCCGCCGTTCTGCTCGGTTCCAAAAAGGCCGGCAAGACGATGGGGCTGAAGCCGCGCGCGCGCATCCGTGCTTTCGCCAATATCGGCTCTGAGCCCGTGCTGATGCTGACCGGTCCGGTCGACGTCACCGAGAAGCTGTTGAAGCGCGCCAAGATGAAGCAGTCGGACATCGACCTGTTCGAGCTCAACGAGGCCTTCGCCTCGGTCGTGCTGCGCTACATGCAGGCATTCGACATTTCGCATGACCAAATCAACGTCAATGGGGGCGCGATCGCCATGGGCCATCCGCTCGGCGCCACCGGCGCAATGATCCTGGGCACGGTGCTGGACGAGCTAGAGCGCCGCGACCTCAACATCGCGCTGGTCACGCTCTGCATCGGCGCCGGCATGGGCACCGCCACCATTATCGAACGCGTCTGAGGGAGAGAGACTATGAGCTACACCAATTTCACCCTCGACGTGGACGCCGACGGCATTGCCTTGATCACCTGGGACATGCCGGATCGCTCGATGAACGTCTTCACCGAAGAGGTGATGCGTGAGCTGAACACCATCGTCGATAAGGTGGCCGGCGATGCCGCCATCAAGGGCGCGGTCATCACCTCGGGCAAGGACAGCTTCTCCGGCGGTGCCGACATCACCATGCTGCAGAAGATGCTGGCCACCTTCGCCGCCGACAAGGAGACGGATCTCGACAAGGCAACTAGGACGCTGTTCGACAATGCCGGCTATATGACTGGCCTGTTCCGCAAGATCGAGACCTGCGGCAAGCCGTTCGTCTCTGCAATCAACGGCACCTGCATGGGCGGCGCCTTCGAGATGTCGCTCGCTTGCCATGGCCGCGTCGCCGCCGATTCCGACAAGGTGAAGATGGCGCTCCCCGAGGTGAAGATCGGCATCTTCCCCGGCGCCGGCGGCACCCAGCGCGTGCCGCGGCTGACCGACCAGCAGCAGGCGCTGCAGATGCTGACCACCGGCCAGAACCTTTCGCCACAGAAGGCGAAGCAGATGGGCCTGATCCACGAGGTCGCCCCGCCTCCGATGCTTATCGAGACGGCTAAGGCGATGATCAGGAACGGCCTGAAGCCAGTGGCGCCCTGGGACGAGAAGGGCTTCAAGCTGCCGGGCGGTCCGATCTATTCGGCGGCCGGCGCCAATCTCTGGCCGCCGGCCATCGCCATCCTGCGCCGCGAGACCTATGGCAACTACCCGGCGGCGGCCGCGATCCTGAAATGCGTCTATGAAGGCCTCCTGGTGCCCTTCGACACGGCGCTCAGGATCGAGCAGCGCTATTTCACCGAGATCATGCAGACCAAGGAAGCGGCAGCGATGATCCGCTCGCTGTTCCTGTCGCTGCAGGAACTGAACAAGGGCGCGCGCCGCCCGGCAGGCGTGCCGGACACCAAGTTCAAGAAGATCGGCATTCTCGGCGCCGGCTTCATGGGCGCCGGCATCGCTTATGTCACGGCAAAAGCCGGCATTCCGGTTGTGCTGCTCGACCGCGACCTGCCGTCGGCCGAGAAGGGCAAGGCGCATTCCGACAGCCTCATGGCCGATCAGGTCAAGAAGGGCCGCGCCAAGCCGGAAGACAAGGACAAGCTCCTGTCGCTGATCACGCCGACGGCGGACTATGCCGACCTTTCCGGCTGCGACCTCGTCGTCGAGGCGGTCTTCGAGGATTCGGGCGTCAAGAAGGATGCTACCGAGAAGGCCGAGGCGGTGCTGAAGTCGTCGACGATCTTTGCCTCGAACACGTCCACGATCCCGATCACCGCCCTGGCGAAGAATTCGGCGCGGCCGAAGAACTTCATCGGCATCCACTTCTTCTCGCCGGTCGACAAGATGATGCTTGTCGAGATCATCCTCGGCAAGAAGACGGGCGACAAGGCTTTGGCTGTCGCCTTCGACTTCGTGCGCGCCATCAAGAAGACGCCGATCGTCGTCAACGACACGCGCGGCTTCTACGTTAACCGCTGCGTGCTGCGCTATATGTCGGAAGCCTACAAGATGCTCATCGAAGGCGTCCCGGCATCGATGATCGAGAATGCGGCCAAGGCAGCCGGCATGCCGGTCGGACCGCTCGCATTGACCGACGAGACGGCCGTCGACCTTGCCCAGAAGATCATGAAGCAGACTATCAGGGATCTCGGCGAGAAGGCCGTCGATCCGAAGCAGATGGCGCTGATCAACACCATGGTCGACACGCATGGTCGCTTCGGCCGTAAGAACGGCAAGGGCTTCTACGACTATCCGGCAAAGCCGGCGAAGAAGAAGCTGTGGCCGGGCCTGAAGGACCTCTATCCGCAGCTCAACCCCGACAAGGTCGACTATGAGGAGCTGAAGCAGCGCCTGCTGGTCGCCATCGCGCTGGAAGCGGCGCGGGTGATGGAGGAAGGCATCGTCACCGATCCGCGCGAGGCGGATGTCGGCTCGATCCTCGCCTTCGGTTTCGCGCCGTTCACCGGCGGCGCGCTGTCCTACATCGACGGCATCGGCGCCAAGCGTTTCGTCAAGATCGCCAAGGGCCTGCAGAAGAAATATGGCGCCGAGTTCAAGGCGCCGAAGCTTCTGCTCGACATGGCCGAGAAGGGCGAGACCTTCTACCAGCGCTTCGACCCGTACCAGAAGGGTGAGGTCAAAGAAGCGGCCTGACCAACCAGGATGTATGTCTGGGGGCGAATGGCACGCACCATGGCCACGGCGTCGAGCCGTGGCGCCTACAGAGTCGGCGAGGAAAGCCGGCTGGCCTTTCGCTGCCTGCCGATCGACGTCGACTTCAACCTCCATCTCAACAATGCACGCTACATGATGCTGGCCGATCTTGGCCGCATCGACATCTTCCTGCGCGTCGGCCTCATCGGGCTCGCGCGCAAAGAATGGCTGGGCGCCGATGATCGGCGGCCTGCAGGTCGCCTATGTGCGCGAGATCAAGCTGTGGCGCCGCTTCCAAGTGGTGTCGTCGATCGAGACCTGGGAAGGCACGTCCGTCATCGGCCGGCACCGCTTTGTCCTCGATGGCGGCGAGACCGCGGCGCTGATCATGACCACCGGCGGCGTCTATGACCGCGGCAGTCGGCGCTTCCTCGACATCGACGATGTCGTCGCGGCGCTCGGCTATTCCGCCCGGCCCCGTCCGCCGACCGAATCCGAACGGGCGTTCATGATTTCGCACAAGAACCTGCGCGAGCAGGCCAAGCAGATCTGATCGTCGGCGATCCGACCCTTCGCCAGTGGACAATCAGATGGTCGCGCGCTAGACAACGCCGAGGCATTTTTTCCTGTTTTGAAGGAGAGCCGACTTGCTCTCACACGATCGCGTCTGGGCCGCAATCGACGCTCTCGCCGAGCGCTATTCGCTGTCGGCTTCCGGCCTTGCCCGGCGCGCGGGCCTCGATTCGACAGCCTTCAACAAGTCGAAGCGCCTGTCCTCCGACGGCCGGCCGCGCTGGCCCTCGACCGAGTCGCTGGCCAAGATCATCGAGGCCACCGGCGCGTCGCTCGAGGAATTCACTGGACTTGTCGAAGGGCGCGGTGGCGGCTCCGTCGCCCAACACCGCAGCGCGGTTCCGCTGCTCGGCTTCGCCCAGGCCGGCGCGGGAGGCTTCTTTGACGATGCCGGCTATCCGGCGGGGCAGGGCTGGGATTTGGTCGAGCTTCCGGCGCGGGCGACCGAGACGTCCTACGCCCTGCAGGTGCAGGGCGATTCCATGTTGCCGCTCTACCGCAACGGCGATGTGCTGATCGTCGAACCCGGCGCGCCGACGCGCAAGGGCGACCGCGTCGTCGTGAAGACCACCGCCGGGGAGGTGATGGCCAAGGTGCTCGACCGGCAAACGGTTAAATCAATCGTGCTGGTTTCGCTCAACCCCGCCCACCCGGACCGGGACATCCCGACGCGCGAAATCGAATGGGTGGCGCGCATCGTCTGGGCGAGCCAGTAGGTCCGGCTGGTGCGGCTTCTTCAGACCATCCTGACAGTTCTGGCGGTTCCGGTGATGGCCGCCCTCGTCGTGGCAGGCGGCCGCGTGGTCAAGGGGCATGAGAGCGTCATCACGGTCGATCCGATCGATCCCATCGCCGGTGCGCTCCCCGCCGCCGGGGATGATACGCTCTCCGCTTCAGGCGTGGATACGCCCCCGGAAGAGCCGTTGACCTCGGCCATTCCCGCGCCTGCCGCTCCGCAGCCATCGAACCCCGTTGTTCGCTCAAGGGCCATCGATCCCGACGTCGTGGCGCCGCCCGAGCTGTCGGACCAGGAACTCGAACGGGTCGAACCGCGCGCGCCGCTCAGCGATCTCGCGCTGGCCGGGCCGCCCAAGCCCAAAATGAAGATGCTGGGCGACTGGAACGGCACCAAATTGTTTCAGCCGGTCGCCACCGCCGCCGGGCTGATCGAGGCGAAGGGCTATGCGGTCGCCGTGTCCGGCGTGGACGCCGTCAAGGCGGACGAAACCTGCAGCGTCGAGGGCCAGACCTGGGCCTGCGGCGCGCGCGCCAGGACAGCCTTCCGCGCCTTCCTGCGCGGCCGTGCGGTCGCCTGCGCAGTACCGCCGGAGGGCGGCCGCGACACCATTTCCGCCGAATGCCATATCGGCAATCAGGACATCGGCCAGTGGCTGGTGGAGAATGGCTGGGCGCGCGCCGCTCAAGGCGGCCCCTACCTCGAGGCCGAGAATAAGGCCCGCACGGCCAGGAAGGGTATTTTCGGCCCGGCGCCGAAGCTTGACGGCCTGCCGGCGGTGCCGGTCATGTCGGGTACGGCGCCGGGCGCGCCGGATTCGATCCTGCCGGCCGATGGCGGCGGCGTTACGCCGCCAACTGACCAGATAGCGCCCGCTCAATAAGCGCGCGCGTCTCGGCGAGGCCGTAGAGCGCGGCGAACGACCCGAAGCGCGGTCCGCGTTCCTGCCCGATCAGCACCTGATAGATCATCTGGAAGAAGGCGACCGACACGCCGGGTCCGCCTTCCGGGCTTTGCTTGGAATGGTCCTGGTAGCGTTCGATCTTGCGCGCCACATTGAGCGCGGCATTCTGGATCGCTTCGCTGTCGGCGGCTTGCGGCAGCGCGCCAAGCGCCTCGGAAAGCCTCGCCAGCGCCTCGCGCTCCACCTCGTCGGCGGCGCGGTAAACCTTGGTCGGCTTCACGAAGTCGTCGAAATAGCGGATCGCGTAGCCGGTCAGCCGGTCGAGCTCCGGATGCGTCTTCGGCGTCACGCCCGGCGCATGGCGCGAGATGAAGCCCCACAGCACCTCTTTGTCATGCGCGTTGGAGGCGCTCACCAGGTTGAGCAGCAGGGCGAACGGCACCGGCAGGTCGATGGCCGGCGGGTTGCCGTCATGCATGTGCCAGACCGGATTGCCGAGCCGCTCCTTCCAGTCCTGGCGCGGATAGGCGCCGAGAAAGGCGTAATATTCGTCCACCGCCTTCGGAATGACGTCGAAATAGAGCTTCTTCGCCTGCCGCGGCCGCTGATACATATAGAGGCCGAGGCTCTCCGTCGGCGCGTAGGTCAGCCATTCGTCGATGGTCAGCCCATTGCCCTTCGACTTCGAGATCTTCTGGCCTTCCTCGTCGAGGAACAGCTCGTAGACGAAATGCTCGGGCGCGCGGCCGCCGAGGATGTTGCAAATGCGGTCGTAGATGGCAGCGTTGGTCTGGTGGTCCTTGCCGAACATCTCGAAATCGACGCCGAGCGCCGCCCAGCGCATGCCGAAATCCGGCTTCCACTGCAGCTTCACATGGCCGCCCGTGACCGGCAGCGTCGTCACCGTCCCTTCGTCGTCGAAAGTGATGGTGCCGGCCTTGGCGTCGACATTCTTCATCGGCACGTAGAGCACGCGGCCGCTCGTCGGCGAGATCGGCAGGAACGGGCTGTAGGTCGCCTGGCGTTCCGGCCCGAGCGTCGGCAGCATCACGCCCATGATGTCGTCATAGCGTTCGGCGGCGCGCAGCAGCACTTCATCGAAACGGCCGGCCTTGTAGTATTTGGTTGCGCTGGCGAACTCGTAATCGAAGCCGAACGTGTCGAGGAAGCGGCACAGCATCGCGTTGTTGTGGTCGGCAAAGCTTGCATAGTCGCCGCCGAATGGGTTAGGCACCGAGGTCAGCGGCATGTGCAGATAGGGCTCGAGCGCGGCGCGGTCCGGCACGTTTTCCGGGATCTTGCGCATGCCGTCCATATCGTCTGAGAAGCACAGAAGCTTGGTCTTGACCTCGTCCTGCGTCAGCACACGAAAGGCATGCCGCACCATGGTCGTGCGTGCCACCTCGCCGAAGGTGCCGATATGCGGCAGGCCGGACGGGCCGTAGCCGGTCTCGAACAGCACGGTCTCTGGAAAGTCCTTGCCCTTGTACCGGGCGATGATTTTCTTGGCTTCCTCGAACGGCCAGGCCTTGCTCTCGGTCGCCGCGGTAAGCATCTCGGGATTGAGATCGATGAGGTTTGATCCCGTCATATCGAAGTTCCAGTCATGGCCGTCTTGCGGCGGATAAGATTTGTCGACCGGTCTCTAGGCGCGACAGGCCGGAGCGTCAACGATTTGCGGCGGTTTTCCTTGCGGCGCCACAATTGCGCTCCTACGTTCGAGCCTCGCTTACAAATACATGTCACCCAAAAAGTGAGTCGCGGTTCGGGGGGAATGACATGCACGCTGTCAGGAGTTTTGAATGCCTTTGTTGACGCCGCACGAAGCCCTGATCCACCTGATGGTCATCACCTCGGCTTCCGATCGCGACATGACCGATGTCGAACTGGCGCGGATCGGCGACGTCGTTCGTTCATGGCCGGTCTTCGTCGACTTCAACCAGGACAGGCTGATTCCGGTGGCGCAAGCCTGCCAGAAGGCGCTGCATGAGAAGGGCGGGCTGGAAGGCGTGCTGGCCCGCGTTGCCGAAGCGCTCCCGGAGCGGCTGCGCGATACCGCCTACGCCGCCGCTTTCGAAGTCGCCGCCGTCGATCTCGAAATGCGCATGGAGGAGGTCAGGGTGCTGCAGCTCATCCGCCTCAAGCTCGACCTCGATACCCTGACGGTGGCCGCGATCGCGCGTGCTGCGAAAGCCCGTCTGCGCACGCTGACCTAAAAAAAGCTCACCGGGAAATAGCGCAGATAAAACTCGGCGAAGGTGCCCTTGATCGAGATTTCCTGCAGCGCATAATCGAAGGCGGCGGCCAGCGCCGGATCGCCCGCCCTGGTGGCGATCGCCATGCCCGAGCCTAAATATTCCGGTGCCAGATAGGAACCGCCGGCAAAGCGGCAGCAGCCGGCCGCGTCGGTGCCACCCAGCCAGAAGGCGAAGCGCATGCCGTCGCCGAAGGCGGCGTCGATCTTGCCGGCCTTGAGATCGGCATAGAGGTCTTCCGGTGTGTCGAAGGTCACCACCTGCACGGTGCGGAAGTAATCGCGCAGCATTTTCTCATGTGCCGAGCCGGCGACGACGCCCACCCGCTTGCTGCGCAGCTTGTCGAGGATCGGCTCGGCGAAAGCCTTCGCCTTGGGCATGATGAAGCGCGCCGGGAACTGCATATAGGAGCGCGAGAAGGCGTATTTCTCGCGGCTCTCCGGCGTTGCGGCAATGCCGGCAATGATCGCCTCGCCCTCACCCTTCTGCAAGGCATCCTCCAACTCGTTCCACGGCAGAGCCTGGACCTGGCATTTCTCGACGACGCCCAATTCCGCGCAGATCGCCCGCGCCAGGTCGATGTGGAAACCGGACAGGCGACCCGAGCCGTCGAGGAAGTTGAAGGGCGGAAAATCGGTGGTCGTGAGGAATCTGAGTCGCGGCAGCGCGGAGAGATCGGGTTTCGGCAACCGCTCCTTGGCATCCCACAGCACCGGCACCTGCGGCTCCGCGCCTTGAGTCGCCCCGGCAAAGGGCAATACGCCGGCAAGTGCGGACATCAGGGCCAGAATTATCCACCGCAAGATCACGATAAGGCTCCGCCCAGTTCCCTGTTTGCAGGCTTTTCGTATGAAAATGGGGCAGGCACAACGGTTTTTGATTTCAAGCCACCAAATTAGGCGTATGGTTTAGCGCGTCTGCAAGTGATCTGGCGTGCCGGAAGGGGGAAGCTGCCGAGTGTGCTGAGGAGATTGCGACGCGGGGGTTGATGGCGAAGAGGTGTTCGGGCATCTATCCTCGGTAATGAAAAACAGAAGCAACATGGGGTAGATGTTGCGATGGGCCTATTCGATAGAACTCTGGAATACATAGACCAGTTGCAGAATGCTGGAACCGCGGCCGCGGTTTGCGAGAGACTGCTCGGCGTCACCTCGAATTTCGGCCTGACCGCCCTTATGGCGGGAACCGTGCCTCAACCGCGCACGCCGCGCGGCCGGCAGAAACAGCATGTGATGCTTTGCGATTGGCCCGGCGAATGGCTGGAGCGCTACGTGGCGCGCAACTATGTCGACCACGATCCGGTCGTCAGTCACATGAAACAGCTTCAGGCGCCATTCCAATGGCGGGACGCGTCCAAGAGCGCCGTGATCGACAAGAGCAGCGACGAAGTCATGGGCGATGCGCGCGAGTTCAAGTTGCGCGATGGTCTTGCGTTTCCGTTGGTGACGCTCGACGGACAGATCGTCATGGTCTCGCTGGGCGGTGAATCCGTTGAACTGTCGGACCAGGAATTCGGAATGGTCTCCCTGGCGTCGACCTATGCCATCGGCCGCGCGATGCAATTGCACACCAAGGCAGATAGCCTCGTCGATCACATTGAATTGACGGCGCGTGAGCGGGAGTGCCTGCAATGGGCCGCTGTCGGCAAGTCCGAATGGGAGATATCTCAAATTTTAGGCATCTCGGAACACACTTCCGAGAAACATCTTCTTAACGCCAAGAGCAAACTCGGCGCCGCCAACCGGGTGCAGGCAGTCGCCGAGGCCATTAGGCGCGGCTATATCAGTTAGGCCGGCCGTGCCGACCTGGAAGATTTCAGCCTACGCGATCACGTGATATTTTCAGAAAAGCGCAGCCGAATCTCCCTCTTGGGAGAGGGCTAATGATTTCTTAACGCCAAATCAAACTGGCCACCGCCAACCGTGTGCAGGCAGTCGCGGAGGCCATTAGGCGTGGCTATATTAGCCAGGTCGGCCGTGCCGGCCTAGAATTCTTGCCTACGCGTTCGCGTAATATTTTCGGGAAAGCCCGGCCGTATCATCCTCTTAAGCCCAGGAGACGGCTAATGCTCTTTGCCCTTACCACTCAGGAATTGATGGAACGCCCCGACCTTTGGGAGGCCGTCCATCGCCTACGCTACAAGATCTTTGTCGAGGAGATGGGATGGACCGATCTCGACCGTCCCGACCAGCTCGAGATAGATCAGTTCGACCATGACGAGGCCGAGCACCACCTTGTGATCCGCAACGGCGAGCTGGCCGGTTACCAGCGCATGCTGCCGACGACGCGGCCGCATCTTCTGTCGGATGTGCTGTCCGATCTCTGCGAGGGGCAGTCCCCCTCGGGACCGAATGTGTGGGAACTCACACGCTACGCGGTGGCTCCGGGTTTCCGTGACGGCAAGCGCGGCGTCTCGACGGTCGGCACCGAACTGATCGCAGGCTTCGTCGAATGGGGCCTGAAGCGCAACGTCAACCAGGTCATCATCGAGTTTGAGCCGATGTGGGTGCTCAGAGCGCTGCAACTGCACTTCCTGGCAAAGCCGCTCGGCTACCAGCGCACCTATGGCAACCAGCAGGTCGTGGCGACCCTGCTCACCTTCACCGAGCATACGCTCGGGGTCGTGCGAGCCCGCCGCAACCACTTCCTGCCGGTGCTGAGCCGCGGTTATCCGGGCCTGCTCGGCCTGAAGCAGGCTTCGTGAGCGGGGAGGTGGTCATGAGTTTCCATCCCGAACCGGAACTGCGCGGCCACACGCTGGTCGTCACGGTATCCTCGCATGACGGCCGCCCGGTGCTCGACAGGCATGCCTACGCGAGCCTCGCCAGCACTTTCCGTGAGGCCGCGGTCAATGACGAGGTCCGTGTCGTCATGCTGCGTGGCCTTGCCGGCTGTTTCTGCCTTGGCGGCGATTTCTCGGAATTCCTCGACGCCACCAAGCACCGCGAGCTGATCGCCGCCGTCACCGACATGTTCCGTATGCTGGCGACCTTCCCCAAGCCGGTGCTTGCCTGCGTCGACGGCGATGCCGTTGGCGTCGGCTGCACCATCCTGTTCCACTGCGATATGGTGATCGCCTCGAAGGGCAGCACCTTCAGGGTGCCGTTCGTCGATTTCGGCTTGGTGCCGGACGCGGCGACCAGCATCCTGGCGCCCCAGAAGCTCGGCTATGCAGGCGCCTTCCGCTTCTTTTGCCTGGGCGACACGCTCGGCGTCGAGGATGCCAAGGCCCTCGGCCTTGTCGGCGAGATCGTGACGCAAGGCAGCGCCGAGGAAGCAACGCTGGGGAGGGCGAAGCAGCTTGCCAAAAAGCCGGTGGCGGCGTTGCTGCAGACGCGGAGCCTTCTCAAGGGCGATACGACGGTGTTGTGCGATCGCATCGACCACGAGATCACGCTCTTCCAGCAGGCGCTTCAGGATGACACCACGCTGAAGCGGCTGCAGCGGATCGCCCGCCTGGCCGCCTGAGCGGGCGAGGCAAACTCAGCGCCGCGCAGCCGAAAGGCGCGCGGCGCTGCAATTCGTGTCCATCTCGTGCATGTCGTTTTCCCAGAACCGCCGCGCGCCCATGGGCGACATGCGTCAGTCCTTCAGGAAGGCGGGCCCTTCGCCGATGATCTTCTTGTCGGGCTTGCCGACGGCGTCGAGGTCGCGGCCGTCATAGGGCAGCGACAGAAGGATACGCTGGATCACCGCAAGCCGGCCGCGGCGCTTGTCGTTGGCGCGCACCACGATCCATGGTGAGAACTCCTTGTGCGTGCGCTTGATCATCTTGTCGCGCGCCTTGGTGTAGTCGTCCCATCTGCTGACGCCGGCGATGTCCATCGGCGAGAACTTCCAATTCTTCAGCGGCGACCAGCGGCGGTCATGGAACCGTTCCAGCTGCGTTTCGCGGCCGATGTTCAGCCAGAATTTGAAGAAATGAATGCCCTCGTTGCAGATCATCCGCTCGAAATGCGGCGTCTCGTCGAGGAATTTCTCCTGCTGCTCCGGCGTGCAGAACCCCATGACCGGCTCGACACCGGCGCGGTTGTACCAGGAGCGGTCAAAGGTGACGAATTCCCCTGAAGTCGGGAAATGGTCGACGTAGCGCTGGTAATACCATTGCCCGGCTTCCGTCGACGTCGGCTTGGGCAGCGCGACGTTGCGGGCGGTGCGCGGGTTCATGTATTGCCGCAGAACGAAGATCGTGCCGCCCTTGCCGGCCGCGTCTCTGCCCTCGAACAGCGCCATCACCCGCTTGCCGGTCGTCTGCAGCCAGGCCTGCGCCTTGACCAGTTCGATCTGCAGCCCTTCGAGCTCCTTTTCGTAGTCCTCGTCCTTCATCTTCTTGTCATAAGGATAGCCGCCGGCGGTGAGCTTGTTATTCTCGATCCAGTCAGGGAGCACTGGATTGTCGATGTCGAACTCGCGCTCATTGCCGTCGATCTTGATCTTGATCGGCGCCGTGGATGGCATCGCTTCAGCCGTTTCGTTGGCTTTTTTCATCCGGACGAACCTTTCCAGTTTGTGGACTCATGCTATGGAGCCTTGGCGGCGTGGCGCCCCTCTGGACGCATGCACGCCGCTAGCATTTTGATTTTGCGCATGAAGCTTCGCGGAATCGATCTTGATTTTCAAGGAGCCCATGCGTCGGGCTGGTCCAGCGAGCCGCTGACCGGTCGACGGGATGCGGGGTAGCACGGGCCTATGGCAGAGACCGGCGCGGGGCAGGACAGCAGGGGGCGAGCCTTGGCGGCGCGGCTTCGGCGCAACCGCTGGCTGCTTGCTGCGGGCTTTGTCGCGGTCATCGCCGTCTATTCTTTCGCCGGCGCTTCAGTTTATGTGCTGCTGCCGGCTTTGGCCCTGCTGGCGGCCACGGCGATGCTGCCTGCAGACGCCGAGCGTCGGTCGACCGATGCAGGAGCAGCGATCGAGGCCAGCGGACTGCAGCGGCTCTCCGGCGAGTATCTGGCGGCCGCGGTCGCCGATCCGCTGATTATTTTCGACCATTCCGCCTCGATGGTTCACGCCAACGCCGCTGCTTTCGCCGCATTCGGTGGCCTGGCGCCGGGCATGTCTCTGGCATTGAAGTTTCGCGCGCCGGAAATGCAGGCGCTGTTGGACGGCATCCTGTCGGGCGAGGTCGCCGCCGATGTGGTCGACTACACCGAAAAGCTGCCGGTGGAGCGGACATACCGGGTCAGCGCGTCAACGGTCGGCCATGCCACAGGCCTTTATGTGCTGGTGTTCAAGGATCAGAGCGAGGCGCGCCGCATCGATCGCATGCGGGCCGACTTCATCGCCAATGCCAGCCATGAATTGCGCACGCCGCTCGCCTCCATCGCCGGCTTCATCGAGACGCTGCGCGGACCGGCCCGCAACGACCCGGCGGCGCGCGACCAGTTCCTGCAGATCATGCAGAACCAGACGGGACGCATGGCCCGCCTGATCGATGATCTGCTCTCGCTCTCGCGGCTGGAGATGAAACCTTATCTGAGGCCAGGCACGGCGGTCGATCTTCGCCAGACGATCGACAGCGTCATCGATTCGCTCGGGCCGCTGGCCAGCGAGAACGGCATCGTCATCGAGCGGGACTTCATCGATGGCCCGATCTCCGTCCCCGGCGACCGCGATGAGCTTTTCCAGGTTTTCGAGAATCTCTTGGAGAATGCCTGCAAATACGGACAGTCAGGTGGACGCGTGACTGTCTCCATGGCACGCGTCGATGACGGTCAGGACCCAGGCATAGGCGTCACCATAAGAGACTACGGCCCGGGCATCGCCGAAGAACATATCCCGCGCATAACCGAGCGCTTCTATCGCGTCGATGTCGAAAACAGCCGCACCCAGAAAGGCACCGGGCTTGGCCTTTCGATCGTCAAGCATATATTGACCCGTCATAACGCAAGATTGTCGATCAAGTCGGAAGTCGGCAAGGGCGCGGCGTTCACGGTTCATTTGCCGGCTCGCTGATCGTTTACCGGCTGCCAACCGAGATTTTCTTCTTTCTGTCATGCCGTTCGCGTATCAGCGACAGATTGAGGGAACGCACCAGCCGGCACAAACCGGGAAGGCATATCGATGCAGTCCGTCCATACAGTCAGTGCCTATGACGAAGAGCTGAAATTCCTGTCCAAGCGCATTGCGGCGATGGGCGGTCATGCCGAGCGCATGGTCGAGCAAGCTGTCGCCGCCCTTGTCAATGTCGACCATGGCCTTGCCCAGAAGGTAATCCAGGACGACGTCGTCCTCGACGAGGGCCAACGCGAGATCGACGACAAGGCTATCATCATCATCGCCAGGCGCCAACCGATGGCGACGGATTTGCGTGAGATCGTCGGCGCCATCCGCATCTCGGCCGATATCGAGCGTGTCGGCGATCTTGGCAAGAACGTCGCCAAGCGCGTCGCCTCGGTCGACGGCCGTCAGCCGAACAGTCTTTTCCGCGGTATCGAGGCGCTTGCCAACCTGGCGCTGACGCAGCTCAAGGAAGTGCTCGACGTCTACGCCTCGCGCTCGGTCGAGAGGATCGGTTTCGTGCGCGATCGTGACGACCAGATCGACGCCATGTACACCTCGCTGTTCCGCGAGCTTTTGACCTACATGATGGAAGATCCGCGCAATATCACGCCCTGCACGCATCTTCTGTTCTGCGCCAAGAATATCGAGCGCATCGGCGACCATGCGACCAACATCGCCGAGACCATTTATTACATCGTCACCGGCGATCAAATGCCCGCCGAGCGGCCGAAGGGCGACAAGACCGACAAGGTGGTGCTGCCCGGCACGGTGCCGGCTAAGTGAATTCGGGCCCTCTCGAAGGTTTTCTGATCTAGGCTAAGCTCTTCCAGGCAGGGCGAATTGTCAGTTGCAGTCTCGGGAGGTTTGCGATGGAACAAGTTCGAAACCTGACCCCGGCCCGCAGCCAACGTCGGAAGCGACGGGCGAATAGGGAGTAGCGAACAGGGAACAACGAAAAAACGGCTTGCTCCCTGTCACAGTAGCTAAACCGCTCTATTCGCTATTCGCTATTCGCTATTCGCTATTCGCTATTCGCTATTCGCTATTCGCTATTCAGCGTGCCCGCCGCCGTTCCGCCGCCGGCTGGAACGCAACCCGGGAATGATACTTGCAATACGGCCCCGTTTCGGCGGCGTCGTTGCCGCAGAAGCTGAAATCTTCCGAGAGCGGGTCGCCGTTCGGCCATTTGCAGGTGCGTTCGGTCAGCTCGACGAGCTGCAGGTTGCGCGAGATGGGCACCACGACGTTCTCAACCGGGCGGATATAGTGCCGAGCGACCGGCTCGGCGTCGAACTGCACCTGCAGCGCGGTAGCGCCTATGGTGGCGGTCACATGGCGCGCCGGGCTCGCTGCGCGAGCCACCGATTTCTGCATCGACGCGCCTTGCGTCACCTTCTTCTGGCGCGCCGGGGCGGCCGTCGCGCGGCCACGGCCCGACAGCTTCAGGCGATGCACCTTGCCGATGACGGCGTTGCGGCTCACTCCGCCAAGCTGTGCGGCAATCTGGCTGGCGCTCAGGCCCTCCGACCACAATTTCCTGAGAAGTTCTACCCGCTCGTCAGTCCAATTCATGGGGCCGCGCTCCTGCTGAGGCGTGCGGCAGCCAGAATCCTTTCCCGAGCCGGCTCTCGCCGGGCAAACGACACCACATGTACCGGGTGATTTAGGTCCGCCGCACGAAATATAGTTATTTCTCGACTACAATTACCTTATGCGCTGACTCCGTGACAAGAGTCCCAGAGGCAACACCGATTCGGTTTTTACGGTTTTCCCCAACTTGCCTGTGCACTTATGAGCCGGCGCGGCGTCAGGGCATTGCCACGCGCTTCTGCGTGACGTTTTCGTTGACTTCATGGCCGAAAAACATGATAAGCCGCAGAGGCCGCCGCATTGGCGGCTTTTTTGATTTCCGGTTCCGGAGACGCATATAATGAGCGGTTCGGCGCTTTACGAGACCTTTGCCCGCGCACCCCTGGCTTTCGACCGTGGGGAGGGGACCTGGCTGGTCACCGACAAGGGCGAGCGATATCTCGACTTCGCGGGCGGCATCGCGGTGAATTCCCTGGGCCACAGCCATCCGCATCTGGTTGCAGCACTCACCGAACAGGCCGCCAAGCTCTGGCACGTTTCCAATCTCTACGAGATCCCGGAACAGCGCCGGCTGGGCGAGCGGCTGGTCGATGCCACCTTTGCCGACAAGGTGTTCTTCACCAATTCGGGCGCCGAGGCGCTGGAATGCGCCATCAAGACGGCCAGGCGCTATCAGTTCGTCAAGGGCTTTCCCGAGCGGTTTCGGATCATCACCTTCGAAGGCGCCTTCCACGGCCGCACACTGGCGACGATCGCCGCCGGCGGCCAGTACAAATACCTCGAGGGCTTCGGACCCAAGGTCGAAGGCTTCGACCAGGTTGCATTCGACGACATGGATGCCGCGGAAAAGGCGATCACTGCGGAGACCGCGGCCATCCTGATCGAGCCCGTGCAGGGCGAAGGTGGCATACGCCCGGTGCCGACGCAGTCCTTGAAACGGCTGCGGCAGCTCTGCGACCAGCACGGCCTGCTTCTGATCTTCGACGAGGTCCAGTGCGGCATCGGCCGCACCGGCAAGCTGTTCGCGCATGAATGGGCCGGCGTCACGCCCGACCTGATGGCGATCGCCAAGGGCATCGGCGGCGGCTTCCCGATGGGCGCCTGCCTCGCCACGGATGAGGCGGCGACCGGCATGACCGCCGGCGTGCACGGCACCACCTTCGGCGGCAATCCGCTGGCGATGGCGGTCGGCAATGCCGTGCTCGATGTGGTGCTGGCCGACGGCTTCCTCGAGGATGTGCAGCGCAAGGCGCTGCTACTGAAACAAGGCCTGGCCTCGGTCGCGGACGAATTTCCCGAAGTCATCGAAGGCATCAGGGGAACCGGCCTGATGCTCGGCCTGAAATGCGCCATGCCCAACACCAAGGTGAACATGGCGCTGCGCGACCAGCACCTGCTTGCCGTGCCGGCGGGCGACAACGTCATCCGCCTCCTGCCGCCGCTCACCGTCACCGACGAGGAGATCGGCGAGGCGCTGAAGCGCATCCGCGGCGGCGCCAAGGGCCTGACCGACGCGATAGCGGCCGAAGCCGCGAAATAGTTTCTGGAACCTGCCGATGAGCGTCCGCCACTTTACCGATCTATCCGCCGTTTCCGCGGGCGACCTGCGTGTCATGCTGGACGATGCGATGGCGCGAAAGACCAGGCTCAAGGCGGGCGAGCGATCCAAACCGCTCGATGGCAAGGTGCTGGCGATGATCTTCGACAAGCCGTCGACCCGCACGCGCGTGTCCTTCGACGTCGGCATGCGCCAGCTCGGTGGTGAGACTATCATGCTGACCGGCACCGAGATGCAGCTCGGACGCTCCGAGACCATCGCCGACACGGCAAAAGTGCTGTCGCGCTATGTCGACGCCATCATGATCCGCACCACTTCGCATGACCGGCTGATCGAGCTGACCGAGAACGCCACGGTTCCCGTCATCAACGGGCTGACCGACGACACGCATCCTTGCCAGATCATGGCCGACATCATGACCTTCGAGGAGCATCGCGGCCCGGTGGCCGGCAAGACATTTGCCTGGACCGGCGACGGCAACAATGTGCTGCACTCGCTGCTCGAAGCCTCGGCCCGGTTCCGTTTCAACCTCAATGTCGCGGTGCCGGAAGGGAGCGAGCCTTTCGAGAAATATGTCGACTGGTCGAAAGCCAACGGCGGCAAGGTGCGGTTTTCCAAGTCCGCCGAAGAGGCCGTCGACCAGGCCGATTGCGTCGTCACCGACAGCTGGGTCTCGATGGGCCAGGAGCACCGCGCTCGCGGCCACAACGTCTTCCTGCCCTATCAGGTGAACGCGGCGCTGATGGCCAAGGCCAAGCCCGATGCGTTGTTCATGCACTGCCTGCCGGCGCATCGCGGCGAAGAGGTCACCGACGATGTGATCGACGGACCAAATTCGGTGGTGTTCGACGAGGCCGAGAACCGGCTGCACGCTCAGAAGGCGGTGCTGGCCTGGTGCCTGGGCGCTTGAGAGGAGCGGACCTGACCGCTTCCGGTCCGATCTGGGTCAACTTGATCGGGGGATATGTGATGCCTATTTGCGGGCCATCACGTAAATTGAACGCGCTTCGACGCATGCGGCTCATCGGGTTGCATGGCTGCGCCCCGGAGTTTTGTCATGTTGGAAACCCAGACCTTGGCTGAGCATAAACCCCAACTCGGTGAATTCGGCTTCGCCGGCGACGACCACGTCGTGCCTTACGAGGTCGCGCCGCTCGATGTGCGCGGCCGCACCGTGCAGCTCGGGCCGATGCTCGACGCTATTCTAAGCCGCCACAATTATCCCGAGTCCGTTGCCCGCCTGCTGGCGGAAGCCTGCGTGCTCACCGTGCTGCTCGGCACCTCGTTGAAATTCGAAGGCAAGTTCATCCTGCAGACCCGCACCGACGGCCCGGTCGACATGCTGGTGGCTGATTTCACCACGCCGAATGCGCTGCGCGCCTATGCGCGCTTCGACGCCGACCGGCTGCAGGCCCTGATCGCCGCCGGTGAGACCTCGCAGCAGGCGCTGCTCGGCAACGGCGTGCTGGCTTTGACCATCGACCAGGGCACGCACACGCAGCGCTATCAGGGCATCGTGCAGCTCGACGGCACCTCGTTGGAGGATGCGGCGCGCACCTATTTCCGCCAGTCGGAGCAGATCCCGACCGATATCAAGATGTCGGTCGCCAAGCTGATAACGCCCGGCCCGGGCGGCGCACGCGAGCAGTGGCGGGCAGGCGGCATTCTGGCGCAGTTCCTGCCTCAGGCGCCGGAGCGCATGCGCATTCCCGATATTTCGGGCGGCGACGGCGACGACCGCGAGCTGACGGACCACCCGGCCGACAATTCCTGGCAGGAATTGCTGGCGCTGCTCGGCACCATCGAGCCGACGGAGTTGATCGACCCGACAGTGGGCACCGAGCGGCTGCTCTACCGGCTGTTCCACGAGCATGGCGTGCGCGTCTTCCGTGGTGTGCCGGTCGACGACCAGTGCTCCTGCTCGCGCGAGAAGATCCACGGCATCCTCCAGGGCTTCTCGGCTGAGGAGATCAAGGACTCGACCGAGGAGGGCGGCATCCATGTCGCCTGCGAGTTCTGCTCGACGCAATACGACTTCGACCCGGCCGAGTTCGCGGCGGAGTGAGAAAGGTCTGGTTCTTCTCCCCCGCTTTGCGGGGGCGAGGGACTCGAGCTTTTCAATTCACCGTCCGTCTTGTCCCCGGCATGTCGAGCGAAAATGCCGGAATGGCGATATCGAACGTCTCGCCTCGACCGTTGCGCATCGTGTAATGGCCGACCATGATGCCTGACGGTGTCGAGAGCGGGCAGCCTGACGTGTATTGATAGCTGTCGCCCGGATTGAGCTCAGGCTGGTCGCCGACGACGCCTGCGCCGCGCACCTCCTCGACCCGGCCCTGGCCGTCGGTGATGTGCCAATAGCGCGACAAAAGCTGCACGAATTCATCGGAGCGGTTGTCGATCGTCACCTGATAGCCCCAGACATAGCGGTTCTCGGACGGATCGGACCGGTCCTCCAGATAGAAGGGCCTGACCAGCACTTCGATGTTGCGCGTCACGGCGCGATACATGGGCCACTCCGGTTGCCGCTGCAGGGAAACATTTGTCACACGTCGCGGTTATTACGCAAAGCGGAAGTCCGCCTGTCAGCGTCAAAGCGCAGGTGCCGAAAAACAATGTCATTTAAGTGACACATGACAATGTTGGTGTGCGTAAAGCGTGCCGGGCGACTCGGGGTGCTCTGTCGACTGATGAGACGGCCGCATGCGGCCAAGAGCAATTCCAGGAAAAGTGTGAGCGGTTTTCCGTCTGGAATTGCGTGAAAACAAAGAGATAGAGTGACCAGATCTCGATGGAACTGACTATCGCAGCCGGCCTGGCTTCGTCAGCCCTTCTTCTCCCCAATCTCGCTAGCATCCTGCTCGCCGCGTCGCGGCTGAGGCGGCGGTATGTCATTGCGCCGCCCGCCGTCGCGCGGCCGCCGGTCTCGATCATCGTGCCGTCGCGCGGTGTCGAGCCGTTCACCGAAGAGACCTTGCAGCGCGCCTTCTCGCTCGATTGGCCGCGCTATGAGCTGATCTTCTGCGTGGCGCATCCCGAGGACCCGGTGGTGAGGCTTATCGATGCGGCGATCGCGCGCCACCCCAAGATTCCGGCGCGGCTCCTGATCGGCGACGACCGCATCAGCGCCAATCCCAAGCTCAACAACTGCGTCAAGGGCTGGCAGGCAGCGCGGCACGATTGGGTGATCCTCGCCGATTCCAACGTGTTGATGCCGAAGGACTATGTGCAGCACCTGATGGCGGCCTGGCGGCCAGATACGGGCCTCGTCTGCTCGACGCCGATTGGCTCGCGTCCGGATGGTTTTTGGGCCGAGGTCGAATGCGCCTTCCTCAACACGCTGCAGGCGCGCTGGCAGTATGCCGGCGAGGCGCTGGGCCTCGGCTTCGCCCAAGGCAAGAGCATGCTGTGGAACAAGCCGGTGCTGGACGCCAATGGGGGCATCCAGGCTTTGGCGGCCGAGATCGCCGAGGACGCGGCCGCCACCAAGCTGGTCAACAGCTTGGGCCTGCGCGTCAATCTCGTCGCATGCCCCTTCGAGCAGCCGCTCGGCCAGCGTACGCTCGCCGAGATATGGTCACGTCAGACGCGCTGGGCGCGGCTTCGGCGGGTGACATTCCCGCTGTTCTTCGCGCCCGAGATCCTGACCGGCGCCGCGATGCCGCTGCTGCTGGCGGTGATTGCCGCGGCAAGCGCCGGCGTCAGCCTTCCCACCACGGCTTTGTGCGTGCTGGCGATCGCCTACCTGCCGGAATGCCTGCTGGCCTTGGCCAAGGGCTGGTACCTGCCGCCGCGCAGCGTCACCGCGATGATCGTGCGCGACGTCATGCTGCCGGCCATCTGGGGGCGCGCCTGGTTCGGCGGTGCCGTCGAATGGCGTGGCAATGCGATGACCATACGCACCCGCGAGCTGACGGAGCTCGAGGAGATCGCCTGAAAGGTCTTGGTCGATCTTCGGCGGTATTGCAGGCTATTTGGCCCCCTTCAGCGCCTGCTCGATGTCCTCCAGGAGATCGTCGGTGTCCTCCAGCCCGACGGAGAGTCTGAGCGTGCCTGGCCCGATGCCGAGTTCGGCGCGTGCCTCGTCGCTCAGGTTCTTGTGCGTCGTCGTTGCCGGGTGGGTGATCAGGCTCTTGGCGTCGCCGAGATTGTTCGAGATCAGCACGATGTCGAGTGCGTTCTGGAAGGCGAAGGCCGCCTGCTTGCCGCCCTTGACGTCAAGGCAAATCAGCGTCGAGCCGCCCGACATTTGCTTCTTGACGACATCGGCCTGCGGGTGGTCGGCGCGGCCCGGATAGATGACGCGCGCAATCTCCGGCCTGCCGGCCAGGAAATCGGCGATCCTGCCGGCGCTCTCGGTCTGCTGGCGCACACGCAGCGGCAACGTCTCCAGGCCTTTGAGCAGCGTCCAGGCGTTGAAGGGCGACAGGCTCGGGCCGGTGTGGCGGAAATAGTCGTGCAGGTTCTCGTCGATCCATTTCTTGTCCGACAGGATGACGCCGCCGAGGCAGCGGCCTTGGCCGTCTATATGCTTGGTCGCCGAATAGACCACGACATGGGCGCCAAGCTGCAGCGGCTTCTGCTGCAGCGGCGTGGCAAAGACGTTGTCGACGACCACGCGCGCGCCGATCGAATTGGCGAGCTTGGCGACCGCAGCGATGTCGACCACTTCCAGCGTCGGATTGGTCGGGCTCTCCAGGAAGAACAGCTTGGTGTTCGGCCTGACAGCCTTTTCCCAGTTGGCAATGTCGGTGCCGTCAATCAGCGTCGACTGGATGCCATAGCGCGGCGCCAGCGTCTCCACCACCCACCGGCAGGAACCGAACAGCGCGCGCGCCGCCACGATATGGTCGCCGGCTTTCACGCTGCAGAGCAGCGCGGCGGAAACGGCGGCCATGCCGGAGGCGGTGGCGCGGGCATCCTCGGCACCTTCCAGCGCGCACATGCGCTTTTCGAACATGTCGACAGTCGGGTTGGCGTAACGCGAATAGATGAAGCCCGGCTCCTCTCCCTTGAAACGGGCTTCCGCCGCCTGCGCCGTCTCGTAGACATAGCCCTGCGTGAGATACATCGCCTCGGCCGTCTCGCCGAACTGCGAACGCAGCGTTCCGCCATGCACGAGTGCCGTCTGAGGTTTCCAGTTGCGCTTCTTGGTGCTCATAGCCCTGCTTCCAGATACAAAAAAACCGGCCGCGAAAGTCGCAACCGGTCCATATAGCCTTGCGGCTCGACGGTCCTTTAGCGACTTGTTTAACGTGGCTGCAAGCCGACCGGCCAAATCACCACGGGATAACGACCCTTTAAATGAGCGCCGCGCTTGCGTCAATTGCCGGCTGCATTAAGAGGTTTGTACCAGCCGGGCGGCAAGAGACTGCTCAGGTCCTCGCCCGGCCTTGTGAACGGAGCCAGCCTTTGCGGCAGACAGGCATTCTTCCGGATCAGGACATCGCGGCGCTGTTCGAAGCGAACGCGCTTAAGTCGCCGCGCGCGCTGGACACCAACCAGATCCAGCCGGCCAGCCTCGATCTCAGGCTCGGCGACAAGGCCTATCGCGTGCGCGCCTCCTTCCTGCCGGGACCCGATCATCTGGTCGCCGACAAGCTCGAACGGCTGAAGCTGCACGAGATAGACCTCACCGGGGGCGCGGTGCTGGAAACCGGCTGCGTCTACATCGTGCCTTTGTTGGAAAGCCTGGCATTGCCGGCCGAGGTTTCGGCCTCTGCCAATCCGAAGAGCTCGACCGGCCGTCTCGACATTTTCACGCGGGTCATGACCGATCGGGGCCATGAGTTCGACAAGATCGCCGCCGGCTATCACGGGCCTCTCTATCTCGAAGTCAGCCCGCGCACCTTCCCGATCGTCGTGCGCGCCGGCTCGCGGCTGTCGCAGATCCGTTTCCGCATCGGCAATGCCGTGCTTTCGGAAAGCGAGCTGCGTGACCTTCACCGTGCCGAGATGCTGGTCGCCACCGAGCCGCCCAACATTTCCGGCGGTGGCATTGCGTTGTCCATCGACCTCGACGGCGACAAGGATGGGCTTGTAGGTTATCGCGGCAAGCACCATACCGGCCTGGTCGATGTCGATAAGCGCGCCGCGCAGGATGTGGTCGATTTCTGGGAGCCGATCTACAAGAGCGGCGCCGGCGAGATCGTGCTCGACCCTGACGAATTCTACATCCTGGTCAGTCGCGAAGCGGTGCACGTGCCGCCGCTCTATGCCGCCGAGATGACGCCCTTCGATCCGCTGGTCGGCGAGTTCCGCGTCCATTATGCGGGCTTCTTCGATCCGGGTTTCGGACACTCCGCCGCCGGCGGCAGCGGCAGCCGCGCGGTGCTCGAAGTGCGCAGCCACGAAGTGCCGTTCATCCTCGATCATGGCCAGATCGTCGGTCGCCTGGTCTACGAGCATATGCTGAGGCGTCCGCAGGCGCTCTACGGGGCCGACCTCGGCTCCAATTACCAGGCGCAGGGACTGAAGCTCTCAAAACACTTTCGCGCCGCGCGCTGAGCGGCGTTGAGTTCGGTCGCAGGTCAGCCGCGAAACAGAAACTTTTGGGCGGCGCCCAGACAGGCGCGAAAGTGGCCGATGTAGAGCAGTTCGCGCTCAGTCAGGCGTTTCCTGCCCCAAAATCCTTGGGGCTGCCTGGTGGCATCAAGCGGAGAGCTTGAGTTCGCCTCCAAAGGGAACAACTGCTTGTCGAGGCATCCGAGGACATAGGCTCGCGCAGAGTCGATGCCGCAGGCCTTGGCCTTGTCGTTCAGCTTATCGGCCCGCAGCGCGGACGTCATGCGATCCGTGTTGCGCATCAGGAAGCCGACTTGCGGTTTCGAGTAACCGGCCGCGAGAAGCCGGCTCGTCATCGCCGATCGGGCCTGACGGTAGGAGACCGGACTGCATTTGGCGGCGCCGTAGGTAATGGAGGGCGTGCAGGCGATGGCAAGCACCAAGCCCATCAAAGCAATGCCAATCCGTTTCCGGTCCATTTACCCTCCAGGCCGGGCTACCTCACAGCGCCTTCACCCACACCTTCACCGGCTTTTCGATCTCCAGCGGATTGCGCAGCGGCAGGCCGAAATCGGGCGCCTCGATCTCGAAAATATCGCCGGCTTCGGTCCTGATGCCGTCGGCGAAGGAAAGCGTCGCGGTGCCAAACATATGCACATGCACGTCGCCCGGCTGGCGGAAGGCGGAATATTTGAAGTGGTGGTGCTCGAGATTGGCGATGGTGTGCGACATGTTCGCCTCGCCCGACAGGAACGGCTTTTCCCACAGCAGCTTGCCGTCGCGCCAGATGCGCGATGCGCCGCGGATGTCGGCCGGCAGGTCGCCGATCAGGATCTCGGGGCCGAACGAGGCGTTGCGCAGCTTGGAATGGGCGAGGAACAGATAGTTCACCCGCTCGGTGACGTGATCGGAGAACTCGTTCGACAGCGTGAAGCCGACGCGGAACGGCGCGCCATCGTCGCCGATGACATAGATGCCGGCGATCTCGGGCTCCTCGCCGCCGTCCTGCGCGAAGGCCGGGGACATCAGCGGTGCGCCTGGCGCCACCGCCATCGTGCCGTTGCCCTTGTAGAACCACTCCGGTTGGACGCCGACCTGCCCCTTGGCGGGCTTGCCGCCTTCGAGACCCATGCGGAACATCTTCATGGAGTCGGTGAGCTCCTCCTCACCGCCCTCGCTGAGCTTCTTGTGCATGGAATCGCGCGTCGCCGCGGAGCCGAGATGCGTCAGCCCGGTGCCGGTGAGATGCAGATGCGCGGGGTCCGGATGGTTGATCGGCGACACGAGTCGGCCCCTCTTATAGACGGCATCGAGATCGACCGTCTCGCCATAGCCCTTGCGCTCGATCAGCGCTTCGAGGCCAACGCCGGTGCGCGCGGCCTCCATCGCCAGCGAATAGACACTGCGCGCGCCATTGATGACCCTTGTCTTGCCGCCGCCATTGCGTGCGACGACGCGGATCGTTTCGGCGTCGTCGAGGATCTGGGAGATCAGCATGTTCGAATCCTCTCTCATTTAGCGGCCGCCCGCGGGCAAGCCTTACCCAGCGCGGCGTGGAGCGATCCCCGCCACGGTTGAAACTTTTCGTCCGGATTGCGCTCGCGAGCTCGGTCCTTGCCTGGACTTCTTGGCGCCGACGGGTTGCCGGCAGCGTCGCGATCTGAAACCCGTATGCCTCCTGAACTTGTTCCGGCCCTTAAGCCTTGTTCTTGTTGTAGACGTCGAAGATAACGGCGCCGAGCAGCACCAGGCCCTTGACCACCTGCTGCCAGTCCACATTGACGCCCATGATCGACATACCGTTGTTCATCACCCCCATGATGAAGCCGCCGACCACGGCTCCGATCACCTGTCCGACGCCTCCCATTGCAGAGGCGCCGCCGATGAAGACGGCCGCGATGACGTCGAGTTCGCTGCCGAGGCCCGCGGCCGGCACGGCCTGGCCGAGGCGTGCTGCGATGATCAGGCCACCCAGCGCTGATAGGACGCCCATGTTGATGAAGACCAGCAGCGTCAGCCTTTCGGTGTTGATGCCCGACAACTGTGCAGCCTTGGCGTTGCCGCCCATGGCATAGATGCGGCGGCCTATGGTCATGCGCTTGGTGACGAAGACGAATAGCGAGATCAGCACGCCCATTACCAGCAGCACGACCGGTAGGCCTCTGTAGCTCGCGAACTGGAAGACCAGGAACAGCGCCAGCGCGCTGCCCACCAGCGTCTTGATCACGAACAGCGGGAAGGGCTCAGCCTCATAGCCATGGCGCTCGCGCTTACGCCGCGTCCTGAAGCCGAAATAGGCGTAGGCGAGCACTGCGATCAGGCCGAGCACGATCGTCGTCATGTGCAGCGTCAAGCCGCTGCCGACGATGGTCTTGCCGGCGGCATTGACCGTTGGCGGGATCAGCGTCAGCGGGCCGATCACGTCCGGGATGAAGCCCGAGCTCAGCGCCTTGAAGCTGTCCGGCAGCGGTCCGACCGACGAGCCGCCGCCGAGCAGCGCCTGGCAGATGCCGCGGAAGATCAGCATGCCTGCCAGAGTTACGATGAAGCTGGGTATCCGGTGATAGGCGATCCAGTAGCCTTGCGCCGCGCCGATCACCGCGCCGACGATCAGGCAGACGATCGAGACCACCAGCGGATTCGAGAATATGCCGAGCGGCCAGATGACCATCATCATCGCCGCTAGCGCGCCGATGAAGCCTGCCACCGATCCTACGCTAAGATCGATATAGCCGGCGACGATC
The DNA here is from genome assembly GCF_029625685.1 of Mesorhizobium sp. WSM4976. NCBI lineage: Bacteria > Pseudomonadati > Pseudomonadota > Alphaproteobacteria > Hyphomicrobiales > Phyllobacteriaceae > Mesorhizobium > Mesorhizobium sp. WSM4976. The sequence continues at coordinate 116,980 of NZ_JARTVT010000001.1, forward strand.
ACCAGGAGCATGCCCAGCGCCATCACGATGATGAAGGAGTTCTGCTGCACCAGGTTCGAGAGGTTGACCGGTTTGAACAGCGTTCCCGACGTCGTGTACTGGAAGAACAGCATGATGACGATCAGCGCGATGATCAGGCCGTATTCGCGCAGGTTCGTCGTCAGCGCCGAGACAGCGACGCGCGGGCCCTGCTTGACGTCCTCGGCGACGCCGCTTTGCGGCGCGGGAGCGCTTTCTGTGCTCATGATGCTTTTTTTCCTTCTCCCCGAACAATGGCGCGCATGATTTTTTCCTGGCTGGCGTCGCTTGCCGCCATCTCGCCGACGATACGCCCTTCGTTCATCACATAGATGCGGTCGGTGATGCCGAGCAATTCGGGCATTTCCGACGAGATGACGATGATCGCTTTGCCCTCGGCGGCAAGGCGCGCGATGATCGTATAGATTTCGTACTTGGCGCCGACGTCAATGCCGCGCGTCGGCTCGTCGAGGATCAGCAGTTCCGGGTCGGCGAACAGCCATTTCGACAGCACCACCTTCTGCTGGTTGCCGCCTGAGAGATTGCCGGTCAGCTGATAGACGCTGGAGGCGCGGATGTTCGTCTTCTTGCGGTAGTCGTTGGCCACGCTCATTTCGCGCATGTCGTCGATGACGCCGCGGCTCGAAACGCCGCCCAAATTGGCCAGCGTCACATTGTGCTTGATATGGTCGATGAGGTTGAGGCCGTAGGTCTTGCGGTCCTCGGTGACATAGGCGATGCCATTTGCCACCGCCCTGCTCACCGTCGAAAGATCAACGGGCTTGCCTCGGTGCAGGACCTCGCCGGTAATATGCCGGCCATAGGAGCGGCCGAACAGGCTCATCGCGAATTCGGTGCGGCCGGCGCCCATCAGCCCGGCAATTCCAACCACCTCGCCCTTGCGCACATTGAGGCTTACGTTCTTGATCACCTGCCGCTCGGCATGGATCGGATGGTAGACCGACCAGTCCTTCACTTCGAAGATCACCTCGCCGATCTGCGGCTCGCGCGGCGGATAGCGGTCGTCCAGCGAGCGGCCGACCATCGAGGTGATGATGCGGTCTTCCGAGATGTCCTTCCTCGGCAGGGTCTCGATGGTCCGCCCGTCGCGGATCACCGTCACCTTGTCGGCGACGCGGTTCACCTCGTTCAGCTTGTGCGAGATCAGGATCGAGGTCATGCCCTGGCGCTTGAACTCGAGCAGGAGGTCGAGCAGCGCCTGGCTGTCCTTCTCGCTGAGCGACGCGGTCGGCTCGTCCAGGATCAGGAGCTTCACTTCCTTGCTCAGCGCCTTGGCGATCTCGACCAGCTGCTGCTTGCCGACACCGATATTGGTGATCAGCGTCTTGGGATCTTCCTTCAGCCCGACCTTCTTGAGCAGGGCGGCCGTGCGTGTCTCGTTGGCGTCCCAGTCGATGACGCCATAGGTGGCGTGCTCGTTGCCGAGGAAGATGTTTTCCGCGATCGACAGCATCGGCACCAGCGCAAGCTCCTGATGGATGATGACGATGCCGATATGCTCGCTGTCGTGGATGCCTTTGAAATGGCATTCCTGGCCGCGGAAGATGATCTGGCCATCATAGGTCCCGGACGGATAGACGCCCGACAGCACCTTCATCAGCGTCGACTTGCCGGCGCCGTTCTCGCCCACGATGGCGTGGATCTCACCTTCCTCGACGCTGAGATTGACGTTCGACAACGCCTTCACGCCGGGGAACGTCTTGGTGATGTCGCGCATCTCCAAAATCGTCGAGGCCATCGGGTCTGCTCCTTGGCGCATGCTTTCCATCATCGGAGAATGCCATGCGCGAACTCAAAATGCTGCGGCTGCCTTCGCACCATGACGGAGCGCTGCGCTGCAGAAGCCGGCAAAAACAATACCGGGGTCGCTTCTGAACGAAAAGGGGCCCTGCGTCGCGCAGGACCCCTTCCTATGAGGCCGGATTACTTCAGGTCTTCAGCCTTGATGTAGCCGGAGTCGACGACCTGCTCCTTGTAGTTCGACTTGTCGACCTCATGCGGCGTCAAAAGGATCGAAGGAACGACCTTGACGTCGTTGTTGTAGGTCTTTTCGTCAAGGCCCTCGGGCTTGCCGCCGGAGAGAACCTTGTCGACCAGCTGCACGGTGGCCTTGGCCAGTTCGCGGGTGTCCTTGAACACCGTCGAATACTGCTCGCCCGAGATGATCAGCTTGACCGAGGCGGTCTCGGCGTCCTGACCGGTCACGATCGGCCAGGGCTGAGCATCGGTGCCGTATCCGACGGCGCGCAACGAGGCGGTGATGCCGCGCGACAGGCCGTCATAGGGCGACAGAACGCCGTCGACGCGGCTGCCGTCCGAGTAGTTGGCGGAGAGCAGATTGTCCATGCGCGCCTGCGCGGTGGCGGCGAGCCAGCGCAGCGTGCCGACCTTGTCCATGCCCATCTGGCCCGACTTGATCTTGATCGTGCCGTTGTCGATCAGCGGCTGCAGGACCGACATCGCGCCATTGTAGAAGAAGAAGGCGTTGTTGTCGTCCGGCGAGCCACCGAACAGCTCGACATTCCACGGCTTGGTGTTCGGGAAACGCTCCTTGAGGCCCTTGACCAGGGAATTCGCCTGGATCACGCCGACGCCGAAATTGTCGAAGGTGGTGTAGTAGTCGACATTCTTGGTCTTCTTGATCAGGCGGTCGTAGGCGACGGTGACGACGCCGGCATCATTGGCCTTCTGCAGCGCGTCGGCCATGGTCGTGCCGTCGATGGACGCGATGATCAGCGCCTTCGGGCCCTTGGTAATTTCGTTCTCCAGCTGGCTGAGCTGGTTCGGGATATCGTCCTGCGCATATTGCAGGTCGACCGTATAGCCGAGCTTCTCGAGCTGGGATTTGACGGCGTCGCCGTCGTTGATCCAGCGCTGCGAGGTCTTGGTCGGCATCAGCACGCCGATGAGGCCCTTGTCGGCGGCGTGCGCCGAATAGGTCATGGCGGCGATGCCGAGGGCCGCGACGGCGGCCAGTGTCTTGATGATCTTCACGATTACTCTCCCTGGTTGATGGACGCGACACCTCGGGGCTTCGCGGGCCGCGCAGTCGAGCAGGAGCGCTGGCGCGCCACTGTCGGCTTTATCGATCTCCGGTATCCTCCCAATCGGCTCCGGGACGCTTTTCAATCGATACGATTTTACTCGCTGTCGACCTTCTGGCCCCGGAACGCGCGAAGGGTGTGGCCCTTTGACATAACTGTCAAATGCGATCTTTGGTGGTTGATATATTGAAACTGATATGACTTAAACGGTTCGGGGGCAGCCTGTTGGAGAGACTTGGGACTATGGCTGAACTGCAAAATACTGTTGTAATTTCAGATAGTTACGAAAAGTCAACCAGAGACGGCGAGACGCTGCTGCGCAGCGGCCTGAGCCTCCGCCACATGCGCATGATCACGGCGCTGGACGATCACGGACGGGTGAGCGCGGCCGCACAGGTCATGAACATCTCGCAGCCGGCCGCCTCGCGCATGATCGCCGAGATGGAGGCCGTGCTCGACGTCAAGTTGTGCGAGCGGCTGCCGCGGGGCGTGACGCTGACCCCTTACGGCAAGGCGCTCGCCCGGCGCGCCCGCTCGATCCTGCTCGAGATGCGGGAGGCCGATCGCGAGATTTCCGAGCTCAAGGCCGGCAAGGGCGGCTCCGTATTCCTCGGCGCGGTCACCGCTCCGGCAATCGAGTTGGCCGTGCCGGCGATTCGCGAAATCCGCCGCATCTATCCGCGCATCGAGATCACCATGCAGGTCGAGACTTCCAACGTGCTTGCGCGCGAGCTGATTGCGTCGCGCCACGACTTCATCATCGCGCGCATTCCCGACGACCTTAACCCGCGGCTCTTCGAATCGCGCGTCATCGGCGTCGAGAAGGCCTGCCTCATCGTACGCCGCGGGCACCCTCTGGCTAGCGGCAAGACGGTGAAGCTGGAAGACACGGCAGCCTATGACTGGGTGTTCCAGTCCGGCGGCTCGCCACTGCGCCAGGCGATGGAAAGCAATTTTTTGAACCGCGACATTCCGCTGCCCGACCGCATCCTCAACACCTCGTCGCTGTTGCTCACCCTGGTGATGGTGGCGCAGTCCGATGCCATCGCGCCGGTCTCGATCCAGGTCGCCAGGTTCATCCAGGGGGCCGACGGGCTGGCCGGCGCCATAGACGTGGTTCAGACCGAGTTCGATATCGAGGTCCGGCCCTACAGCCTGATCACAGTCAAGAATCGCGTGCTCTCGCCCGCCGCGAAAATGCTGCACGACTTCATCTTGCGCGAAGTGGGCTGATGGAACGAGAATGCTACTTATACGTTCAAACCCATCGGTGGCTCGCTGGAGCCCGTTGCGGGTGAGGGAAGAGCTGCCGATGCTCAACAGCTCGGGAGGTTATTGATGGAACGTCGGTTATTTCTGACTGGAATGCTTGGCGTTGCGGGGGCAGCGGCACTTGCGAGCCTGGCCGGACCCAGCAAGGCTGTCGCCGGTATTCCGACTGGCAACGGAATTCTGAACGAACTCGACAAGCCGGACAACGCGGTCTTCGAAGGCGACGATCCGGCCGAAGTGGAGCTGGTTTCCCACCGGCATCACCATTACGGAGACTGGCGCTGGCGGCACCGCCCGCGTCGCCGTCGGCGCGGCTGGAGGCATGTCTGCCGCCGCTTCTGGCATCGCGGCCGCTGGCACCGCCGCTGCCGGCGCGAGCGAGTATGGGTTGGCGTCTGGCTATAGAACAACCCGTTCCCGACTGGATGTTGGATGCGAGGCGTTGGGTGTTGCACGACCGTGCAGGACCCAACGCAGTTCAAGACGAATACGCCACCGTACGGTGCCGAGGCCATACCACACTGATTGAAGGTGAGAGACTGGAGCGGGTAGCGGGAATCGAACCCGCGCGTTCAGCTTGGGAAGCTGACAGGCTACCATTACATCATACCCGCGCGGCAGCCTCGTTACCACGATGGCCGGGCTCCAAGCAATCGGCAAAACAGAACCGCTGACGACGGCGTCGACGGACGAGGCTGTCCTTTAGTCATGGAAGCATGGCCGGCATTGCCCGAACCTCTCGACATGAATTACAAAAATGCCGCTGCCTGAAAGGCATCGGTGTTCGCCGCAGCGGCGGTCTGGGGCATTGTGTTGCGGGTCATCTACTTCCATTCCGATACCCATCCTTATGACAAGGCGATCTATCCGGGCGTCGGTCCGGCTTTTGCGCGGCCGCTCGGCTGGGAAGCCAGGCCCATCAGCGGGATGGACGGTGGCGATTTCGATACCGGCGTCGTCGACAACCGTCTTGAGCAGGCAGACGTAGCGCGCCTCAGGCGGTATCTTGAGTATCCAGCGAAGTGCCGGCGTCCGATCTTCTTTCGGATCAGCGACCCGGACATGCCCGACACGCTCAACCCAAGCGTCCGCTTCATCTTCGATTGCGCCGACCTGCCCGGCGTTCATTACGCGACGACCTACGACCCGGAAGGTCCGTTCCTGGCTTTCACCAGGCGGCTCAAGGCCTCCGGCGTCGCTCGTCTCCCATTTGCCTATGATAGCTCGCGCGAGATCGACGCCCCTCTTCGAGGCCGCAGCCGCCGGCTCTTCCTGTCGGGCGCCAATTCACGAGAACTCTATCCAGTCCGCTACGCCTTGCGCCGCAGGCGGCGCTGGTCTCCGTTGCTGAGACACCTCATCCACGATCTGGAGCATCCGGGCTATCCCGAACAAGGCAAGCCGCAGCGGCACGACATCACCCATGACCGTTTTGTCGCTCTTGCCGCTCGTTTCACGCACTTCCTCTTGTGCGGCACGCGGTTCAATGTCGAATTGATGAAATATGTCGAATGCGCTTATGCCGGTTCGGTACCCGTTGGCGTCCCGGCGAACTCCCTCAGCGCGGCCGCTAAGCGATGTTTTCGGCCGTATACGGTCCGCTCGCGGGACCTTGTGAGCGATCTGCGCGAGCCGATCTTAGGGCTGGAAAAGCGTGCGGCGGCCTATCGCGACGCCATGCGCGAGTTGCGGTCGCCGTCAAGGATCGTCGGCGAATTCGTTGCCCAGGCGAGCGCGATCGTGGCCGGGCGTGCCGCATGAGACCGGCGGAACCCGTCGTAAACGCCCTTTGGATCGGCGACGCGCTTGGGGAGATCCATGCTGCCTGCCTGCGTTCCTTCCTGCTCGCCGGGCACCATGTGCTTCTTCATTGTTATGATGTCCCGGGCAACGTGCCCAAGGGCGTCGAGATTTTCGACGCCTCGCAGTTGATGCCGAGGGAACGCATCATCGCCTATAGATCCAATGGCAGTCCTTCATTGTTCTCCAATCTCTACCGGCTGAAAATCCTCGAGGCCGGGATGGGCCTCTATGTCGACTGCGATGTCTACTGCCTGAAGCGGATCCCGCAGGCTGCTTATATCTTCGGTTACCAGACCGACACCGAGATCAACGGCGCCGTGCTCAAACTGCCCGCGGACAGCGACATGCTGCGCGAGGCGCTAAAGATGGTGGACGATCCCTACTTCATCGCCCCGTGGCTCGGCGAGCGCAAGCGCCGACGCTACCATTTGCGTAGGGCGATAGGCCTGCCGATCGATATCTCACACTATGGATGGGGCATGCTTGGGCCCTGTGCGATGACCTACTTTGCCGGCAAGGCCGGCGTCATGGGTCACGCGTCGTCCATCGATGTCTTCTATCCGGTCCACTACAGCCAGGTCTCGCTGTTGCTCGATCCCGACCTCTCGCTAGCGGACATCGTGACCTCGCGCACGCTCTGCATCCATCTCTGCGACAACTCGCTCAAGGTGCCGCTCGGCGACCGTCCTGTCCCCGCCGGTTCTCCGCTCAGCCAACTGCTCGAGCTTTCCAGCTTGCCGGCCGTCGGCTGACGACACAGGCTCCTCTCACATGCCGTCAGCTTGATGGAAGACAGCCGAGTGCGTATCTCTGATACCGCGCTGCCGAATCGGGCGGCTCGTACCGGAGAATGGCCTTGTCCGCACTGACGCGCTTTCTCGGCGACACGCCGCTCAGGGTGTTCCTGAAGCTGCTCGTGGTTTCTTTCCTCGTCGGCCTCGTCATGCATGCCTTCGGCTGGTCGCCGATGGACGTCTTCTACGGCGTCCGCCAGTTCTTCGTGGATCTGTGGAATCTCGGCTTCCACGCCATCGACCGCTTCCTGAACTATATCCTGCTCGGCGCGGCGATCGTCGTTCCTGTGTTCATCCTGCTCAGGATCGCCAACTACCGGAAATAGCGTGCGCCTTGATCACGCATATCGGGAGGCGACCTCGAACAACATGGCGTGACGCGCGGCCAGCGCCGGCACATCGGTCGAGTAGCCGCCGCCGATGACGCCGCACAGCGGAACGCCGTGGTTACGGAAATGGCCGATGACCATGTCTTCGCGGGCGCGGAGGCCATCGTCGCTCAGCGCCAGCCGGCCGAGCCTGTCCTCGGCATGCACATCCACGCCCGCATTGTAGAAGACGATGTCCCAATGCTTTTGCGCGGATAGTTCCGGTAGGACGGCGGCGAGCCGATCGAGATAGGCGTCGTCGCTGGTGCCGTCCGGCAAGGCGATGTCGAGGTCGGAGGCGATCTTGCGCACCGGGTAGTTGCGCTCGCCATGCATGGAAAAGGTGAAGGCGCGCGGTTCGTCCTTCAGAATGTCTGCCGTGCCGTCGCCCTGATGCACGTCGAGATCGACAATCAGCACGTTTTCGACGGCACCTTCCCCCAGCAGCGCCAGCGCGGCGACGGCGACATCATTGAAGGTGCAGAATCCGGCGCCTTGCGCCCGCCTGGCGTGATGGCTGCCGCCGGCGGCGTTGCAGGCGATGCCGTGTTTCAAAGCCAGCCTGGCCGCCAGCAAGGTGCCGGCGGTAGCGAGCTGCGCCCTCAGCGACACGCGCGGGCCAACGGGAAAGCCGATCTCGCGCTCTATCTTCTCCGCCACCTGGCAGGCGATCACCTGGTCGACGTAGTCGGCTGCGTGGGCAAGCTTCAGCCGTGATGCCGGCGCCGGTTCCGGCATCGAGAGAGCGCCCGGCACGGTCAGCCCGCGCAGGCGCAAGGCCTCCATCAAAAGCGGGTATTTGCTCATCGGAAAGCGATGGTTCACGGCGAAGCCGGCGTCATAGTCGGGGTGATGGACGATCTGCAGCGGCATGGATCGAGAGGCTACGCCAGCTATGGAATTCGGCTGGCAGTCCGACGGATGTGGTTGCGTGACGCCGGCAAACTGGGGCACATCGGGTCCTCGATCAAGCCGCAATCAGACAGGCAGCAATCCCCTTGGACGCGACTGAAGCCAATCCCAGGTCCTTCGCCGTGACCAATCGCTCGGTGCTGGCGATCGCCGTGCCGATGACGCTCGCCTATCTGACGACGCCGCTGCTCGGCATCGTCGACACGGCGGTGGTCGGCCAATTCGGCGACGCCGCCCTGCTCGGCGGCCTGGCGGCGGGCTCGCTGGTTTTCGATGTCGTCTTCACCACCTTCAATTTCCTGCGCTCCGGCACGACCGGCCTTGTCGCTCAGGCCTTCGGGCGCGGCGATGCGCTGGAAGAGCAGGCGGTGCTGTGGCGCGCCGTGCTGATCGCCGTCGTCGCGGGCGTCATGCTTGCCGCTCTTTCGCCGCTCTTTGCCGTTGCCGGCCAATGGTTCATGGGCGCCGAGCCGCGCGTCAGCGCGGCCATGTCGGTCTATATCCGCATCAGGCTGCTCGCCGCCCCCTTCTCGCTGATCAACTACGCCATACTGGGCTACGTGCTGGGACGCGGCGAAGGCGGACTCGGCCTGATGCTGCAGGCGGTGCTCAACGGCATCAACATCGCGCTCTGCTTCCTGCTCGGCCTTGAGCTGGGCTGGGGTGTTGCCGGGGTCGCCTGGGCGACGGTCACCGGCGAGTTCCTGGCCATGCTGCTTGGCCTTGCCATCGTGCTCAGCCGCTTCCGCACGCTGGAGCGGCCGTCGTGCCGGCGTATCCTCGATTTGTCGGCATACCGACGCATGCTGTCGCTCAACCGCGATATTATGATCCGCTCCTTCTCGCTGCTTGCCGCCTTCGCGCTATTCACCAGGCAGGGCGCGCAGTTCGGCACGGTGACGCTTGCCGCCAATGCCGTGCTGATGAATTTCTTCCTCATCGCCGGCTATTTCCTCGACGGGTTCGCCACCGCCGCGGAGCAGTTGGCCGGCCGCGCTATCGGCGCGCAAGCGCCTGCTCCCTTCCGGCAGGCCGTGCGGCTGACGCTGATTTGGGGTTTTGGGCTCGCAGGTCTCGCCACGCTAACCCTGCTGACCGCTGGCGCGAGTCTGGTGGCGCTGGTCACGACCTCGCCGGAGGTCCGCGCAATCGCCGACACCTATCTGCCCTGGGCGGCCTTCACGGCGCTGAGCGGCGTGCTGGCCTTCGAGATGGACGGCGTCTTCATCGGCGCCACCTGGTCGCGCGACATGCGCAACATGATGCTGTTGTCGTTCCTCGCTTTCAGCGCCGCGCTGATCACGCTGGCGCCCGCCTTCGGCAACAACGGTCTATGGGCATCGCTGCACGTCTTCCTGCTGGTGCGGGGAGTGAGCTTGCTTGCGATGCTGAGGATCAGGGCACGCACGGCATTCAACTGATCGGCCTTGCAGCCCAGTGGTCACAGGCGGTGTCGCGCAGGTCTCGGATCGAGCCAAGCCGCTCCCTCTCCGCGATCCGCGCCATGCCGGCAACGATGCGTCCGGGCAGCGCCGGGCCGGCATAGATGATGCCGGTGTAGAGCTGGACGAGGTCGGCGCCAGCGCGGATCTTTTCCAATGCCGCCTCAGCGGAGTCGACCCCGCCGACACCGATGATCGCCATCTGCGGTCCGACCAGCTTGCGCATCCGGGCCAGTATCGCGGTCGAACGCTCGAACAACGGTTTTCCCGAGAGCCCCCCGGTTTCATTGGCCACGCCGCCGCTCCGCAGTCCGGTGCGCGCCAGCGTCGTGTTGGAGACAATGACGCCGTCGATCTTCTTCTCGGTGACCTCGGCGGCAATGTCTTCCAACTCCGCCTCGACCAGATCCGGCGCGATCTTGAGGAAGACTGGCGGCTGGGCAGAAGCCGCGGCACGCGCTGACATCACCCGCGACAGCAATTCGTCGAGTTGCTCGCGCGCCTGCATGTTGCGCAGGCCCGGCGTGTTGGGCGAGGAGATGTTGACGGTCAGATAGCTTCCATAGGGCGCGAAGCGGGCGACGCCGCGCTCATAATCGGCGATGCGGTCGGCGCTGTCCTTGTTGGCGCCGATGTTGACGCCGACGATGCCTGGCCGCCCCTTGCGCGCGGCAAGCCGCTTTTCGGCCGCCGCATGGCCTTCATTGTTGAAGCCCAGCCGGTTGATCACGGCCTCGTCCGCGGTCAGGCGGAAGATGCGCGGCTTGGGATTGCCGGGCTGCGGCAGCGGCGTGATGGTGCCGACCTCGGTAAAGCCGAAGCCAAGCCCAAGCAGCGCGTCCGGCACTTCGGCGTTCTTGTCATAGCCGGCGGCCATGCCGAGGGGATTCGGGAACTCGAGGCCACAAAGCCTGATCTTGAGCCGCGCTTCGCGTGGCGCGGCCGCGCCAACCGGAAGCCCGCAGCGCAGTGCCGCGATCGACACGCCATGCGCTGTTTCCGGATCGAAGGAGAAAAGCAGCTTCTGGCCTATCCGGTCGAGCACGCTCATTCGCCCTCCAGCGCCGGGAATTCGTGGCCGCCGGCGCCGAGCGGCAGCGGCTTGACCCAAAGGACGGCATCGAGAGCGAGCGGGGCGTAGAGATGCGGGAACAGCGCGCCGCCCCGCGACACCTCGTATTTTAGGGTGTCACCCAACTTCTCCCCGTGGATGGCGATCAGCAGCAGGCCCGTCTGGCCGGCGAAATGTTTCGCCGCTGTCTCGCGCACCTGCGCCGCGGTGGAGAAATGGATGAAGCCGTCTGCGATGTCGATCGGCGCTCCGGTGAAGCGCCCGTTCTTTTCGGCCTCGCGCCAAAGCGCCTCGGGGGCGATCTTGTAGATAATCTGAGACATTCTCGCGCTATAGTCCGAACCGAAGAAGCGGGGAAGGCTTGAAGCTCGACTCTTCCGCATTTCGGGCGCAAACCTGTGATAGCCCGCCTTCACTGGCTCATGGAGGACAATATGCGTCTGCAGCACATCCTGATCCCCGCGGCGCTTTGCTCTTTAGTTGCCGCTTCCGCCTATTCCGAGGAGACCGATCACTACCGTTTGGAGAAGTCGGCGAACGGCTATGTCCGCATGGACACGAGGACCGGCGCCATGTCGATCTGCGAGGAGCGTACCGGTCAGCTCGTCTGCAAGATGGCGGCGGACGAGCGGGCCGCCTACCAGGACGAGATCGACCGGCTGGACAATTCCGTCAAGGCCCTCGATGCGCGGGTCGCCAAGCTGGAGAATTCACTCTCCGCCCGGCTGGAGTCGCAACTGCCGAGCGAAGAGGATTTCAACAGGACCATGGGCTACATGGAACGCTTCTTCCGGACCTTCAAAGACATCGTCAAGGAAATGGATAAGGAAGACGGTGACGGCGGGGGCAAGCTGAACCAGCAGAAAACCTGAGCCTGCGCGACTGGGCCGCCCCCTTGGGGAAAACCCCGCGCGCGGCCTTTGCCGCTTGAAAAAGCGCCGCGTCGCCGCATAATCATTCCGGTCCCCGCAAGAAACAGAAGACCGTGACGGGATCGGGGGAGGGATATTTGCCGCCGGGCCACACTTTCGTCATTGCCGACGACCACCCGCTTTTTCGCGGCGCCTTGAAGGAGGCGTTGGCCGGCATCGGCGACGTTACCGCCATTCACGAGGCCGGGGATTTCGAAAGCGCCAAGGCTCTGGTGCTGGCCAATGAGGATATCGACATGGTGCTGCTCGATCTGTCGATGCCGGGCGCCAGCGGCCTCTCCGGACTGATTGCGCTGCGCGGCATCCATCCGGCGGTGCCGCTGGTGGTCGTGTCGGCGCATGACGACCCCGTCACCATCCGCCGCGCCCTCGATCTCGGCGCTTCCGGCTTCATCTCCAAATCGGCCAGCATGGAAGAAATCCGTGCTGCGGTGCAGGCTGTGCTCGCCGGCGATATCGCGGCCCCCGCGGGCGTCGAGCTCGGCGTCGAGCGCGACCCGGAAATCTCCGACCTGATCAAACGCTTGCAGGCTCTGACGCCGCAGCAGACGCGCGTGCTCGGCATGCTGGCGGAAGGCCTGCTCAACAAGCAGATCGCCTATGAGCTCGGCGTCTCCGAAGCCACCATCAAGGCCCATGTCTCGGCCATCCTGCAGAAGCTCGGCGTCGACAGCCGCACGCAAGCGGTCATCCAGCTCTCCAAGATCGGCAATGACCCGCTGCAGCCGGTAAGTTAAGCTACATCTGCCTCTACTCCGCCGCCGGCGCCAGCGGCCTGACCCTTGCCATCATCGAGCGCAGCACGGCGGGCTTCACCGGCTTGTTGACGACCGGAATGTCGAGCTGGCTTGCGGCGGCGCGGACCTCGCTGGAGCGGTCGGCGGTGACCAGCACGCAAGGCAGGTCCTGGCCGTAGGCGGCGCGCAGCCTGGCGATCGCGTCGAGCCCGGTGCCGCCGTCGAGATGGTAGTCCGCGAGCACGACATCCGGCCTCGTTGCGTCAGGCCGCACGAGCTCTCCCGATCCCGAAGCCGTCTCGACATGGCAGCCCCAGCCTTCGAGCAGCAGCCGCATGCCGTCGAGGATGCGCGCGTCATTGTCGATGCAGAGCACGTTGAGCCCGGCAAGCGTCGATGCGGCGCGCGCCGGCGCCTTGCCGATCTCGCGCGGCAGCGGCGCGACAGCGGCGACCGGTAGGATAACGGAAAAGCGCGTGCCTTTGCCCGGGTTGGAGAAAATGCGTATTTCGAGCCGCAGCACCCGCGCGATGCGATCGACGATGGAGAGCCCGAGGCCAAGGCCTTCCGCTTCGCGCACGCCTTCGTCGAGGCGCGTGAATTCGTGAAAGACGGTGTTGAGCTTGTCGCCGGCGATGCCGATGCCGGTGTCGATCACCTGGATCTCGGCCAGTCCGCCGCGGCGCCGCACTCCCACAAGGATGCGGCCCTCGCGCGTGTATTTGATGGCGTTCGAGACCAGGTTCTGGATCAGCCGCCGCAAAAGGTTGCGGTCGGTCATGACGCCGAGCGAGGACGGCATGATCTTGAGGTCGAGCTTCTTTGCGGCGGCTAAGGGACGGAAATCATTGCCGATCTGGCCAAGCAGCCCGCCAAGGTTGAAGGCGGTGTCTTCGGGTTTCATGGCGCCGGCGTCGAGCCGCGAGATGTCGAGCACGGCACCGAGGATGGTCTCGACCGATTCCAGCGAGGACTCGATGTTGACCGCCGCCTTGCCGGCCGGCCCGTTGCCGGCCTTCTCGATCAGCGACGAGCAATAGAGCCGTGCGGCGTTCAGCGGTTGCAGGATGTCGTGGCCGGCGGCGGCCAGGAAGCGCGTCTTGCCGAGATTGGCCTCCTCGGCCAGCATCTGCGCCTGCGCCAGCTCCTCGTTGACCCGGGTGAGCTCGATGGTGCGGGTCTTGACCCGCTGTTCCAGCGATTCATTGGCCCGCTTGAGCGCCAGATCCTGCTCGACGCGGCCGGAGATGTCGGCATAGGTGGCGACGATGCCGCCGTCGGGCATCGGGTTGGAGCGCAGCTCCAGAATGCGTCCGCTGGTCTTCAGCTCCATCTGCCATGGCCCGGCGAAGCTGGTCAGCCGGTTGAGCATCGTCACGCGCTGGTCGGCCGGGATATCGCCTCGTTCGGCGAGATGGCGCAGGATCCGGTCGAGCGACACGCCGACCTGGCCCATTTCGTCCGGGAGGTCGAAAAGCAGGCGGTATTGCCGGTTCCAGCAGATCAGCCGGAAATCGCGGTCGAACACGGTGATGCCTTGCTCCATCTGGTCAAGTGCGATCTGGAGCAGGTCGCGATTGTGCTGCAGCGCCTCGGTTGCGTCGTCGAGCAGCTTGAAGGCATCCTTGGAATCGCGGTCGTTGCGGCGGAAGAGCAGCGACAGGATCAGCCGCGCCGAGGACGAGCCGACGGCGCTTGCCAGCAATTGCTCCGAGAAGCGGATGACATCCATGCTGGCCTGTTCGGTACCGTGCAGCGAGACTTTCGCGTCCCTCTCGAACGATTGGAAGGATCGCTCCGTGCGCTCGACGCCGAGATAGCGCGAGATCGTGTCCTTGAGATCATTGACCGTGACGGCGGTGCGGAAGCGCCTGAGGCTTGGCATCGGGCTCGCCTCGCGCGGCACGAAGATCGCCGCCTGGATGCGCTCCAGCGGCACCGACGCGCGCGACAGCGACCCCAGCACGAAGAACAGGGCGTTGACCGAGAGGCTCCACAGCACGCCGTGGTTCAGCGGCTCGCCGACCGTGCCGAACAGCGCCTGTGGCCTCAGCGCCTCGAAGCCGAACAGCCCATGGACGACGAGGTCGGAACCGGGGCCGGCGAGCGAAGGCAGAAGAAGCGTGTACCCCCAGACAACGATGCCCGCGACCATGCCAAGCGCGGCGCCCCGGCCATTGGCGCGGCGCCAGATCAGGCCGCCGATCAGTGCCGGCGCGAATTGCGCGATCGCCGCGAACGACATCAGCCCGATCGAGGACAGCCGCACGCTGTTGGTGCTCTCGCGGTAATAGAGGAACGCGATGAACAGCAGGATGAAGATGGACGCGCGGCGCACATTGAGGATCAGTGTCGACCAATCCTCGTTCTCCGAGGCGCTGGTCTTGATCACGCGGCGCACGAACAGCGGGATGATGAGATCGTTGGAGATCATGATCGACAGCGCGACGCTTTCGACGATCACCATCGCGGTCGCCGCCGACAGGCCACCGACGAAGGCGGCCATGGCGAGCACGTCATGGCCGCCAAGCAGCGGCAGCGATAGGACATAAAGGTCGCTGCTGGTCTTGGTGCCGACCAGCGACAGGCCGGCAAAGGCGATCGGCAGCACGAAGAGGTTGATCGCCACGAGATAGAGCGGGAACAGCCAGGTCGCCGTGCGCAGTTCGGCCTCGCTGCGGTTCTCGACGATGGTGACATAGAATTGCCGCGGCAGCATCAGAATGGCAAAGCCGCTCAAGGTCGTCAGCACCAGCCAGGTGGCCAGCGAGGTGTTGTAGCCCATCGCCTGGCGTACCTGGGCATTGACGGCGAGCTTGGCGAACATGTCGCCGGGGCCGCCGAAGATCAGGAACGTGACCATCAGGCCGATGGCGAGAAAGGCGGCAAGCTTCACCACCGTCTCGACCGCAACCGCCAGAACCAGCCCGTCCTGATGTTCCGTGGCGTCGGCGTGGCGGGTTCCGAACAGCACCGCGAACAGCGCCAGCAGCATCGCCACCACCAGCGAGATATCACTGACGAACGGATCGAAAGAGGGCGGCGAGCCGGTATAGTGCTCGATCATCAGGCTGACCGAGCCCGAGATCGCCTTGAGCTGCAGCGCGATATAAGGCACCGCGCCGATCGTGGCGATCAACGTCGCGATCGCCGCGACGGTGAAGCTCTTGCCGTAGCGGGCGCCGAGGAAGTCGGCGATCGAGGTGATCTTCTCGCTCTTCGCCAGCCGGACCAGGCGGTTGAGCAGCGGGAAGCCGAACACGAAGACCAGCACCGGGCCGGTATAGATACCGAGGAATTCGAGGCCGCGCTCGGAGGAAAGCCCGACGGAGCCGAAGAAGGTCCAGGAGGTGCAGTAGATGGCCAGGCTGAGCGCATAGATGAACGGCCGCGCCCTACCCAGGCCGTTGGCGGCGGCACGCCGGTCGCCGACGCTGGCAATGGCGAAAAGCAGCGTCACATAGGCGATCGCGATGATGACGACGAACCAGCCTTGCACGGCCCGTGCTTCCTCCCTGGCCGGTCTCCCACCCGGCCCGCCCAACCAATTCCGGGGAAAATACCAGGCAATTTGCGGTCCGGAATTGCGTCAGAACAAGTGCTCAAAGCAGTCGGGCATTTCGATGAAACGCTCGACCGACCTGACGCAAGCACAGCTCAGAGCGCGAGTCCATTGCGGCTTTCGGCGCATATGCGGCTGATGACGATGCGCGACACAAATCGGTGCCTTCGTTGCTTTTCCGGTTTTGCAACCGGGGGTTTTTGTTATTGTGGCTCGGGCCGGCGCCGAAGGACAATGGTGAGGCGGCAGCGCGGCTCGTCACGGCAAGGAGGGTCGAATGCTGAAAGAATTCCAGGAATTCATTTCCAAGGGCAATGTGATGGACCTGGCCGTCGGCGTCATCATCGGCGCTGCCTTCGGCAAGATCGTCGATTCCTTGGTCAACGACATCATCATGCCTTTCATCGGTGCGCTCGGAGGGGTCGACTTTTCCAATTACTTCATTGGCCTGTCGCACAACGTGACCGCCACAAATCTGGCCGACGCGCGTAAGCAAGGTGCAGTCTTTGCCTATGGCAACTTCATCACCGTGGCGCTGAACTTCCTGATCCTCGCATTCATCATTTTCCTGATGGTCAAGGCGGTGAACAATCTGCGCAAGCGGCTCGAACGTGAAAAGCCCGCCGCCCCCGCGGCCCCGCCGCCAGCCGACGTGCAGCTGCTGACCGAAATCCGCGACCTCCTCGCCAGGAGATAACGCCCGCACCAGCTTTCTGGACCAAAACCCCGGCTGCTCGCGGCCGGGGCTTTCTGTTATTCGATCTGCTATGAGCTCTGCCGGGACAGAAATGGATTTGCCATGGCGTTGATCGAGACCTTGCGCGCCGAAGCGCGTGCCGCCCCGGAAAGCGGCATCGTCGCTGTCATCAATCACGGGCGCCTGCGCGAAGGCCTGATCCCGCTCTGGGCCGGAGAGGGCGATCTGCCGACGCCTTCCTTCATCAGCGATGCAGCGGCCAAAGGCTTGGCCGATGGTGAGACTTTCTACACCTGGCAGAAGGGCATCCCCCCGCTCAGGCAGGCGCTCGCCCGCTACTACGCCAGGCATTTCGGCAAGACCTTCGCCGAGGAAGAGTTCATCGTCACGGGATCCGGCATGCATGCCATCCAGCTTGCCATCGACGCCATTGCCGGCGGCGGCGACGAGGTGATCTACCTCTCGCCCGCTTGGCCGAATTTCGCCGCGGCCGCCGGCGTTGCAGGTGCCGTGCCGGTGCCGGTCACGCTGGACCGGTCCGGCAATGGCTGGTCCTGCGATGTCGACAAGATCGCCTCCGCGATCACGCCGCGCACGAAGCTGTTGTTCATCAATACGCCCTCCAACCCGACCGGCTGGACCGCCGACAGAGAAACGCTCAAGGCGATCCTGGATCTTGCCCGCGCAAAGGGCCTATGGATCATCGCCGACGAGATCTATTCGCTGTTCCACTACGGCCATGGCCGCGCGCCATCCTTCCTCGACATCGCCACGGCCGAGGACCGCATCCTGTTCGTCAACAGTTTTTCCAAGAACTGGGCGATGACCGGCTGGCGCGTCGGCTGGATCAAGACCCATCCAGCCTTGCAGCAGGTGTTCGAAAACCTGATCCAGTACTCGACCTCGGGCGTCGCGCAATTCATGCAGCGCGGCGCTGTCGCCGCCCTCGACGAGGGCGACGGCTTTATCGCCGAACAGGTGGAGCGCGCGCGGGCTGCGCGCGATTTGGTCTGCGGCATCCTGGGCGAAACCGGCAAGGCACGGTTCACCGTGCCGCAGGGCGCTTTCTATTTGTTCTTCAGGGTAGACGGTCTCACCGATTCCCGAAAAGCCGCCTTCGATATCGTCGACAACGCCAATGTCGGCCTGGCGCCCGGCACCGCCTTCGGCCCCGGCGGCGAAGGCTTCCTCAGACTATGCTTCCACCGCCGCCTCGATCAGCTCGAGGAAGCGGCGCATCGCCTGGCGAAATGGATGAAGACGGTGTAGCCGAGCCGTCGACGAAGCCCGGATTGAAACTCGCTCCGGTGAGTCAGCGGTGTGACTTTCGAGAACCGGAGCGCAGCGGACATTCAGGCCCGTGAGCACGCGCATGACCCCGAAGATCGGATTCGATCTTTGGAAAGGATCATGCGCCAAATTGAAATTGCTACAGCGTGCTTTGCGCGTCCGAAATGGACGCGCGGCGCTGTAGAAGCGCAGAAAGTTGCAGCGGATGGCCGCCGGAGAGAGTTTAGAACGGGCTTCAGCCGCCTGACTTCGGCACCAAGAGGGGAATGATCCGATCGGTCTTGGCGACGGCGGGCTGGCCGGAGCCGGCATAGGGGATGCCCAGCGCATCCCAGGTCTCGACCAGCGCGTCCTGCAATTCGGCGATCAGCGGGTCGGAATGGAACGGCGTCGGCGTGATGCGCAGCCGCTCGGTGCCGCGCGGCACCGTCGGATAGTTGATCGGCTGGATATAGATGCCGTGCACGCCAAGCAGCCGGTCGCTCGCCATCTTGCAAAGCTCGGGGTCGCCGACCAGCACCGGCACGATATGGGTGGCCGATTCCATCACCGGCAGGCCCGCTGCGGCAAGCACCTGCTTGGTTCTGGCCGCCTGGCGCTGCTGCGCGTCGCGCTCGGCCTGCGAGCGCTTCAGGTGACGGATCGAGGCGGTGGCGGCCGCCGCGATCGCCGGCGGCAGCGCGGTGGTGAAGATGAAGCCCGGCGCATAGGAGCGCACCGCGTCGATCACAGCGCTGGTGCCGGTGATGTAGCCGCCGAGCGTGCCGAACGCCTTGGCGAGCGTCCCCTCGATGACGTCGATGCGGTCGGCCAGGCCCTCGCGCTCGGTGATGCCGCCGCCGCGCGGTCCGTACATGCCCACCGCATGCACCTCGTCGATATAGGTCATGGCGTTGTGGCGCTCGGCCAGCTCGACGATCTGCCTGATCGGCGCGATGTCGCCGTCCATCGAATAGACGCTCTCGAACACGATCAGCTTGGCGCGCTCACGGCCGGCAGCCTGAAGCAAGCTCTCCAGATGCGCGACGTCGTTATGGCGGAAGATCTTCTTTTCCGCGCCGGACCGGCGCACGCCCTCGATCATCGAGGCATGGTTGAGCTCGTCCGAGAGCACCAGGCAGTTTGGCAGCAGCCGGGCGATGGTCGAGATCGAGGCCTCGTTGGAGACGAAGCCGGAGGTGAAGACGAGCCCTGCCTCCTTGCCATGCAGGTCGGCGAGCTCCTGCTCCAGCTCGACCAGCGGGTTGGAGGTGCCCGAGATGTTGCGGGTGCCGCCCGCGCCCGAGCCCATCTTGCCGGCCGCGCTCTGGAAGGCGGCAATCACATCCTCGTTCTGGCCCATGCCGAGATAATCGTTGGAGCACCACACGGTGATTTCCTGGGCACGGCCGTTGGAACGCCAGATGGCGCGCGGGAACTTGCCCACCATGCGCTCGAGGTCGGCGAAGACGCGGTAGCGCCGCTCCGCGTGGAGCTGGTCGATCGCATCCTCGAAGAACCGCTGGTAATTCATGTCGACTTCCCGATTTTGCGCCGGATCATAGTGACTGCCCCATGCCGCGTCCACCGGACCCAACCGGTCAAAATGCCACGCCCTTGCCCTGTTCCTAACGATGCCGGATCGTGGCCTATTCCCCGGGGTGTGAACGAGCTTTGTTTCAGTAAGATGCCTCGGGCGGGAGGAACTGTTACGAACTTAACATTTAGGGGGAGGATAAAGGGCTTGCGGCGGGGTTTCCAGCACGGGGGCTGTTGAGACAGTTTCCGATAAATCTTGATCAGCGAGGTAGAAGATGACGGTTTTGGTGACGGGCGGTGCCGGCTATATCGGCAGCCATATGGTCTGGGAGTTGCTGGACGCCGGCGAGAGTGTCGTGGTGCTCGACCGGCTTTCCACCGGCTTCGAATGGGCAGTGGCCCCGGAAGCAAAGCTCGTCGTCGGCGACGTCGCCGACCGTAACCTGGTCGGCCGGATCATTCGCGAAAACAAGGTCGACGCCATCATCCACTTCGCCGGCTCGATCGTGGTGCCGGAATCGGTCGCCGATCCGCTCGGCTATTACGAGAACAACACCTGCAAGACCCGTACGCTTATCGAGACAGCCGTGCGCGAAGGCGTGCCGCATTTCATATTCTCTTCAACCGCCGCCGTCTATGGCGGCGCCGGGCTGGAGCCGGTGCGCGAGGATGCGCGGCTTGCACCGGAATCGCCCTATGGCCTCTCCAAGCTGATGAGCGAATGGATGCTGCGCGACGCGGCGCTGGCGCACGACATCCGCTATACAGCGCTGCGCTACTTCAACGTCGCCGGGGCCGATCCCAAGGGCCGCGCCGGACAGTCGACGCCTGGCGCCACGCATCTGATCAAGGTCGCCTGCGAGACCGCGCTCGGCAAGCGCCCCTTCATGCAAGTCTTCGGCACTGACTACCCGACGCCGGACGGCACCTGCATGCGCGACTACATCCATGTCAGCGATCTCGCCGCCGCGCACCGGCTGGCGCTGCAGCGGCTGCGCGCCGGCGGGACAAGCCTCGTCGCCAATTGCGGTTACAGCCACGGCTACTCGGTGCTGGAAGTGATCGACAGCGTTCGCCGCGCCTTCGGCCATGATTTCGATGTCCGCATGGGCGATCGCCGGCCCGGCGACGCCGCAGCCGTGGTCGCCAATTCCGAGCTCGCCCGCAAGGAACTCGGCTGGACACCGCAGCGCGACGATCTCGACCTGATCGTCAACGATGCGCTGGCCTGGGAGCGCGTCCTGACGACCAAGAACTCGGTTCGAAACTGAGCAATTCCAGGAAAAGTGTGTAGCGATTTTCCGTCCGGAATTGCGTCAAGACAACTAGTCCAGCTGTTGGGCCAAGGGCTCGTCCGACGCGCCGAGACGCGCTATGGGATCGCGGGGGGCGTTGTCCAAGCACGGCGCCTTGTTCGATCCTGAGGGGATGGCATGAAGGTCCTGGTTCTCGGCGCCGGCGTGGTTGGCACGGCGGCCGCCTATTATCTGGCTAAGGACGGTCACGAGGTGACGGTGATCGAGCGCCATGAGGCGGTGGCGCGCGGCACCAGCCAGTCGAATGCCGGCCTGGTGTCGCCGGGCGACGCCACCGCCTGGGCTTCCCCCGCCGCGCTGAAGACCTTCCTGCGCGCGCTCTGGAACCACGATCTCGGCATCAAGGTCAGGCTGCGCCTCGACCCGTATTTCTACGCCTGGAGCCTGCGCTTCCTGCGCGAATGCACGGTGAAGCGGCTGCGCGCCAACACCGACATCAAGCTGAGGCTCGCGCTTCATTCCCGCGACTGCATCAATCAACTGTCGGAGGAGACCGGCATCCACTACGACGAGCGCAAGAAGGGCATCCTCTATTTCTTCCGGTCGCAAAAGAGCCTCGACACTGGCACCGACAATTATCGCTATCTCGGCGAACACGGCCTGCCGATCGAGATTGTCGACCGCGAGCGCCTTGTCGAGCTGGAGCCTGGCCTTGCCGGCGTGAAGGAAAAGATTGCCGGCGGCATCTATTCGCCGATCGACCAGACCGGCGATTCCAAGCAGTTCTCCGACAATCTTGCCGCCTATGCCGCCGAGAAGCTCGGCGTGAAATTCCTATTCGGCACGACGGTCGAGGGCCTAGACATCGCGGGCGACCGGGTGCGCGCCATCATGACTTCGGCGGGCCCCATCACCGGAGATATCGTCGTTATCTCCATGGGACCCGAAAGCGGCCTGCTTGGCCGCCGCTACGGCATCGATCTGCCAGTCTATCCGGTGAAGGGCTACACCGCGACGATTCCGCTGGAGGACGAAAGCAAGGGGCCGACCATGGGCGGCGCCGACGAGGATCGGCTGATCGGCTACTCGAGGCTCGGCAATCGCCTGCGCATGTCATCGACCGCGGAGTTCACCGGCTTCGACCGCAGCTTCAAGCCGGGTGATTTCAGGACCATCCTGGAAACCGGCAAGGATCTTTTCCCGGGCGCCTTCGACGAGAAGAAAGCCGTGCTCTGGGCAGGTTTGCGGCCAATGATGCCGAGTTCGGTGCCGGTCTTCGGTCAGGCGAAATACCGCAACCTCTATCTCGACACCGGCCACGGCCATCTTGGCTGGACCATGGCCTGCGGCTCGGGGCAGCTGCTGGCCGACCTCGTCGCCGGCCGCAAGCCGCAGATCGATCCGCGGGGGTTGGTGTACGGAACAACAAGCTGAGGGCCTTCATTGCCGATTCAGACAGCGGTCGGTTACGTCTGAACAGCCAGCTGCCACGCCCTTGCATAGTCGCCCCAGGCCGGATCGGTCGGCGGTCCGGTGTGCTCACTCTTGCTCACAACGACCGCGCCATCGGCCGCCAGCAGCGCGGCGCCGATGCTGGTCCCGGTCGAGGTCTCCGACGCAACGACCGGTCGTCTCGTCGCTGCCGCCAGCATGCGGATGAAAAGCGGGTTGCGCGCGAAGGGTCCCTCGACCGTGGTCGGTCCGTCGCCGCCGATCAATTCCAGGCAGGTCGCGGTCATCAGCGCCAGATAGAATGAGATCGCGGCGAAGCGCTGGCCGGAGCTCAGGTCGTCGGCGTTGACCCACTGCGCGCCGCAATGCGGAAATGGTCCGGAGCCCTGCTGCGTCGAAGGCAGCAGCAAGACCTGGCGCGCCAGAACGGCGGCGACATCGGCCTCGCTCCATTCCTGCGGCTGGTCCTCGGTCAGCAGCGAAAATTCGCGTCCACCCATGAAACGTGCCGATGGCACCGGATCGCCGAGCGCGTTGACGTTGACCAGCGTGTCGCGCGCCGCGTCGAGCTCGACCTTCCGGCCGCCCACCGCCATCGACACCACCCATGTGCCGGTCGACACGACGGAGAAAGGCGGTGCGTCGGATAGCAGATGCGGCAGCAGCGAGGCGTTGGAATCGTGCAAGCCGCAGAACACTGGCGTCTGCGGGTCGAGCCCCGTCCGTTGCGCAATCGCCGGCAGGATCGGGCCAAGCCGGTCCTTGGCCGCCCGCACCGGCGCCATCAACCGGCGCCAGCCCATCCTGTCGACCAGCAAGGAATAGTCGGATGTCCAGGGGTTCCACAGATCGGTGTGGCAGCCGAGCGACGTCACCTCATTGGCGGCGACGCCGGTCAACCGCAGCGCCCAGTATTGCGGATACATCAGCATGGTGGCGACTCGGGCGAATTCCGCCGGGAAGCGTCTCTGCTGCCAGAAGAACTGCGCGCCGAGATTGAGGCCGATGGGCAGGCGCGGCGTGCCGGTCTCGGCAAAGGGAGGACGGACGGCATCGTACTCGACCGCAAGCTGGTCCGGACCGTCGAACTCATAATCGAGCACCGGCAGCGCCAGTTCGCCTGACCGGTCGACCAGCGCGCCGGTCGCGCCATGCGTGGTGATGGAGATAGCGCCGATCCGCCGTTTGCGGTTGAGATCGGCGAGGCTGTTCAGGATGAACGTCCACAGCGCCTCGACATCGTGATGCGGGTAGGGCGCCTGCCGCACCGGTGCATTCGCGGTACGGCGCAGCGCGATCTCGCTCGGCGTCGCGAGATCGACCAGCGCCACCTTGGCGTTGGTCTTGCCGATATCGATGACAGCGACAATCATGCCATATGGAACATTGTTTCCAGCGGCACCGCCACCGGCTCTTTGTCGGGCCTGGTCTCCATGAGGTCGGCCATATGCGCCCACCAGCGCTGCATCACCGGGTGCTTGGGCAGATCGGCCATACCGTGGTCGTCGCGGCGCCACAGCACGCCGAAGAGGATGCTGGTCTCCTCGTCGAGATGGATCGAGTAGTCGGAGATGCCGGCGTGCTTCAGAAGCGCAACCAACTCAGGCCAGATCTCGTCGTGGCGGCGCTTGTACTCGGTCTTCATTCCGCGCTTGAGCTTCATCTTGAAGGCATATTTTTCCATCAGGCGAAGCGCCCTTCGCGCAGCCGTCGCCACACGATCGGCAGCGCAATCACGATGATCAGCAAAAGGCCGATAAAGATCGACATGACGATGCCCGGCACGTTGAGCAACCCAAGCCCGAAAGTCACCAGCCCCATGATGAAGGCGGCGAGCACGACGCCGAGGATGCTGCCGGCGCCGCCGAGGATCGACACACCCCCAAGCACCACCATGGTGATGGCTTCCAGCTCATAGCCCTGCGCGATCGAGGGCCGCGTCGAGCCAAGCCGCGAGGTGATCAGCACCGAAGCGATGCCCGACATCAGCCCGGTGAGGCAGAACAGGATGAACTTGATGCGGTCGACACGCACGCCGGAGAACTGGCAGGCGACCGGATTGTTGCCGATGGCAAAGACGCGCCGGCCGAAGCTCGTGCGATGCAGCACGAACCAATAGATCATGGCCGCGACGAGGAAGAGCGTCAGCTCGAACGAGAAGACCCACCAGACATAACCCTGGCCGAAGAACGCGAAACTGTCCGGGTAGCCCTTGTAGGCCTGGTCGCCGAGAATAATGAAGGCGATGCCGCGGAACAGGCTCATCGTGCCGATGGTGACGACGATGGACGGCAGACCGAGCCGGGTGACGAGCAGCCCGTTGAAGGCGCCGCAGCCGAGCCCAACCACGATGCCGATCGCGACCAGCACCGGCGTGCCGGCGCCGGCCTGCACAGCCATGCCCATCATGGTCGAGGCGAGCGCTACAATGGCGGCGACCGAGAGGTCGATCTCGCCCGAAATGATCAGCAGCGCCATCGCAAGCGCGATCAGGCCCTTTTCGGTGAAGTTGAAAGTCAGGTCCGACAGCGACCACGGATCGAGGAAATAGGGCGAAGCAAAACTGTTCACCGCGAAGATGACGACCGCGATGGCGACCAGCAGCGCCTCCCAGGAGAAGATGGCCGATGAAAGCGGCTTGTCGAGCCGGTCGGGGATATGGCGCGGGGCAGGGGTGTCGGTCATGCCGCTTCCGCCTTTCTGAGGATGATGCGGCCCTGCCGGCGCTCGCCGCGCGCGTTGAGCACCACGGCCAGGATGATGGCGCTGCCCGAGATCGCCATCTGCCAGAAGGGCGAGATGTTGATGACCGGCAGCGCGTTGGAAATTATGCCGAGAAACAACGCACCCAAGACCGCGCCGCCGACCGACCCGATGCCGCCGGCGATCGAGATGCCGCCGATCACGCAGGCGGCGATGATGTTGAGCTCATAGCCGTTGGCGACCTCGACCGAGGCGATCACATAGCGCGAGATCCATAAGTATCCGGCGAGCCCGCCGATCATGCCGGAAATGCAGAAGACGATGAATTTGGTACGGCCGACATTGATGCCGGCATAGACCGAGGCGGTCGGATTGACGCCGATGGCGTAGATCGAGCGGCCGATTTGCGTTCGTGTCATCACCAGGAAGAACACCGCGATCACCAAAAGCGCGATCCAGGACAGCACCGGCAGGCCGAGGAAGGCGGCGCGCTGGAAATTGATGAAGTCGGGGCTCATCTGGTCGGCATTGACCCAGGCGCCGCCGGAGACGACGAAGGTGGCGCCGCGATAGATCGTGAGCGTGCCCAGCGTCACCACGATCGAGGGGATGTTCAGCCGCCACACCAGGAAGCCGTTGATGGCGCCGAGCACCAGCCCGACGGCTAGAGCGATGACGATCAACGCCGGGATGGGGATCGCCGGATGCGCGGCGTTGAGCATCGCCACCACCATGCCGGTGAAGCAGAGATTGGACGCCATCGACAGGTCGATCGAGCGCGTCAGGATGACCACCATCTGTCCCAGCGCCAGGATCATCAGGATCGATGTGTCGTTGAACACCTGACGCAGATTGGCAGGGTCGGCGAAGCCGGGGAAGCGGATGGAAATCAGGCCGATCAACACGACGATACCGGCAAGCAGCCAGATCTCGCGGTACTTGAGGAAGTTCTTCATGCCGCGATTCCCGCTGCTGTCCGAACCAGCGTCTCGGCGTCGAGGCCCTTGTTCTCGTAAGTCGCGGCGATGCGGCCTTCGCGCATGACCACGACCCGGTCCGACATGCCGAGTATCTCGGGCAGTTCCGACGACACCATGATCACCGAAAGGCCTCGCGCGACCAACTCGCCCATGAAGCCATGCACGGCGGCCTTGGAGCCGATGTCGATGCCCTTGGTCGGCTCGTCGAGGATGATGACCTTGGGTGCCGTCGCCAACCATTTGGCGATGACCACCTTCTGCTGGTTGCCGCCGGAAAGCGTGCCGACATCCTGGCTGAGCGATGAGGCGCGCAGGTCGAGCCGCTCGGTGTAGGAGCGGGCGAGCGCGAACTCTTCCGCCAGCCTCAACACGCCGGATTTCGATGTGCGCGCCAATGAGGGAAGGGACACGTTCTGGAAAATCGGCAAGCCGATGACCACGCCCTGCTTGCCGCGCTCTTCCGGCACATAGACGATCCCGGCCTCGATGGACTCGGCAGCCGATCTCGGCGCGATCGCTTTGCCGTCCAACGAGATGGTGCCGCGGCTCGTGCGGGTGATGCCGGCGATCGCCTGCATCACCTCGCTGCGTCCGGCGCCGACCAGCCCGTAGAAGCCGAGGATCTCGCCTTTGCGCAATTCGAAGCCGATTTCGTCGAACTCGGTCGGATGCGACAGGCCGGAGACGGACAGCACCGGCGCGCCGATCTTAGGCTCGCGCTGCGGGAAAATGTGGTCGACGTTGCGGCCCACCATCATACGCACGATCTCGTTCTGGGTCGCGTCCTTCAACAGGCCTTCGCCTACCATCTCGCCGTCGCGGAAGACGGTGTAGCGGTCGGCGATGCGGTAGATTTCGTCGAACTTGTGGCTGATGAAGAGCACCGCCTTGCCTTCGCTCTTCAGGAATTCGATCAGCAGGAAAAGCTCCTCGATCTCCTTCATCGAAAGGGCCGCAGTCGGCTCGTCCATGATGACGATGCGCGCGTCGATCGACATGGCGCGTGCGACGGCGACGAGATGCTTGTTGGCGATGCCGAGGTCCCTGAGCCTTGCGTCGGCGTCTATATGGCCGGCGCGCATCGTCTCCAGCACTTCGCGCGCGTTGTTGCGCATGGTGCGCCAGTCGATGGTGCCGAAGCGCGTGCGAGGCGCGTGCCCGAGGAAGATGTTTTCGGCAACCGAGAGATCGTCGAACAGCACGGTTTCCTGATGGATGGCGGTGATGCCGTGGCCGAAGGCGGCATGCGCGCTGGGCAGCGTCGTGGCCTGGCCGTCGATGCCGATCTCGCCTGAGTCGGGCTGGTAGATGCCGGTCATGATCTTGACCAGCGTCGATTTGCCGGCGCCGTTCTCGCCGATCAGCGCCGTGACTTGGCCCGGATAGAGCGACAGGCTGACTTTGTGCAGCGCGCGCACACCTGGGAAACTCTTGGAAATGCCTGAAAGTGTCAGGCGAGGAGAGGTGTTTTGAGCCGGACCTGAAGGCTCCGGCCGCTCTGCCTCCACTTTGTGCTGGGCTGTCGTGTCCATATCCGTATCAGGCCCTGAGAGGTCCGTTTGAAGATGTGGCGGGACATTGTCCCGCCACATGAGCTTGAAGTCGACAGGATCAATAGATCTTGGAGAACTTCTCGATGTTGGTCTTGTCGAACTGGAAGGGCGGAGCCATCGCGGCCGAGTTGGTATCGTCGAGCGTCACCTTGCCGACGCGGCCGATCGACAGCGTTGCGCCGGGCTTGGCCTTTTCCTTCTTCACCGCCAGGTCATGGGCGAGGTAGATCGCCGAGTAGCCGAGATCGATCGGATTCCATAGCGCGACAGCCTGCGAAGCGCCGTTGTCGATGAACTTCTTGAACTCGGACGGCAGCGCCAGTCCGGTGACATTCACCTTGCCGATGAGGTTCTCGTCGGTGACGACCTGCGCGGCGGCGACGACGCCGACGGTGGTCGGCGCGATGATCGCCTTGAGGTTCGGATAGGACTTCAAGAGACCCTTGGCTTCGTCGGTGCTCTTGGCCGAGTCGTCATCGCCGTAGACAGTGGCGACCAGCTTGATCTTCGGGAACTTCTTCGGCAGCACCTTCTTGGCCGCTTCGATCCAGGCGTTCTGGTTGGTCGCCGTCGAGGAGGCCGACAGAATTGCGACGTCGCCGCCTTCCGGCAGGTAGTCGGCGGCGAGCTTGATGATCGTCTCGCCTATCAAATTGGTGTCGGACGGGTTGAGGTGGAGCTGGCGGCCTTCCTTGGCGACGCCGGAGTCCCATGAGATCACGGTGATGCCGCGTTGCATCGCCTTCTTCAGCACCGGCACCAGCGCGTCGGCATCATTGGCCGAAACCGCGATGGCGTTGACCTTCTGCGCGATCAGCGAGTTTATCACTTCGATCTGCGCCTCGGCGGTAGCCTTGGTCGGGCCGGTGTAGATGACGTCGACGTCGCCCAGTTCCTTGGCCGCTTCCTCGGCGCCCTTGTTCGCGGCGTCGAAGAAGCCGTTGCCGAGCGACTTCACCACCAGCGCGATCTTGACGTTCTCGGCATAGGCGGCATTCACGAACATGGCGGCGGAAAAGGCCGCCGTAACCAGCAGTTTCTTCAAAAAGCTCATCGAATATCCTCCCTTGAGCGTTGCATTCCATCGCCGCTGCGGGCGCGAGTTCCCTCAGGCCTGCAGTGAAGATTCTTCCTTGTCGCTTGACTGTCTGCGGGCGACGATCAGCGCCACACCCGCTGTTTCGAGCATCTTGGCCTCCCGGTCCTCGATGCCGTCGTCGGTGATCACGGTCGCGATGCGCGACAGCCCGCACAGGATCAGGCTTGAGCGCATCCGGAATTTCGAGGAATCGACGAGCACCACCAATTCGTCGGCCTGGTCGATCAGCTTCTGCTCGGCCTGGATCAGCAGCGGATCGCCTTCCATCAGCCCGAGCGGCCCCAACCCTTGCGCCCCCATGAACATGCGCCGCGCATAGAAGTTGCGGGTCACGTCATTGTCGAAGGGCGACAGGATGATGTTCTGCTCGCGGTAGATCGTGCCGCCCGACAGCATCACCGTGTTCTTCGAATGCTTGAGCAGATGCTCGGCGATCGGGAAGGAATTGGTGAAGATCGGCATGCGGCGTCCGGTCAGGAAATGCACCATCTGGAAGGTGGTGGTGCCGCCATTGATGATGATCGGTTCGCCGTCCGTGCAAAGATTGACCGCTTCCCGCGCAATCGCCCGTTTCTGAGCGGCGTTCAGCGTCTCGTTGACCGAGAAGGGCCGGCCGGCAAGGCCGATGAATTGCGGCGGCGAGATCGCCTCGGCGCCGCCGCGCACCCTGCGCAGGCGCTTCTGCACATGGAGCGCCGCGATGTCGCGCCGGATCGTCGCTTCGGAGGAGTCCGTCAGCTCGACCATCTCCTGCACCGTCACCACAGGCTTTTCCTGGACGGCGGACAGAATGATCCTGTGGCGTTCTTTTTCGTGCATGGTTCCTCCCTGCCCAGGCATCAGGCCTTAGAAAACGCGCAGTGTCAATCATTTCCGATCATATATTTTCATTGTGCAGTGCAATATGATCGATATTGATCGTTTGTGATTGACAAGCGGGGCGCTAGCGTAGACATTTCCCCAGCAAGAAACGAGGGGCGCGGAGTTCGCGCTCCAAGGGAGGATACCTATGCTCGACAAGCGCTCCGGCTCGCGCCTCGCCAATCTGTGGGACGATGCGAAAGCCGAAGGGATGAGCGGTCCCGAGCTACTGGTCTATCGCTCGAACACACTGGGCTCCGACAAGCGCGTCACCAATTACGGCGGCGGCAACACATCATCCAAGGTCTGGCAGAAGGATCCGCTGACCGGCGAGCAAGTGGAAGTCCTGTGGGTGAAGGGCTCGGGCGGCGACAGCGCCTCGATCAAGCTCGACGGTTTCGCCACCCTCTACATGGACAAGCTGCGCGCCATCAAGGGGCTCTATCGCGGCGTCGCGCATGAGGACGAGATGGTGGGCTATCTGCCCCACTGCACCTTCAACCTCAATCCGCGCGCGGCCTCGATCGACACGCCGCTGCACGCTTACGTGCCGAAGGCTTGCGTCGATCACATGCATCCCGATGCTATCATCGCGGTCGCGGCCGCCAAGGATTCCAAGGCGATCACCAAGGAAATCTTCGGCGATGCGATCGGCTGGCTGCCATGGAAGCGGCCCGGCTTCGAGCTTGGCCTGTGGCTGGAGAAATTCTGCCTCGACAACCCCGAAGCCAAGGGCGTGGTGCTTGAAAGCCATGGCCTGTTCACCTGGGGTGACACCCCTAAGGAATGCTACGAGACGACCATCTCGGTGATCAACCAGGCAATCGAGTGGTTCGAGCGCCGGTCGGAAGGCGTGGCTATCTTCGGTGGCGAGGCGGTGCAATCGCTCGATGCCCCGGCGCGGCGCGCCATCGCCGCAAAGCTGATGCCGCGGATTCGCGGCCTGATTTCGGAAAAAAGCCACAAGCTCGGCCATTTCGACGACCAGCCCGCCGTGCTCGAATTCGTCAATTCCAAGGATTTGCGGCCGCTGGCGGCGCTCGGCACCTCATGCCCGGATCACTTCCTCCGAACCAAGATCCGGCCGCTGGTGATCGAGTTCGATCCGGCAAAGCCCGATATCGACGCCGTCATTGCGCGGCTCGCCGACGACATTGCTGAATACCGCGTCGGCTACCAGGCCTATTACGACGCCTGCAAGCATACGGATTCGCCGGCCATCCGCGATCCGAACGCGGTCGTCTACCTGATGCCCGGCGTCGGCATGTTCACCTTCGCCGGCGACAAGGCGACGGCGCGTATCTCGGGTGAATTCTACGTCAATGCCATCAATGTCATGCGCGGCGCCTCGACGGTTTCCTCCTATGTCGGCCTGCCGGCGCAGGAAGCCTTCGACATCGAATATTGGCAGCTCGAGGAAGCCAAGCTGCAGCGCCTGCCGAAGCCGAAGGCTCTGGCCGGCCAGATCGCCTTGGTCACCGGCGGCGCCGGCGGCATCGGCCGCGCCACCGCCAACCGGCTGCTGCGCGAAGGCGCCTGCGTGGTGCTGGCCGATATCGACGAGGGGGCGCTCGCCAGCGCTAATGAAGAGCTCTCGAAAGCCTACGGCAAGGATTTCGTCCGTCCGGTGCGTATCGACGTCACTTCGGAGGACCAGGTGCTTTCCGGTTTCGCCGAAACGGCGGTCGAGTTCGGCGGCATCGACATCCTGGTCTCCAATGCCGGCCTGGCATCCTCGGCGCCGATCGAGGAAACGACACTGGCCTTGTGGAACAAGAATATGGACATCCTGTCCACCGGCTATTTCCTGGTTTCGCGCGAGGCCTTTCGGCTGTTCCGCGCCCAGAACATCGGCGGCAACGTCGTTTTTGTCGCCTCGAAGAACGGGCTCGCCGCCTCGCCGAATGCGTCCGCTTACTGCACGGCAAAGGCGGCCGAGATCCATCTGGCCCGCTGCCTCGCGCTGGAGGGGGCGGAGGCGCAGATCAGGGTTAACGTGGTCAATCCGGACGCGGTTCTGCGCGGCTCCAAGATCTGGACCGGCGAATGGAAGGAACAGCGCGCCGCCGCCTACAAGATGTCGACGGACGATCTCGAGGAGCATTACCGCTCGCGCTCCATGCTGAAGCGCTCGGTCTTCCCGGAGGACATCGCCGAGGCGATTTACTTCTTCGCCTCCGACATGTCCGCCAAATCGACCGGCAACATCGTCAACGTCGACGCCGGCAACGCGCAGAGTTTTACGCGCTAGGTGCCCTTTTCCTTTTCCCCGTCTCTATACGGGGAGAAGGTGCCGGCAGGCGGATGTGGGGCAGCGCCAGCCGAACGTATTCTTGGGAGGAACCGCAGTGTCCGAAACCATCATCTCCGCCGATCTCGTCGCAAGCCACAACGCCGCGCGCCGCCCCGACCTCGAGCGCGACTATGCCGCCCTCGGCGAACGCCTCGATCGCCGCGGCCTCGCCATCGACGCCATCCTCGGCAAGGTGGAAAAATTCGG
This sequence comes from Mesorhizobium sp. WSM4976, assembly GCF_029625685.1. Lineage (NCBI taxonomy): Bacteria > Pseudomonadati > Pseudomonadota > Alphaproteobacteria > Hyphomicrobiales > Phyllobacteriaceae > Mesorhizobium > Mesorhizobium sp. WSM4976. The sequence goes on from NZ_JARTVT010000001.1 coordinate 148,866, forward strand.
CGTGGCGATCCCGTCCTGGGGCGTCGGCACGGGCGGCACACGCTTTGCCCGTTTCCCCGGCCCCGGTGAGCCGCGCGACATTTTCGATAAGATCGAGGATTGCGCCGTCATCAGCCAGCTCACGCAGGCGACGCCGACCGTCTCGCTGCATATCCCGTGGGACAAGGCCGACCCGAACCGGCTGAAACAGGCGGCGGCCCGCTTTGGCCTCGGCTTCGATGCCATGAACTCCAACACCTTCTCGGACGCAAAGGACCAGAAGCTTTCCTACAAGTTCGGCTCGCTGTCGCATGCTGATGCCGGCACGCGCCGGCAGGCGGTCGAGCACAATCTCGAATGCATCGAGATCGGCAGGACGCTCGGCTCGAAGGCGCTGACGGTGTGGATCGGCGACGGCTCAAACTTCCCCGGCCAGGTCAATTTTGCAAAAGCGTTCGAGCGCTATCTCGACGCCATGCGCGAGATCTATGCCGGCCTGCCGGATGACTGGCGGCTGTTCACCGAGCACAAGATGTATGAGCCGGCCTTCTATTCGACGGTCGTGCAGGACTGGGGCACCAACTACATCATCGCCAGGGAGCTCGGCGACAAGGCCTTCTGCCTTGTCGACCTCGGTCATCACGCCCCCAACGTCAACATCGAGATGATCGTGTCGCGGCTGATCCAGTTCGGCAAGCTGGGAGGCTTCCACTTCAACGATTCCAAATATGGCGACGACGACCTCGATGCCGGGTCGATCGATCCCTACCGGCTGTTCCTTGTCTTCAATGAGCTGGTCGATGCCGAGCTTTCGGGCGCGGATGGCTTCAACCCGGCGCATATGCTCGACCAGAGCCACAATGTCACCGATCCGATCGAGAGCCTGATGATGTCGGCGGTCGAGGTGCAGCGCGCCTATGCGCAGGCTCTGCTGGTCGACCGCAAGGCGCTGGCAGGCTTCCAGGAGGCCAATGATGCGCTGATGGCAACGCAGACGCTGAAAGCCGCCTATCGCACCGATGTCGAGCCGATCCTTGCCATGGCGCGGCTGCGGACCGGTGGCGCCATCGATCCTGTCGCCGCCTATCGCGAGGCGGGTTACCGTGCGAAGGTCGCGGCGGAGCGGCCGGCTGTTGCGAGTGGCGGCGGCGGTATCGTCTGACAGGCAGATACCCGATTTGATCTGGTCCAGCGCCGTTGGCGGTGGACAAGCCGGACGACAGGGTCTTTCCTGGGAGTCCCCAACGCCAGGAGCACCGCCATGCCCTTGACCCGTCGGACACTGATCGGCGTCACTCTTTCGCTCGCAATTACCCTCAGTTCCTCGACGATCGCGTTCGCCGCCTCGCCCGCTCCCGCCAAGGGCGAGCATGGCATGGTGGTGACGGCCCAGCATCTCGCCACCGAAGTCGGCGTCGATGTGCTGAAGAAGGGCGGCAACGCTGTCGATGCCGCCGTCGCGGTCGGCTATGCGCTGGCCGTCGTCTATCCCAACGCCGGCAATATCGGCGGCGGCGGCTTCATGACCGTGCGCCTGAAGGACGGCCGTACGACCTTCCTCGATTTCCGCGAACGCGCGCCGCTTGCAGCCACAAGGACCATGTATCTCGACAAGAACGGCAAGCCGATCAAGGGCGCCAGCCTTGACGGCTATCTCGCGGTCGGTGTGCCGGGTTCGGTCGCCGGCTTCGAGATGGCGCGCGAGAAATACGGCACGCTTTCGAGGCAGGATCTGATGGCGCCGGCGATCGCCTATGCCAAGGACGGCTTCGTCCTCAACCAAGGCGACGCGACTTCCTTCGCAGACAGCGCCGACCGGTTGGGAAAGGACCCGGCAGCCGCGACCATCTTCCTGAAGAAAGACGGCAAGCCTTACGGCGTCGGCGAGAAGCTCGTTCAGCCGGACCTCGCCGCCTCGCTGTCGGCGATCTCTGAAAAGGGGCCGGACGCCTTCTACAAGGGCGCCATTGCGGACGCCATCGTCAAGGCGAGCGGCGCCAAGGGCGGCATCCTCGCCAAGGGCGATCTCGAGCAATATGCGGTGCGCGAGCTTAAGCCGGTGACCTGCTCCTATCGCGGCTACGAGATCATCTCCTCGCCGCCGCCAAGCTCGGGCGGCGTCATCATCTGCGAAATCCTCAACGTGCTCGAAGGTTACCCTTTGTCCTATCTCGGCGCCGGATCAGCCGAGACGGTCCATGTCATGGTCGAGGCGATGCGCCATGCCTATGTAGACCGCAACTCGGCGCTGGGCGATCCGGATTTCGTCGACAATCCGGTCTCGAAGCTGCTCGACAAGGCCTATGCCAAGGACATCCGAGAAAAGATCGATCCGTTCCGCGCCGGCGTCTCGAAGGACCTGATGCCGAAAGGTTTCGGCGAGTCGAAGGAAACCACCCATTATTCGATCATCGACAAGGACGGCAACGCGGTCGCGGTCACCTACACGTTGAACGGCTCCTTCGGAGCCGGCGTGGTTGCCGATGGCACCGGCATCCTGCTCAACAACGAGATGGACGATTTCACGCAGAAGCCCGGGGTGCCGAACCTCTATGGGCTGGTGCAGGGCGAGGCGAACGCCATCCAGCCGAGGAAGACGCCTCTATCCTCGATGAGTCCGACGATCGTGACCAAGGACGGCAAGCCATTCATGGTCATCGGCAGCCCGGGCGGTTCGCGCATTATCACCATCACGCTGGAGGCGATCCTCAACGTGATCGATCACGGCATGGACATTCAGCAGGCGGTCGACGCACCGCGCGTCCACCATCAATGGCTGCCGGATACGGTCTATGTCGAGCCTTTCGGGCTTTCGCCGGACACGGAGCGGCTGCTTGCCGGTATGGGCTACCATCTCGACCTGAGTGACGAGACCTGGGGGCGGGCGGCCGGCATCCTTGTCGGCGGGAAAAGCCTGGCGGAGATCGAGAAGGGCGGCGGCGCCCGCTACAACGGCGCCATCGACAGCCGCGCGGCCGCCGGCGAGGCGCTAGGCTATTAGACCACCAGCGTGATGGTCGAAGCGATCAGCATCACGGCGGCGATGGCGACGAACAGCGCATAGATGCGCGGCCGGTCCAGCAGCAGCGCATTGCCGGAAATCCAGGCCGCCGTGGCGCCGCCGAGCGCGAAGAGGAAGCCGTTGCGGTGGCCGAAGGACATGGAGGCGGCCATCAGGCCGCCGATGATCAGCGCGCCGAACACGATGATGACGGCGACCGCGTATTTCTCGAAATCATTGCCGCCGCCCATCACCGGCCCCATCGCGTTGAGATTGGGCAGGTCGTCCGGATCGAAAGGGTTGGCCGAGCCGTATTCGTCTTGACCGAGGGATTCGCGCATTATTCATTCTCCGCAGGGCGGCAACAAATCATCAACGCCCGCTAAGCGCAACCCGGCAAAGCCATCGCGGCGACGCGTTCATTGGACGGCTGGTGCCAACGTGCCACGGTTCTCCGGGCAAGCTAAACGGCCGGAGATTGGATCGGGTTCCACAAGCTTGATCTATCTGGAAAAATCGCTGCGCACGATACCGTGTCGCTGCAACTTATCGTAGAAGGTCTTGCGTGGAATGCCGAGCGCCTCGATGGTGCGGCGGACGTCGCCTTCATTGCGACCAAGTGTCTCGCGGATGATGTCGGCCTCGTAGCGATCGAGCCGTTCGGGCAACGGTATGGCGGCGTCGCTCTCCATTGCCGCCGGGAAAGGCGTTTCGGCAACGTCCTCAAGCCCAAGCACGAAGCGTTCGGCGAAATGGGCGAGTTCGCGCACATTGCCCGGCCAGTCATGCTCCCGCAGGTGCCGCTGGACCGCAGTGGACGTCGCCGGCACAGCGCGGCGAAAGCGGGCGGCGGCGCGCTCAGCAAAATAGCCGAACAGCAGCGGCACGTCATCCCGGCGCTCGCGCAGCGGAGGGATCGAAAGCGTCACCACATTGAGCCGGTAATAGAGGTCCTCGCGGAAAGCGCCGCGCTGGCTGGCATTGCCGAGGTCGACCTTGGCGGCGGCCACGACGCGCAAATCGACTGGCCGGATTTCATTGGTGCCGAGCGGCGTCACCTCGCGCATTTCGAGCACGCGCAGCATCTGCACCTGCGTCGAGGCCGGCATGCTTTCGATCTCGTCGAGGAACAATGTGCCGCCGCTCGAATGCTCGATGCGGCCGACGCGCTTCTTCTGCGCGCCGGTGAAGGCGCCGGCCTCATGGCCGAACAGCTCGCTTTCGATGACCGTCTCCGGCAGCGTGCCGCAATTGAGCGCGACGAAATTGCCCTTGGCGCGGCGGCTCCAGCGATGCAGCAGGTTCGCCACCACCTCCTTGCCCGAGCCCGTCTCGCCGGTCACCAGCACGTCGACATCGGTGTCGGCGATCTGCCTCAGCGTGCGGCGCAGTCGCTCCATTGCCGGCGTCTGGCCGATCAGCGGCAATCCCTCCTGCGCCTGCTCGGCCGCCTCGCGCAAGGCGCGGTTTTCCATCACCAGCCGGCGTTTCTCGGCGGCGCGGGCAACGCTCTGTGCCAGCCGGTCTGCGGCGAAGGGCTTGGTGATGAAGTCGTAGGCGCCGTCCTTGATCGCCTTGACGGCCATTGCGATATCGCCGTGCCCGGTGACCAGGATGACGGGTATATCGGGGTCGAGATGGAAGACGCGGTCGAAAAGCTGCAGTCCGTCGATCTCCGGCATGCGGATGTCCGACACCAGCACGCCGTCGAAATTCCGGTCGAGTGCCGCCAGCGCTTCGCTCGCCACCGAATAGGCCAACACCGCAAAGCCGGCAAGCTCCAGCGTCTGCCCTGTCGCCTTGAGCAGGTCCCTGTCGTCATCGATCAGGATCACGGGTGCGGGATCGTCCTTCGTCATGCGGCACCGGCTTTCGACAGGTGGATCGTAAAGCGTGTTCCCTGATCACCGCTCGTCACCTCGATGTGGCCGCCATAATCGGCGACGATGTCCTTGGAGATGACCAGGCCGAGGCCCAGGCCCTTTTCTTTCGAGGTGTTGAAGGGCGTGAACAGTGATTTCAGGATCGCGGGGGGGATGCCCGGCCCGTTATCCGAGACCGTGAGCGTCACGTCATCATCCTTCTCGGCCGCCGCAACTTCGACCCGTGCGCCGTCGCGGCCATCAAGCGCTTCCAGCGCGTTCTGGAACAGGTTGATCAGCACCTGTTCCAGCCGCAGCCGGTTGCCCATTACTTTCAGCGCCGGCGGCGGCGGCGTGATCGCCAGCGCGTCCAGCCGGCCGGCGAAGCGGCTCCTGAGCAGCACGACTGCGCCCTCGATCACGCTGCGCAATTCCACGGGCTCTGCCGCCGTGCGGCCCTTGCGGGCGAAGGCCTTCAGCTCCTCGGTGATGGTTCCGATGCGCTCGGTCAGTGCGGCGATGGCGCCAAGATTCTCCTCGGCTGAGGCGCTCTGCTTGCGCTCCAGGAACACGCGCGCATTGTCGGCATAGGCGCGGATGGTCGCCACCGGCTGGTTGATCTCATGCGCGACGCCGGCGGCGACCTGGCCAAGGGTTGCAAGCCGGTTGGCTTGCACCAGCTCCTGCTGCATGACCTGCAGCTTCGCCTCGGTGCTTCGATGGTCGGCGATCTCGGCCTGCAGCCGGTCGCGCGCCCGGCTCAGATCCTGCGTGCGCTCGACGACGCGGCGCTCCAGCTCGGCGCGCGCGGCTTGTTCGGCGGCAATCCGCATCTGGGCGGACTGCCGGCGCCAAAGCAGATAGGCGGCCAAAGCGATGAGCGGCACAAGGACGCCCAGCACCAGGAGCCGCATTTCGCGCTGCGCGGCGGCGATCGGCGCTTCGGCTGGAACAAGATAGTCGAGCCGCCACGACGTCGACGGCACCGCGGTTGAAAGCCGCAGATACTCCGCGTCGCTGCTTCCAGGCGTAAGGGCATGAACCAGCGCGACGTCGCTGGAGAGCGCCTCCGGCCTCGTGATCGGCAAAGGCACCAGGGGCGCATCGCCGAATTGCTGGCTGGCGCGGATTTCGGCGAGCACCGGCCGGCTGAGCGGTTCCGTCGTCAGGAAGCGCCAGGAGGGCACGCTTGTGATCAGCACCACGCCATGCGCGTCGCTGACAAAGGCCGGCCGGTTCGCCTCGTGCCAGTCGGCTTCGAGCTGGTCGAATTCCATCTTGACCACGACGACGCCGAGCGGCCCCGAGGCGCCGTCGACTCGCCGCGAGATGTATAGCCCGGGACGCTTGCTGACATTGCCGAGTGCGAAATATTCGGCGGTGCCGGTCTGCATCGCGCCTGAGAAATAGGCGCGGAAGCTGTAGTCGCTGCCGACGAAGCTCACCGGTTCGCGCCAGTTGCTGGAGGCGATCGCAAAACCATCGGTGCCGGTGACGTAGAGCACCGAGGCCTTGGTGCCGGAAACCAGCCCTTCCAGCTTGCGGTTGAGCATGTCGATCGAGGCAGGGCTTCGCTGGGTCAACGCGTCGTGTACCTGCTGGTCCTCCGACAGGAGCAGAGGCAGCGCGCGCGGATTTTCCAGCACCGCGCGCAGCAGAGCGACCTTGAGGTTTGCGTCGGTGCGTCCTTGCGTGGTTAAAGCCTCGATCTCCGTCGAACGGCCATAAAGGCCGGCGCCATAAAGCGCTGCCGCGATGATCGCCATAGCCACCGCCGTAAACAGCAGCCAGGCGCGCTGGGCTCGCCCGGCAAGCAGTTCGGGCGTCGAGGCAAGGGCAGCGGCAGGGCGTTGCAGCATGCCGCATTTGTGCATGTTTTCGCACAAAACACAATTCGACCTATGCGGATAACCGCACGGAAACTCTTGAGGGTGCCTGCCTTCAGTTCAAAAAAGTCAACAAAATCAGAGTTAAGAGGCTGCCGGCGCCATCTGGCACGCCCGTTGCAACTAGGTCCGTAGCAGCCGCGAGGCTGTGGAGGTCAACAGCCCCCTGGGAGGTCGAGCGTCTCGATCGGGGGCCGAACGGAGGATATGATGCAGACAGCAATCGCTGCCGCCGAACCGCGCGGCAAGGTTCCCTTTTACCGGCATCTCTATGTGCAGGTCCTGGTGGCGATCGCCGCCGGCATCCTGCTCGGCCATTTCTATCCCGATCTGGGCGCTTCGCTGAAGCCGCTTGGCGATGCCTTTATCAAGTTGGTCAAGATGGTCATCGCGCCGGTGATCTTCCTCACCGTGGCGACCGGTATCGCGGGCGTCTCCGACCTGCACAAGGTCGGCCGAGTCGCTGGCAAGGCGATGATCTATTTCCTTGTCTTCTCAACATTGGCGCTGATCGTCGGCCTCGTTGTGTCGAACGTCATCCAGCCCGGCGCCGGCATGCACATAAACCCCGCGACCCTCGACGCCTCGAAGGTCTCGACCTTCACTGAGAAGGCGCATGACACGACCATCGTCGGCTTCCTGATGAACATCATCCCAGACACCATCACCGGTGCCTTTGCGCAGGGCGACATTCTGCAGGTGCTGTTCTTCTCGGTGCTGTTCGGCATTGCGCTGGCGCTCGTCGGCGAGCGTGGCCGCCCTGTGGTCGATTTCCTGCAGGCCTTGACCGCGCCGATCTTCCGCCTCGTCGCCATCCTGATGAAGGCGGCGCCCGTCGGCGCGTTCGGTGCCATGGCCTTCACCGTCGGCAAGTACGGCATCGGCACGATCGCCAATCTCGCCTTCCTGATCGGCACCTTCTACCTGACGTCGCTGCTCTTCGTGCTCGTCGTCCTCGGCGCGGTCGCATGGTACAACGGCTTCTCCATCCTGGCGCTGATCCGCTACATCAAGGAGGAACTGTTGCTTGTGCTAGGGACCTCTTCGTCCGAGGCGGCACTTCCCGGCCTAATGGCCAAGATGGAGCGTGCCGGCTGCAACCGCTCGGTGGTCGGCCTGGTCATCCCGACCGGTTATTCCTTCAACCTCGACGGCACCAACATTTACATGACACTGGCCGCGCTGTTCATCGCCCAGGCGACCGACACGCCGCTCACCTTCGGCGACCAGATCCTGCTTCTGCTCGTCGCCATGCTGAGCTCGAAGGGTGCTGCCGGCATCACCGGCGCCGGCTTCATCACACTGGCCGCCACGCTCTCGGTCGTGCCCTCGGTGCCGGTCGCCGGCATGGCGCTGATCCTCGGCGTCGACCGCTTCATGTCGGAATGCCGTGCGCTGACGAACTTCGTCGGCAATGCGGTGGCGACCATCGTCGTGGCGCGCTGGGAAGGCGAGCTCGACCAGAAGCAATTCGCCGCCGCCATGGCTGGCCAGTTGCCGGAAGAGGCGGACCTCGCGCTGTCCGGCGGCCTGCTGCCGGCGGAGTGACAGGCAACTTCAGGCATCCCTTCCGAACCTGTGCAGGCTGCGGCTCAGCCGCGGCCTGTTCTTTTTGCCGGCCGCCGCATAGGGTGAGCGAGCCGGATTCTCGGCGAATTATTCAGCCGAGAGGGCGTTCTATGAGCGGTGCGTTCCCCGAAATCTACGCGGTCCGCCACGGCGAGACCGAATGGAGCGCCTCGGGCAGGCACACTGGCCGCACCGACATTCCGCTGACGGTGAAAGGCGAGGAGGCCGCACGCGGTCTTGTCGACCGTTTTGAGGGTCTGACGTTCCAGGCGATCTGGTCGAGCCCCTCGCAGCGCGCCTTCGATACCTGCCGCCTCGCTGGCTTCGGCGAGGACGCAATCAAGAAGTCGGACCTGCAGGAATGGGATTATGGCGCTTACGAGGGCATGACGACCAAGGAGATCCTGTCGAAGCGCCCCGGCTGGCAATTGTTTCGCGACGGCTGTCCTGACGGGGAGACGGCGGCCGATGTCGGCGCCCGCGCCGATGCCGTCATCGCCGGGCTTCGCGCGGTTGCCGGCAATGTGCTCATCTTCTCCAGCTCGCATTTCCTGCGTGTTCTCGCGGCGCGCTGGGTCGGCCTGCCGCCGGAAGGCGGCGAGCATTTCGTCCTCGATACCGCGAGCCTCAGCATCCTGGGCTACGAGCATGACCTGACCGAGCCGGTCATCCGGCGCTGGAACCAGAAGTAGCGAGCGCGGGCTCTCCCTCATCCGGCCGCTGCGCGGGTGAGGAGAAGTGCGTGACGCATCAAGTTGCCAAGGTCGCCAACTCGTCGCTTGTCAGGTGCCGCGCCTTGCCCTTGGCAAGCTCGCCGAGCTGAAGGCCGCCGATGGCCACCCTGATCAGCCTCAGCACCTCGATGTCGAAAGCGCCGAGCAGCCTGCGGATCTGCCGATAGCGCCCTTCGTCGAGCACGATCTCCAGCCAGGCCGTCCGCCCGCCGCTGCGCAGCAGCGCGATCGAGCTTGCCGTGAGCAACTCGCCGTCGACGACAGAGCCCTGGCGAAAGCGCTCGAGCATTTCCTCGTCAGGCACTGAAGCGATCTGCACGTGATAGGTCTTGGCGACATGCGAGGCGGGGTCGAGAAGGCGGTTCGCCCAGCGCGTGTCATTGCTCAGCAAAAGCAGGCCTTCGCTTGCCTTGTCGAGGCGCCCGACGGGAGCCACGAAAGGCAGGTCGAGCCCTCCCAGGCAGTCATAGACGGTGCCGCGGCCTTCGGGATCGTCGCGGGTGGTGACCAGCCCGCGGGGCTTGTTGAGCATCAGATAGACCTTGCGCTGGGCAACGACGCGCTGGCCGTCGACGGTGATGCGGTCGCGGTCTGGATCGATGCGCAGCAAGGCATCGCGCGCGGTCTTGCCGTTTACCTGCACGCGCCCGTCCGCGACGAGGCGCTCGGCCTGCGTGCGCGAGCAAAAGCCAAGCTTGGACAGGGCTCGGGCGAGGCTGACCTTCGGGGTTGCGGATCGTCGGTCGGGTTGGCGTGCCACTGTCTTTGTCTTCAATCGTCTCAAAACGCCGCAACCGATGCCACGCCTGGCGAGATCGGCGCAAGCGGCTCCGTCACCTCTCTCGGGTCGCCAATTCACTCCTGCGGCGCGCTCAGCCGCCGGTAGGAGACGCCGTCGAATGTTGCCGTCACGAAGCTTTTGACCGACATCGTGCGCTTGCGTCCGTCGCTGCAGGCATAGAGCGGCCAGCCGGCTTCGCTGCATTCGCTGGCCATGCAGATGCGGGCGACGCAGTTGCCCGTGGTCAGGCGAAAGCCGCCCTTGCCGGCAAAGCCCTGCAGCAGGCTGCCGTCCGCCGAGCGCCATGTCCGTTGCTGGAATTCTGGCCGCAGCAGCCGGGGCTCGAGCGGCGCGGCCAAACCGGCCTGGATCGCGGCGCTCGAATACTGAAGCCGATAGCGCGCCATGCCGGTCGTGTATGCGGTGACAAGATCGGATTGGCCCGAATAGGCTGTCGCGAGATCAGTTCGGTCGAAAAGATGAGACGCGCGCGGCTCCGCCCCTGACAGTCTCGTCAGGGCAGCGATGACGACAAGGGCCAGGCAGACGCGCAACATCCCGATTTCCAGCAGCCATACCCATGCGGCGCCGGGTTGCCCGGCTGCCTGTGCGTACAATCTTTCCAATCGGATTTTCGCGCAAGCCGCCCTGTATTCGAGAGGTGCAGGGAATGACCTCGTTTTCGTCAGCTATTGGCGGCCGGTGGCAGCTCGAACAGGTGGGCGCCGTTCTCCCGCCCTCGGTCGACATAGCCGATCACACGGAACCATTTCGCCACGTCCGGCCTGTCCAGCCAGCTGCGCGAATGTATGGGGAGGTTGCCGGCAAGCGCCTGGACATGGCGGATGTGCCGCTTGCAGAAGCGAACCGTCGAGGCGTTGAAGAAATCCTCCCGCGCCGCGAACAGCGTATCCGCGGCATCCGCACGTTCATGCCAGGCGATGATCGCCACTGCCCTGTCGTCCTGGACGAGCGCATGCGCCCGGCCTTCCTTCAGGTTCATCATCAGATTGTCATAGGCGCTTTTGGTGTCCTTGCCGGCAGCCACATATTCGTCCGACATTCGCCTGGACAGGCCGTGGAAAACATCTTCCAGGTCTCCGACCGTCGCCGCGCGTGCTCTCATTTCTCCTCCTGAAAGCCCAATAGCAGTTTGCCTCAGGGAAGTAGGATCACCAAGGGAACTGAATCCTCATTCTGGTCATATCACGAAATCTCATTCTGCGTGGATGGGTTCGGTCCCTGGTTGCGCTCGCATATAAGCATCGGCTTGAGATTGGATTTCCGCTGTCGGAGACTGGTCGCCTTCTGGGCCGGCTCCGGCCACATCGTCCCTAGGCGGCTATGATCGACCTGATTGAAGCATATACGAGGCGGCCTTCGTTCCGCAGCGGCGGGATGACGGGTTCGCATGGGCTGAGGTCGACGGGCTCTATGCGTTGCTGCGGCACCTGCCCGTGCCAGCCCTTGCAGCTACTGGCGCCCAATGACCGGTGTCGAGATGTCGGCGAAAGGCGTATCGTTGAATTCGTCGACGGCCTGCCATAAAAGGCGCAAGTTCTCGACCGGCTTGAGGAGTTCCGGACGCGATCGCAGGCTGTCGGCGAAAGGTCGGTCCGGTCTGACCACAACGTTTGGGGACATGCATTGACGTCGAGCGGGCCTATCCTGATCACCGGCGCGGCCGGCTTCATAGGGTTTCACCTCTGCCACAGGCTGCTTGCCGAAGGCCGGCAGGTTGTCGGCCTCGATTCCATGAACGAATATTACGACGTTGCCCTGAAGCAGGCGCGGCTCGACAGGCTGAAAGCGTTCGCGAACTTTCGTTTCGAGCATGTCGATCTCGCCGACCGCGATGACATTTCGGCGGTCTTTGCCTCGGCAGCGCCGGAGATCGTCGTCAATCTCGCCGCGCAGGCGGGCGTCCGCTATTCGCTGATCAACCCGCACGTCTACGCACGGAGCAATCTCAGCGGTTTCCTCAACATCCTGGAAGGGTGCCGTCAAGCCTCGGTCGGCCATCTTGTCTATGCGTCGTCGAGCTCGATCTATGGCGGCAGCACGCGCATGCCGTTCTCAGTGCATGATTCCACCGACCATCCCCTGAGCCTCTATGCCGCCAGCAAGAAGGCGAACGAGCTGATGGCCCACACCTACAGCCATTTGTTCGGGCTGCCGACGACCGGCTTGCGCTTCTTCACCGTCTACGGTCCATGGGGACGGCCCGACATGGCCTTGTTCATCTTCACCAGGGCCATCCTCGCCGGCCAGCCGATCGACGTCTTTAACCACGGCAACATGCAGCGGGACTTCACCTACATCGACGACGTCGTCGAGAGCGTAATCCGCGTCATGGAGCATCCCGCGACGCCCGACCCCGATTGGACAAGCGCGGCCCCGGACCCGGCGACAAGCAATGCGCCGTACAGGATCCACAACATCGGCGACAGCTCGCCTGTCCAACTGAGCCGGCTGATCGACGTGCTGGAAGACGCGCTCGGCCGCAAGGCAATCCGCAACCTGATGCCGCTCCAGCAGGGCGACGTGCTGGCGACCTACGCCGACGTCACCTCGCTCGAGGAGGTGACCGGCTTCAAGCCCAGGATCCCGATCGAGGTCGGCGTTCCGCGCTTCGTGGAATGGTATCGGGATTTCTACCAGGTCTGATTGGGCGCCTGCGACAATGGCCTCGTGGCCGGGTACTAAAGCATGTCTCCCGAAAGTGGGAACCGGTTCGGGATAAAGACATGCGTAAAAAATCAAAACCTAAAGCGCATGGAGCGAATCTGAAAGATCGCGACGCGCTTTAGCGGCCGGTCGTCGAGGCATGACTGTCGATCCACAGCGCGATCAGCGTGCAGGCCGCGCCTGAAAGCAGATAGGCGCCCGCGGCGATGAGGCCGAAAGTGCCGGCCAGCAGCAGCGCTGCAAGTGGTGCGAAGCCGGCGCCGAACATCCAGGCGAGGTCCGAGGTCACCGCCGAGCCGGTGTAGCGGTGCTGGCGCGAGAAGCTCGACGCGACCACGCCCGAGGATTGCCCGAAGCTCAAGCCCAGCAGGATGAATCCCATCACCATGAACACGGTCTCGCCGACAGTGCCGCCATTGAGAAGCTGCGGGGCAAAGCCGCTGAATGCGGCGATGGCGACGGCGCCGCCGCCGAGCAAAGCACGACGCCCGACGCGGTCGGCCAGCGGCCCCGACGCGACGATCGCGGCGATGCCGAACAGCGCGCTCACCGCCTCGATGACCAGGAACCGCTCCGGCCCTTCATTGGTGAACAGGAACACCCAGGACAGCGGGAACACCGTCACCATATGGAACAGTGCGAAGCTCGCCAGCGGCGCGAAGGCGCCGACGACGACGTTGCGGCCTTCCGTGCTGATCATGTCCCTGATGCGGGTGGGCTGCAGGTCACCGCTCTCGTAGAGCTTCGAGAATTCGGGCGTGACGACGATGCGCAGCCGGGCAAACAGCGCCACGACATTGATGGCAAAAGCGACGAAGAACGGATAGCGCCAGCCCCAGGCGAAGAAATCGTCGGCCGAGAGATTGGCGACGAAGAAGGCGAACAGCGAGCTTGCCACGATTAGCCCGATCGGCGCGCCGAGCTGCGGGATCATCGCATAGATGCCGCGCCGGTTCTGCGGCGCGTTCAGGGCCAGCAGCGAAGGCAACCCGTCCCAAGTTCCGCCAAGCGCCAGGCCCTGCAGGAAGCGGGTAAGCGCCAGCAGCCAGGCGGCGACCGCGCCGACATCTTCATAGGACGGCAGGAACGCCATGGCGACCGTCGAGGTGCCAAGAAGGAAAAGCGCGATCGTCAGCTTGGCGCCGCGGCCATAGGCGCGGTCGATTGCCATAAACAGCACCGTGCCGAACGGACGCGCGATAAAGGCCAGCGCGAAGATGGCGAAGGAGTAGAGCGTCCCGGCCAGCGGATCGTGCGTCGGAAAGACAAGCTTGGGGAACACGATCACGGAAGCGATCGCATAGACGAAGAAATCGAAGAACTCCGACGTCCTGCCGATGATCACGCCGACAGCGATATCGCCAGCGCTGACCTGGCCGTGATGCGAGCCGATCAGCCTGCTGTCAGTTTCGGCAGTCGAAGTTTCAGCCATCTTTTCCGTCGCCACCGAGTTGGATGTAGGACGCGCTTGTCATTCCCATTGTGCGTTGCACACTTTCGCCAAAGCCGCGCCGACTGGGCATTGGACAAATTGTCCAATGTCGTCTCGGGTCCGTCAGCGATAGCCGTTGGTCGATACCGCATTGCACATGATAGGCCTGTTGCGCCGGACGATCGAGAGCAGCATTTGATGAAACGATCCGGAGCCCTGCTTCTGTTCCCCCTGGCCGTGCTGCTTAGCGGCTGCGATTTCGTCGTGCTGGCGCCCGCGGGCGACGTGGCAGTGCAGCAGCGCGACCTGCTCGTCGTCTCGACCCTTTTGATGCTGCTCATCATCGTGCCCGTCATGGCGCTGACCGTGTTCTTTGCCTGGCGCTACCGCCAATCCAGCACCACGGCGACCTACACGCCAGACTGGGATCATTCGACCAAACTGGAGCTGGTGATCTGGGCAGCGCCCCTGCTCGTCATCATATGCCTCGGCGCGCTGACCTGGCTCGGCACGCATCTGCTCGATCCCTACCGGCGTATCGACCGGATCGAGGCCGGCCAGCCGGTCACGCAGGAACACAAGCCGCTCAGGGTCGAGGTCGTCGCGCTCGACTGGAAGTGGCTCTTCATCTATCCGGATTACGGCATCGCTTCCGTCAACGAGCTTGCCGCGCCGGTCAACCAGCCGATCGACTTCCGCATCACCTCGTCCACGGTGATGAACTCCTTCTACATTCCTGCCCTTGCCGGACAGATCTACGCCATGCCCGCCATGGAGACGAAGCTTCACGCCGTCATCAACAGGCCGGGCACCTATACGGGCTTCTCGGCCAATTACAGCGGTGCCGGCTTCTCCGGCATGCGCTTCGCGTTTCACGGCCTGTCCGACCAGGCCTTCACTGACTGGGTGGCGCAGGCGAAAGGCGCGCAGGCCAAGCTTAGCCGCGAGACCTATCTCGAGCTCGAACGTCCGAGCGAGAACGAGCCGGTCCGGCACTATGCCTCCGTCGATCCCGACCTTTATGGCGCCATCCTCAATTTGTGTGTCGAGCCCGGCAAGATGTGCATGAACGAGATGATGTCGATCGACGCCAAGGGCGGTCTTGGGCTCGCCGGCGTCCGCAACACCCTGCCGCTGCAATATGACAAGCTTGCCCGGCGCGGCGCCGTGTTCGGCAGCGATCCGTCCTATGTCGCCAGCATCTGCACGGCGGAGGAGGCTGCTGCCGCCTCGCGCGCGACCCGTAATGACGATGACAGGGATTGGCCGCTCAGGGACCTGTCCCCGCTGCGCGGCGTCGGCCTGCTCGCGCCGGGCGCCGGCAGCCGCCGCGCCGACGCCGGCACGCCGTCGCTCGGCCTGCTGCGCTTCGAATTGTGAGGAATGGCGGATGCCTGAAACGCTGACCAAATTCATCTTCGGCCGCCTCACTCTGGAGTCGCTGCCGCTGCACGAGCCGATCCTCGTCGCCACTTTCTTCGTGGTGGCGCTCGGCGGCTTCGCGCTTCTCGGCGCCATCACCTATTTCAAGCTCTGGGGCTACCTCTGGCGCGAGTGGTTCACCAGCGTCGACCACAAGAAGATCGGCATCATGTACATGGTGCTCGGCCTCGTCATGCTTTTGCGCGGCTTCTCCGACGCCATCATGATGCGCCTGCAGCAGGCGATCGCCTTCAACGGTTCGGAAGGTTATCTCAACGCCCATCACTACGATCAGATATTCACTGCCCATGGCGTGATCATGATCTTCTTCGTGGCGATGCCCTTCGTCACCGGGCTGATGAACTTCGTCGTGCCCCTGCAGATCGGCGCGCGCGATGTCTCCTTCCCCTTCCTCAACAATTTCAGCTTCTGGATGACCGTGGGCGGCGCCATCCTGGTCATGGCCTCACTGTTCGTCGGCGCGTTCGCCCGCACCGGCTGGCTGGCCTATCCGCCGCTCTCGGGCATCGATTACAGTCCGGATGTCGGCGTCGACTACTACATCTGGGCGCTGCAGGTCGCCGGCGTCGGCACGACCCTATCGGGCATCAACCTGATCTGCACCATCATCAAGATGCGGGCCCCCGGCATGACCATGATGCGCATGCCCGTCTTCACCTGGACCTCACTCTGCACGAACGTGCTGATCGTGGCGTCCTTTCCGGTGCTGACGGCGGTGCTCACGCTCTTGGCGCTCGACCGCTATGTCGGCACCAACTTCTTCACCAACGATTTCGGCGGCAACCCGATGATGTATGTGAACCTCATCTGGATATGGGGTCACCCGGAGGTCTACATCCTCATCCTGCCGCTGTTCGGCGTCTTCTCCGAGGTCACCTCGACCTTCTCCGGCAAGCGCCTGTTCGGCTACACCTCGATGGTCTACGCCACGGTGGTCATCACCATCCTGTCCTATCTTGTCTGGCTGCACCACTTCTTCACCATGGGCTCCGGCGCCAGCGTCAACTCCTTCTTCGGCATCACCACGATGATCATCTCCATCCCGACAGGGGCGAAGATGTTCAACTGGCTTTTCACCATGTATCGCGGCCGTATCCGGTTCGAGCTGCCGATGATGTGGACGGTGGCTTTCATGCTCACCTTCGTTGTCGGCGGCATGACAGGCGTGCTGCTTGCAGTGCCGCCGGCCGACTTCGTTTTGCACAACAGCCTGTTCCTGATCGCGCATTTCCACAACGTCATCATCGGCGGCGTGCTGTTCGGCCTGTTCGCCGGCATCGCCTACTGGTGGCCCAAGGCCTTCGGCTTCAGGCTCGATCCGTTCTGGGGCAAGGTCTCGTTCTGGTGTTGGGTGCTCGGCTTCTGGTTCGCCTTCATGCCGCTCTATATCCTCGGCCTGATGGGCGTGACGCGCCGCATGCGCGTCTTCGACGATCCATCGCTGCAGATCTGGTTCGTCATCGCTGCCTTCGGCGCGGTGCTGATCGCCTGCGGCATCGCCGCCTTCCTGGTGCAGATCTTCGTCTCGATCCGCGAGCGGGCCGAACTGGTCGACGTCACCGGCGATCCGTGGGACGGCCGCACGCTCGAATGGTCGACCTCCTCGCCGCCGCCCGCCTATAATTTCGCTTTCACTCCGGTCATCCGCGACAACGACGCCTGGTTCGACATGAAGAGAGCCGGCTACCGGCGCCCACTCTCCGGCTTCAGGCCGATTCACATGCCGAAGAACACCGGTACCGGGGTCATCCTGGCGATCTTCAGCGTCGCCCTCGGCTTCGGCCTGATCTGGTACATGTGGTGGCTGGCGGCGCTGAGCTTCGTCTGCCTGATCGCCACCGCGATCGGCCACACCTTCAACTATCACCGCGACTTCGACATCCCGGCGGCCGAGGTCGCACAAACGGAAGAGGCGAGGACGGCGCTCCTCTCCGCTCAGGGGGCTAGGGCTTGAGCATGGCATCCACGGCTATCACGGCCGGCGCCGAGCCGGTCTTCCACCTGGAAGAGGAGCATGCGCACGCCGAAGGCGGCAGCACCATGCTCGGCTTCTGGCTTTATCTGATGAGCGACTGCCTGATCTTCGCCATGCTGTTCGCGGCCTTTGGCGTGCTCGGCGGCAATTACGCGGCGGGTCCGGCGCCGAAGGACCTGTTCGATCTCGGCCTGGTGGCGGTCAACACCACCATGCTGCTGCTCTCCTCGATCACCTATGGCTTCGCCATGCTGACCATGGACAAGGGCCGTGTCGGCGCGACGCAAGGCTGGCTAGCCGTGACCATGCTGTTCGGCTTGGCGTTCCTGTCCATCGAACTCTACGAATTCGCCCACATGATCCATGAGGGCGCGACGCCGCAGCGCAGCGCCTTCCTGTCGTCCTTCTTCACGCTGGTCGGCACGCACGGCCTGCATGTCACCTTCGGCATCGTCTGGATGGTGACGCTGATGGTGCAGGTCGCGAGACACGGCCTCATCGAGGCCAACCGCCGCCGGCTGATGTGCCTCTCGATGTTCTGGCACTTCCTCGACGTCGTCTGGATCGGCGTCTTCACCTTCGTCTATCTGATGGGAACTTTGCGATGAGCGCTCATGATCATGCCGGTCACGACCACGCCCATGGCGGCGCAGCGCACGGATCGCTGAAGGGCTATTTGATCGGCTTCGTCCTTTCGGTGGTGCTCACCGCCATCCCGTTCTGGATGGTCATGACCGGCGCCATCGACAACAAGCAGGCCACGGCCGTCATCATCATGGCCTTCGCCGCGGTGCAGATCGTGGTTCACATGATCTTCTTCCTGCACATGACCCCCGCCTCGGAAGGCGGATGGTCGATGCTGGCGCTCATCTTCACGGTGATCCTCGTCGTCATCGTGCTGAGCGGCTCGCTCTGGGTGATGTACCACCTCAACGCCAATATGATGCCTGGGCTCCACGAAATGCGGCAGATGCCATGAGCCCTGTTGCGGGCGTGAGGAGGGCCAATTTCAAGGCAAAAGTCAGGGCCGGCCCGGAAGGTATAGGCACTCCAGCCGCGCCGTCGAAAGGCTCCGCTTCGCGCTTCTTGCTTGCGCTGTTGGGACTTCTCGGCGTTCTGACGTTTCTTGGGCTCGGCATCTGGCAGCTGGAAAGGCGCGCCTGGAAACTCGATCTGATCGCCCGCGTCGACCAGCGCATCCATGCTCCGGTCGTCGATGCGCCAGGACCCGCGACATGGGCTGATATCAATGCCGCAGGCTATGAATATCGCCATGTGCGCCTGACCGGCAGGTTCATCGGCGGCGCCGACACGCTGGTGCAGGCGGTGACCGAGCTTGGCGGCGGCTATTGGGTGCTGACGCCGATGCGCGAAGACCGCGGCTTCACGGTCCTCGTCAACCGCGGCTTCATTCCGCAGGAGCGCAAGGCCGCATTTCAACAAGAGAGCGGCGGCCCGAGCTCGCCTAGGACGATTGACGGGCTGTTGAGGATCAGCGAGCCCGGCGGCGGCTTCCTGCGCAGCAACGATCCGGCCGCCGGCCGCTGGTATTCGCGGGACATCGCGGCAATCGCCAAGGAGCGCCGCCTGACCGATTTTGCGCCCTATTTCATCGATGCCGGGACGTCCGGCGCGGACAGCTGGCCGCGCGGCGGCCTTACCGTCGTCACCTTCCGCAACAGCCATCTTGTCTATGCTCTGACCTGGTTTGCCCTGGCAGCGATGCTGGCGGTGGCGCTTGCCAGGCCTATCCTCGCCACTTGCTGGCGGGGAAGCGCCGCAAGATGAACATCCCCATCTCGCGGCTTCATCACGACAAGCCGTTGCTGACGGTTCCTCCCGCCCAGCAGGGAGGCGCCGTCTCGAACGCCGACGTCACGAACAGGAAGAATCTCCTGCTCCTCATCCAACTGCGCTGGCTGGCGGTGGCGGGGCAGGTGCTGACCATCCTGGTGACGCAATACTGGTTCGCCATCCCGCTGCCGCTCATCGAGATGGCCGGCGTGGTGCTGTTCCTCGTCGGGTTGAACATCTTCAGCCTGCTCGCCCTGCGCGGCAATCGCCGCATTAGCAACGCGCAGCTCTTCGTCGCGCTGATCTTCGACATGGCGGCGCTGACCACGCAGCTTTATCTGAGCGGCGGCGCCTCGAATCCGTTCGTCTCGCTCTATCTGCTGCAGATCACCCTCGGCGCCGCGTTGCTGGCGCCATGGTCGACCTGGATCCTGGTGGTGGCAGCCTCCGCCTGCTTCGTCTTCCTTATCTTCGTCTTCCAGCCGATCGCGCTTCCGCATCACGGCGGCAGCGATCTGCTGTCGCTGCATCTGCGCGGCATGTTCATCTGCTTCGTGCTGGCGGCTGGCCTGATCGTGATCTTCATGACGCGCATCAACCGCAACCTGCGCGAACGCGATGCCTATCTCGCGGACCTGCGCCAGCGTTCGGCCGAGGAAGATCACATCGTGCGCATGGGCCTGCTGGCCTCTGGCGCCGCGCATGAACTTGGCACGCCGCTCTCGACCATATCGGTCATCCTGTCCGACTGGCGCCAGATGCAGGTCGTCAGGCGCAACCGTGAGCTTTCCGAAGATGTGGCCGAGATGCAGGCGCAGATCGAGCGCTGCAAAAGTATCGTGACCGGCATCCTGATGTCCTCCGGCCAGGCGCGGGGCGAGGGCACGATCCGCACCACAATCCGCCACTTCCTCGATGACCTTGTCCAGGAGTGGCGTGTCAGCCGCCAGCCTTCCAAGCTGGACTTCAGCAACGGTTTCGAGCCGGACGAGCAGATCGTGTCCGATACGGCGCTGCGGCAAGTGATCTTCAATGTGCTCGACAATGCGCTGGAAGCATCGCACGATTGGGTCGGCGTCACTGCCGACCGGCAGGATGAAAAGCTGGTGCTCACCGTCAAGGATCGCGGACCGGGTTTCGACAAGGATATTCTGGCCGCGCTCGGCCAGCCCTATATGTCGAGCAAGCAGCGTCCGGGCGGCGGCCTGGGCCTCTTCCTGGTGTTCAATGTCGTGCGCAAGCTCGGCGGCGACGTTTCGGCGCGCAACATGGCCGACGGCGCCTGCGTTACCCTTTCGCTGCCGCTGGCGGCGCTGACCGATGGAGGTGATCGTGAAGCCTGATCGATCCCTGTTCGTCGTCGAGGACGACACGACTTTCGCGCGCACGCTCAAACGCTCGTTTGAAAAGCGTGACTACGACGTCGTGGTCTGCCATGACCGCGAGGCGCTGCTTGTCGCGCTGGAGAAGGCCGTTCCGGCCTACGCCGTCGTCGATCTCAAGCTCGGAGCGGGATCGGGCCTCGAATGCGTCAAGCTGCTCAGCGCCCGCAACCCGTCGATGCGAATCGTCGTGCTGACAGGTTTTGCCAGCATCGCCACGGCGGTCGAGGCGATCAAGCTCGGCGCCTGTCACTATCTGGCCAAGCCCGCCAACACCGATGACATCGAAGCCGCCTTCGGCCGCGACGAGGGAGATGTGTCGGTGCCGCTCACCAGTCGTCCCACCTCGATCAAGAACCTGGAATGGGAGCGCATCCACGAGACGCTGGTCGAGACCGGCTTCAACATCTCGGAAACCGCCCGCCGCCTCGGCCTGCACCGGCGTACGCTCGCCCGCAAGCTCGAGAAGCGCGTGGTGCAATAACTATCCGACCGCCACGGCCAGCACCGAGATGCAGTCGCCCGCCTTGACCAGACCTGGAAAGTGACGCGCGGCGAGCAGCCCCGACATCCGGGCCCTGATCTCCTGCGGCGCCTGGCCGGTGCGGCCGAGCGGATGGATGCGCGCTACCACCTGGCCCTCTTCCACGGGCTCGCCGAGATCGATCATGGTCTCGATCATCCCGTCCTCCTCGGCGAAGGCGAAGCAATCGCCCGACGGCATATCGAGCCACTGCGTTCTGCCCTTTTCGACCGCACCATCGACGATGCCGGCGTGACGCAGCACGTTGAGGATGCCGCACCGGGCAATCCGCACCGTCTCGGCCCGCGAGGTCCCGCCGCCGCCGAGCTCGGTGGTGACGAAGACCTTGCCCATGTCCTCGGCCGCAGTGTCATACATCCCGACGGCATCAATCTCGGTCATTCGCATCGAGAACGGCGCCGAGAAGGCCTCGACCGCGGCGAAGGCCTTTTTCTCCTGCACCTTGTCCGGCAGCGTATGCGCGGCGCAGAAGGGCACGAAATCCAGCGTCTTGCCGCCGGAATGGAAGTCGAAGACGATGTCCGCGCGCGGCAGCAATTCACGCTGGAAATAGTCGGCGATCTTCTCCGTTACGGTGCCGTCGGGGCGGCCGGGGAAAGAGCGGTTCATGTTACCCTTGTCGATCGGCGAGGTGCGGGTGCCGGCCCGGAACGCCGGATAGTTCATCGCCGGCACGATGATGATCGTGCCGGAGACTTGTTTCGGATCGAGCGTGCGGGCGAGCTCGTAGAGCGCCAACGGCCCTTCATACTCGTCGCCGTGATTGCCGCCGGTCAGCAGCGCCGTCGAGCCCTTGCCGTTGCGGATGGCGCACACCGGGATCATCACCGATCCCCAGGCGGAATCGTCGCGGCTGTAGGGCAGGCGCAGGAACCCGTGCTGGACGCCGTCGCGCTCGAAGTCGACGGTCGGCGTGATCGGCGATGGACGCAAAGCGGACATCGGCCTCAGTCCTTCACGAACAGCTTGCGCGGCACATTGGCGAGGCATTCGACGCCGGTGTCGGTGATCAGGATCGACTCGGTGATCTCCAGGCCCATCGTCTCCAGCCACAGTCCCGTCATGAAGTGGAAGGTCATGCCGGGCCTGAGCTCGGTGCGGTCGCCGGGACGCAGGCTCATGGTGCGCTCGCCCCAGTCCGGCGGATAGGAGATACCGATCGGGTAGCCGGTGCGGTTGTCCTTGACGATGCCGTATTTCTTCAGGACGGCGAAGAAGGCATTGGCGATGTCCTCGCAGGTGTTGCCTGGTTTTGCGGCGGCCAGGCCGGCCTCCATGCCTTCCAGCGTTGCCTTCTCGGCGTCGAGGAACGCCTGCGTCGGCTTGCCGAGGAAGACTGTGCGCGACAGCGGACAATGGTAACGGTTGTAGCAGCCGGCGATTTCGAAGAACGTGCCCTCGTTCGCCTTCATCGGTTTGTCGTCCCAGGTGAGATGCGGCGCCGAGGCGTCCGCCCCCGAGGGCAAGAGCGGTACGATCGCCGGATAGTCGCCGCCGATGCCCGCGACGCCGCGCGTGCCGGCATCGTAGATCTCGGCGACGAGATCGCATTTGCGCATGCCGACCTCTATTTTGTCGACGATGCGCTGGTGCATCGCCTCGACGATGCGGGCGGCATTGCGCATGTACTCGATCTCGGTCGGGCTCTTCACCGCGCGCTGCCAGTTCACCAGCGCGGTGGCGTCGGCGAAACGGGCATTGGGCAAATGCTTCTGAAGAGCTGCGAAGGCAGCCGCCGAGAACCAGTAATTGTCCATCTCGACGCCGATGGAGAGCTTGTCCCAGCCGCGCTCGGCCAGCACGCTGGCGAGATAATCCATCGGATGCCGCTCGGTCGACTGCACATAATGGTCGGCGTAGCCGATGATGTTGTCATGCGCGAGATAGGCTGTGCGCTTGGCGCCGTTGGCGTCCTGCCCGCGACCGTACCAGACCGGCTCGCCCGTAGGCGGCACGATGACCGCCTGATGCACGTAGAAGGACCAGCCGTCATAACCCGTCAGCCAGGCCATGTTGGAGGGATCGCTGACGATCAAAAGATCGACGCCCTTGGCCTCCATGGCTTTGCGCGTCTTAGCGAGGCGATCGGCAAATTCGCTCCGCGAGAATTTCAAGTTTGGCTGCATTGTTCTTGGTCCTCGTTTGTTGGGCCTTGCGGCCGGTACTAGCTCTCGAAAATCGTTCCGGCGTTCGCCGCCCGCGCGCGATCGCGCGCAAGTGTGGCGATCGCGGTGTCCTGCACGCCGGTGCCGGTGAGATCAGCGATGGTGATGTCGCTCGCCGAGCGCCGGCCGTGCTTGCTGCCGGCTATGATCTGGCCGAGCTCGGTGACCTCGGCGTCGGCCACCATCACGCCTGCATCGATCGCGTGATGGAGTTCGCCGAGGCGCCGCGTCTGCTTCGCACTGTCGGCCACATAGAGATCGGCCATGCGCAGGATCGCCGGCGCGATCTCGTTCTTGTGCTCGGCATCGGAGCCCATCGCGGTGATGTGTTGTCCGGCGGAAACGAAACCGGGCTTGATCAGCGGTTCGGTCGATGGCGTCGTGGTGACGATGATGTCGGCGCCGGCTGCCGCGTCCGCCGCATCCGGCTCGGCGCGAACCATGATGCCGAGCCTGTCGCGCAAGCGGGCGGCGGTTGCTTCGGCCTTGGCGGCATCGCGCGCCCAGATACGCGCTTCCTCGATCGGCCGCACGAGGCGCAGCGCTTCCAATTGCCGGCCGGCCTGCAAACCGGCGCCGAAGATCGCCGCGACCTTGGAGTCCTCGCGCGACAGATGCCTGGCCGCAACAGCGCCAGCAGCGGCGGTGCGGACATCGGTCAGATAACCATTGTCGAGCAGCAGCGCCTCGACCACGCCGGTCTTGGCCGAGAGCAGCACCATCATGCCGCCGCCGCTCGGCAGACCGAGCTTCGGATTGTCGAAGAAGCCGGAGCTGATCTTGACGGCGAAGCCGTCTATGCCCGGCACATAGGCGGACTTCACGTCGACCTCGCCGCGATGCTCGGGAATGTCGAGTCTCAAGATTGGCGGCATTGCCACCGGCAGCGTGGCCAGGGCGCGAAAGGCGTTCTCGACGCAGGCGACGGCTTCCAGGTCGAGCGTCACGATCTTGCGAAGATCACTTTCGGTGAGAATTGTCATCCGGCTCATGCGGCACGCTCCCTTGCGGAGGATTCGCCGCAGACGATGCGACGGTGCAGGCTCATGTCGATGTTGCGCCCGGAGAGGATGAGCACAGTCGGGCCGCTCACTTTGACCTTGCCGGCAAGCAGCGCGCCGATGCCGACAGCGCCCGCGCCCTCGACGATCTCGCGTTCCTCTTCATAGGCATGGCGAATGCCGACAGCGATCTCGTCCTCGGCAAGCAGGATCACGTCGTCGAGCAGGTCGCGGCACATGGCGAAGGTAAGCTGGTTGTCGAGGCCGATGCCGCCGCCGAGCGAGTCCGCCAGCGTCGGCAGTTCCTCGACCTGCACGGGCCGGCCTGCGTCGAGGCTGGCTTTCATCGCGGCGCCCCGCGCCATCGAGATGCCGATGACTTTCGTGCCCGGGCTCACGCCTTTGACGGCCGCCGCCACGCCGGCCGCGAGCCCGCCGCCGGAGAGCGGCACCAGCACGCATGCTGCGTCCGGAAGCTGCTCCATGATCTCCACCCCGAGCGTGCCTTGCCCGGCGACGATATCGGGATGGTCGAAGGGCGGCAGCATGACCAGCCCTTCCTCCGCCACCAGCCTGTCGACCTCCTGCTGGGCATCGTCCTGGCTGTTGCCGACAATGCGCACTTCGGCGCCCAGGCGGCGGATGCCGTCGAGCTTATTCTCCGGCACCAGCTTCGACATGCAGATCACCGCGCGCATACCTTCGAGCTTCGCCGCATGCGCCAGCGCGCGGCCGTGATTGCCGGTCGAGGCGGCGACGACCCCGCGCGATTTTTCTTCCGGGCTCAACGCCGCAATCGCGTTGGAAGCGCCGCGCAGCTTGAAGGCGCCGGTGGTCTGGTGGTGCTCCAGCTTGAGATGAACAGGATGCCCCACGCGCTCCGACAGGTTTTGCGACAACACGACGGGTGTCCGCTCGACCTTGCCGGCAATGCGTTCGCGCGCGGCGCGAATATGCTGAAGCGTAACTGGCATTTCGATCACGGGCATTACGATCACTGTGCCAGCGGCTTGGTCCACAGGCGGCCGAACTCCGGTCGCGGCGTCTCGTCGCCGCAGAGCCGCAGGCAGTTCCAGGCGCTGGCCTGGTTGCTGGTGACGACCGGACGCCCGATCGCGTCTTCCATGCCGGGGACGGCGAGCGCGGCGCGCAGCGCGGTGCAGGAGACGAACAGCGCATCGGCCTGCGGATGCGTGACCTTGCGCGCCATCTCGATGAGGGAAGCCGGCCTGATGCGGGCCATCTCGCGGTCATCCTCGAAGCCGAGGCAGGTGAAGCTCTGGATGTCGAAGCCATGCGCGCCGAAATAGGCCGCCATCGGCCGGCTGGTCTCGACAGTGTAGGGGGTGAGAATGCTGATGCGCTTCACGCCGAAGGCGCTCAGCCCGCGCATGCCGGCCATCGGCGGCGTGACCACGGGCACGCCGGGCTTGGCCGCCTGGATCGCAGCTTCAATCTCGGCATCGCCGATCACCACGGAAGCGGAGGTGCAGGAGTAGCAGACGGCATCGAGCGTCTCGTCCGGCAGGATCAGCGCCGCGCCCGCCGAGAGCGATGGCTGCATCTTGCGCAAATTCTCCAGCGTCGTCGGATTGGCGTAAGGGATGCGCGCGACATAGACGCCAATCCGCTCGCTCGCCACCATGCGGCGGAAGTCCACCTCGCTGGTGTGGTCGGTGGCTAAAGCGATCAGCCCGACACGCTTTTCCAGCGGACGCGCGTCAAGCGTGGGTCGCGCCGTTTCGAGGCGGATTTCAGGCAGTGCTTTCATGACTTTCATCTTTCGATCCTGCCGTAGCGATGCTCCAGCCAGCGCAACAGCACGACGGAGCAGAGGCTGATGACGAGGAAGAACGCGCCGACCAGCGTCATCGGCTCGATGTAGCGGTAGTAGGTGTTGGCGACGCTCTTGGCTTGGTTCATCAGCTCCAGCACCGTGATCGCCGAAAGCAGCGGCGTCTCCTTGAACATGGCGATGAAATAGTTGGCCAGGGCCGGGATCATCGGCGGGATCGCTTGCGGCAGGATGATATGTGTCCAGGTGTGGCGTCCAGTGAGATTGCAGGCCTTGGCCGCCTCCCACTGGCCACGCGGGACGTTGTCGATGCCGGCACGATAGACTTCCGCCGTGTAGGTCCCGTAGTGCAGGCCGAGCCCGATGACGCCCGCCACCAGCGGCGGCAGCAGGATGCCGATATCTGGCAGCACGTAGAAGATGAAGTAGAGCTGCACCAAAAGCGGCGTGCCGCGGATGAACTCGGCGAACCAGCTGATGCTGCGTGACACCAGCGGGTTCTCCGAGCGCCGCCCCAGCGCAATCCCGAGCCCCACGATCGCGGCCAGGATCGAGCCCAGAATGGTCGCCAGGATGGTGATCTTCACGCCCTGGATCAGGGTTGGCATGATTTGCCAGACGAAATCCCAATCCCAATCCATCAGACCCGCACTCCATCAAGGCCGCGCGCCATGCGGCGCTCGAGCGTGCGCACGCCCCAGGAAATGATCAGCGCCAGCGCGAAATAGATGATCAGCACGGACAGGAACGGCATCAGCGTGCTGCCGGTCTGCGAACGCACCACCTGCGCCTGGAAGGTCAGGTCGGCGAGTGAGATCAGCGATACGACCGAGGTCGCCTTGAGCAGTTCGATGGCGTTGTTGCCGAAGGTCGGCAGCATGACCAACAACGCCTGCGGCAGGATCACATGGCGCATGCCTTGCCAACGGCCGAGGTTGAGCGCCGTGCAGGCCTCATATTGCTCGCGGCCGACCGACAATATGGCGCCGCGCACCACTTCCGCCGCATAGGCGCCGACATTCAAGCCCAGCGCCAGCACGCCCGCCTGCAGCGGCGTCAGCGACAGGCCGGCGAAGGGCAGCACGAAATAGGCCCAGAACAGCTGCACGAAGATCGAGGTGCCGCGGAAGAACTCGATATAGGCGGTGGCGATCGCCCGCACGACGAAGAAGCGCGACACGCGCCCCATGCCGGCGAGGAAGGCCATGATCAGCGCAAGCACCGACCCCATGAGCGTCAGCTCGATGGTGACAAGCGCTCCCTGCAATATCAGGCCGAGATAGCCGGACCACTGGGTCATCTGGGTGTAAGATTTCCTATCGTTTGCGGTTGTGCGGGGCAGCCGAGACAAGCCCCTTCTCCCCGTTCAACGGGGAGAAGATGCCGGCAGGCAGACGAGGGGTAGAGCCAGCCTGTCAGAACTCGCCGCCGCCCCTCATCCGTCACTTCGTGACACCTTCTCCCCCGTGAATGGGTAGAAGGAAGAAGTAGTGCCTACTTCGCCGCGCAGAGCTTCTCGCGCGTCGTCGACATCGCCGCCTTGGCGGAGAAGCCGTAGGGCTCGATGATCTTGGCGAACTCGCCGGACTTCTTCATCTTGGCGAGCTCGACGTCATAGGCATCGCGCAGCGCCTCGTCGCCCTTCTTGAAGGCGGCGCCGTCGCAATAGACCGGCGCGCCCTGCACCGGCGCGATCACTTCGAGGTTGGGATCGTTCGCCTTCTTCATCAGGTCGTTGATCGACAGAACGGGGAGCGAGTAGGCGTCAATGCGGCCGTCCTGCACCATCTTCAGGCCGCTCTGGCCGTCCGGCACGACGATGACGCGATCGCGCGGCACGCCGGCATTGAGCGCCAGCTTCTCCTCGGTGCCGCCGCCGGGCGCGCCGACGGTGGCGGAGCTGTCCTTGGCGATGTCCGCATAGCTCTTGAAGCCCTTCGGATTGCCCTTCTTCACCAGCATCGCCTCGGCATCGCACAGCACCGGCTCGGAATAGGCAACCGCCGCGCAGCGCTCTGGCTTCATGAACAGGCCGGCGGTGACGACATCGAAGCGTCCAGCCTGCAGGCCAGGGATCATGGCACCGTATTCGGAGATCGAGGCGACGATGTCGTTGACGCCGAGACGCTTGAAGATCTCCCGCGCCACGTCCGGCGCCGCGCCTGAGACCTTGCCGTCGGCGGCCACAGCCGTATAGGGCGGCTCGTTGGCGATGGCGACGCGGGCAAAGCCCTGCTGCTTGAGTTGCTCCAGCTTTGCGTCGTCCGCCGAACGCGCCCCGGAGGCGAGCAGCACAGCGCCCAGTGCTAGGCTGGCGACGCCAGCCAGAATGCCAAGTCTCTTCATCGTTCCCAACTCCTTGTTTCTCTTCTTGGTTTGCTCGATTGACGGCTCTCGCCGCCGCCTTCGGAACGACTCACGTCGCCCGTTTGCATTGCGGTCAGACGCGATGTCCGGCCGCGATGATCTTCTTCAGGAAACTCTGCGTTCTTTCCTGTTTGGGGTGACGGAAAATCTCATCGGGCTTGCCTTCCTCGACGATCCGTCCGCGGTCGAAGAACAGCACGCGGTCGGCGAAGTCGTGAGCGAAGCCCATCTCATGGGTGACCAGAAGCATCGTCATGTCGGTCTCGGCCGCGAGCTTGCGCATGACGTTGAGCACTTCCTCGACGAGCTCCGGGTCGAGGGCCGAGGTCACTTCGTCGAACAGCATGATCTTGGGTGAGAGCGCCAGCGCTCTTGCGATCGCCACGCGTTGCTTCTGGCCACCTGAAAGCTGCGCGGGCATCGCCTTGGCCTTGTCGGCGAGACCCACCATGTCGAGCAGTTCCATCGCCCGTTTCTCGGCGGCGGCGCGCGCGACGCCCTTGGTCAGCATCGGCGCCAGCGTCACATTGTCCATGACGCATTTGTGCGGGAAGAGATTGAAGAGCTGGAAGACCATGCCGATCTTCTGGCGCATCCTGGCCAGGTGCCGCTCGTCGGCCGGCAGCAACTGGCCGTTGCGCTCCATGTGATAGAGCTGCTCGCCATCGACCTGGATATGGCCGCCGTCGATCTTCTCGAGCGTCATCAGGATGCGCAGGATCGTCGTCTTGCCTGAGCCGGACGGGCCGATCAGCGCCAGCTTCTCGCCCGGCATCACTTGCATCGACAAACCGTCCAGCACCTTGAAGGTGCCGAAGCTCTTCGAAATCGCATCGACCTTGATGATGGGCGCGGGCAATCCATTTCCCCGTTCTGGAGAAGCCTATGCCCTTAACGATGCGAAACGCGTCAAATCATGTCAATTGGGAAAATAATATCATGACAATATTTCCGACGCGGCACAATTTCAGGGCAATCTGCGCTCAGCTTGTGCATCAGATCGCGAGCAGGAGATGCTCCGGATCGCCGAGCAGCAGCTTGGCGACAACGCTCAACCCCGCCCGCAGTTCCCCCTCGGTGGTCGATCCGAGCGAGATGCGCACGGCCGGATGCCAAGTCGTGTCGGCGATGCGGAACGAGGTGCCTGGCGCGATCGCCACTCCGCGCAGGCGCGCTTGAGAGACAAAGCTCTCTTCGGCGCGGTCGCCCGGCAGCTCTAGCCACAGATGCAGCCCGTCGCGGTGGACGCGGTAATCGACGCCTGCCAGCATTTCCGCGGCGATCTCCTGGCGCCGCCTCAACGCCTGGCGCTGCCAGTTGACCAGTTCCATCGCCGTGCCGTCATTCACCCAACGCGTGGCGATCTCCGCCACCATTGGTGTCGCCATCCAGTTTGAGACGAGGTGGCGGTTGGCGACGGCTGCCACATAGCGGTCCGGCACCGCCAGATAGCCGATGCGCAGGCCGGGCACGGTGATCTTGGTGAAGGAGGTGACGTAGAGCGTCCGCTCCGGCGCGAAGGCGGCAACCGCCGGCGGCCGGCCTTCGACCAGCGGCCCAAGCACGTCGTTCTCGATGATGGCGATATCGTGCTTGCGGGCGACCGCCGCGATCTGCTCGCGACGGGTGGTGTCCATCAAGGTCGCCGTCGGGTTGATCACCGACGGCTGGACGAAGACGGCGCGGATGTCCGAGAGACGGCAGGCCTCGTCGAGCGCTTCGGGGATCAGCCCATTGTCGTCGATCGGCAGCCCTTCGAGATTGAAGCCGAGATAGCGGGCGAGCGGCACCAGCGTATGGTGGCCGATCGCCTCGGTGGCGACCGTCGAGCCGGGCGGGGCGACGCTCATCAGCGCGACCGTCATGCCGGCGGTGGCGCCGTTTGTGAGGCTGATGTTCTGCGGCGACGCCTCCAGCCCGCAAAGCTTCAGCCATTCGACCGCCACCGCGCGGTGACGCGGGAAAACCATGTTAGGCCTGAACGACAGGGCCGAGCTCGACGGCAGGTTCTCGGACAGCCACCCCAGCGCCTGCTTCATTTTCTCCAGATGCATCGGCTCGCAGACCGGCTTCAGGATGGAAAGGTCGATGACCTCGCCCAGCCGTTCCGGGAGGTAGGGCGGCTCCGGCTCGCGGCGTTGCGTCTGGACGAAGCTGCCGCGGCCGACCTCGCCGGAAATCAGCCCGCGGCGGATCAGCTCCTCATAGGCGCGGCTGACGGTCTGCACCGAAAGCTTCAGGTCGTCCGCCAGCCGGCGATGCGTCGGCAGCTGCGTGCCGTTGGCCAGCCGCCCGTCATGGATGGCGCGGGCGAACTGGTCGGCCAGCGAGAGATAGGCCGGGCGGCGGATGAGAGCAGGATCTGGCTGCCATAATGTCATGACTTATTAGAGATCGAAATCAGTGCAATTGACAATCGAAATAATGCATAATCATGTGTCTTGAACGAAAGGCGGATCCCGCATGGCGGCAGCGAAGCTCGACCCGATAGACCTCAGGATTCTCGATGCCATCCAGCGCGACGGGCGCATCACGAAGCTGGCGCTGGCCGAAAAGGTCGGGCTGTCGCCGACGCCGTGCTGGATCCGGCTGCGCAAGCTGGAAAAGGCCGGCATCGTCTCCGGCTATCACGCCGCGATCGCCATGCGGGTTCTCGCGTCGGTGGCGACGGTGCTGATGGAGGTGACCCTGGCCAATCATCGCCAGGCGGATTTCGACCGCTTCGAGCGTGTCGTGCGCGATGTTCCGGAGATCGTCGCCTGCTGGTCGGTGGGCGGCGGCGTCGATTATGTGCTGAAGGTCATGGCGCGCGACATCGATGCCTACCAGCGGCTGGTTGACGGCCTGCTCGAACGCGAGATCGGCATCGACCGTTATTTCACCTACATCGTCACCAAGACGGTTAAGGACGAGACCGTGCTACCGGTGGCTGACCTGCTGCCGCAACATTGACGCATCGTCATCCACGGGGCTCAGCAAGGAGCGTAGCGGACTCTGGCTGCTTGCTAGAGATATTGGCTACGCCTATGCGCCAATAGAGAGAATCTCTCTACCAACACCCGCTGAAACAGTCTCATTTTTCGCACGGCACGGCCGATATTTTGGCATCGAATGGAGACGCCGATGTCCGCGCATTTCGCTCGCCCCCACCGCCACGAGGCACTCGACCGGCTTGCCGATCGCCGGTTGCTTCGCGATCTCGGCTATGTCGGCGGCCACTGGACCGCTGGCCAAGAGGCGGCGAGCTTCGAGGTCACTGATCCCGCCACCGGCGCCACCGTCGCCTTTGTCGCGGCGCTCGATGGCAGGCAGACCACTGAAGCGATCGATGCAGCGTCCCGTGCGTTTCCTGCCTGGCGCTCTGCCCTGCCGCAGGAGCGCTCGAAAATCCTGCGAAAGTGGTTCGATCTGATCATCGCCGCCAAGGGCGATCTGGCGCTGCTGATGACGCTCGAGCAGGGCAAGCCGCTGAAGGAATCGCTGGGCGAAATCGACTATGCCGCTTCCTTCGTCGAGTGGTATGCCGAGGACGCGAAACGCCTCAACGCCGAAAGCGTCACCAGCCATCTGCCGAACGCCGAGATGTCGGTGCGCCGCGAGCCGCTCGGCGTGGTCGGCGTCGTCACGCCCTGGAATTTCCCGTCGGCCATGCTCACCCGCAAGGCCGCGGCCGCGCTTGCTGCCGGCTGCACAGTGGTGGCGCATCCGTCCGCCGAAACGCCGTTGTCGGCACTGGCGCTGGCCGAGCTTGGCGAGCGCGCCGGGCTGCCGGCCGGCGCCTTCAACGTCGTCACGGGTGATGCGCGCACCATTGTCGGCGCGATGTGCGCCGATGCCAGGGTCCGCGCCATGAGCTTCACCGGATCGACCGAAGTCGGCCGGCTGATCGCCGCGCAGAGTGCCGCGACGATGAAGCGCCTGGTCATGGAGCTCGACGGCCATGCGCCGCTGATCGTTTTCGACGACGCCGATATCGACAAGGCCGTCACGATCGCGCTGGACGCCAAATTCGCCACCTCCGGCCAGGATTGCCTCGCCGCCAACCGCATCTATGTGCAGCGGCCAATCTATGACCGCTTTTGCGCCGCTTTCGCGCGCCGCATCGAGAAGCTTCGCGTCGGCAACGGGCTATCCGCGGACGCCGAGATCGGGCCGTTGATGCATGAGCGCGCGGTCAAGAAAGTGGAGGAGCAGGTGGCCGATGCCGTTGCTCATGGCGCCCGTTGCCTGACCGGCGGCAAGCGTCACGCTGCCGGCCCACTGTTTTACCAGCCGACGCTGCTTGTCGATGTGCCGGACGAAGCGCTGATCATGCATGAGGAAACGTTCGGCCCGGTCGCCGCCGTAACATCGTTCGACGACGAGGCTGAAGTCGTCGCCCGCGCCAACGCCACCGAATATGGCCTCGTCGCCTATGTCGTCACCGAGCACGGCGCGCGGCAGGCGCGCATGGGGCGTGCGCTGGACTACGGCATGGTCGCGATCAACCGCGTCAAGATCACCGGCGCGCCGATCCCCTTCGGCGGCGTCAAGCAGTCCGGCATTGGCCGCGAGGGCTCACGACACGGGCTCGAAGCCTTCACCGATCTGAAATACCTTTGTCTCGACGTGGCCTAGCGCACGCCGGAAGAATTCCCTGCAAGGAGAAAAAAATGCTCGAACAATCCAACGAACTTTCGGCCTGGGATCGCGACCACTTCTTCCATCCCTCGACGCATATGGGCACGCACGCACGCGGCGAGTCACCGGCGCGCATCATGGCCGGCGGCGAGGGCGTCACGGTCTGGGACAACACCGGCAAGAAGAGCATCGATGCCTTTGCCGGCCTCTATTGCGTCAATGTCGGTTATGGCCGCCAGAAGATTGCCGACGCAATCGCCGAGCAGGCGAAGAACCTGGCCTATTATCACGCCTATGTCGGCCACGGCACGGAGGCCGCGATCACGCTTGCCAAGATGATCATCGACCGCGCGCCGAAGGGCATGAGCCGTGTCTATTTCGGCCTCTCCGGCTCAGACGCCAACGAGACCAACATCAAGCTGATCTGGTACTACAACAACGTCCTCGGCCGTCCTGAAAAGAAGAAGATCATCTCGCGCTGGCGCGGCTACCACGGTTCCGGCGTGATGACCGGCTCGCTGACCGGGTTGGAACTGTTCCACAATGCGTTCGACCTGCCGCGCGAGCCGATCCTGCACACCGAGGCGCCGTACTATTTCCGCCGCGCCGACCGCTCGATGAGCGAGGAGCAGTTCTCGCAGTATTGCGCCGACAAGCTGGAAGAGATGATCCTTGCCGAAGGTCCGGACACCGTCGCGGCCTTCATCGGCGAGCCGATCCTCGGCACCGGCGGCATCGTGCCGCCGCCGGCTGGCTACTGGGAAAAGATCCAGGCCGTGCTGAACAAGTATGACGTGCTGCTCGTCGCCGACGAGGTGGTGACCGGCTTCGGCCGTCTCGGCACCATGTTCGGCTCGGATCACTATGGCATCAGGCCGGACCTGATCACCATCGCCAAGGGACTTACCTCGGCTTACGCGCCGCTGTCCGGCGTCATCGTTTCCGACAAGGTCTGGCAGGTGCTGGTCAAGGGTTCCGACAAGCTGGGCTCGCTGGGGCATGGCTGGACCTATTCGGCGCACCCGATCTGCGTTGCCGCCGGCGTCGCCAATCTCGAGCTGATCGACGAGATGGACCTGGTGCGGAACGCTGGCGAGACCGGTGCCTATTTCCGCGCCGAGCTTGCCAAGGCCGTCGGCGGTCATAAGCATGTTGGCGAGGTACGCGGCGACGGCATGCTGGCCGCAATAGAGTTCGTCAAGGATCGCGACGACCGCGTCTTCTTCGATCCGGCGCTGAAGGTCGGGCCGCAGATCGCCACGGCGCTGGCCGCCAGCGGCGTCATCGGCCGCGCCATGCCCCAGGGCGACATCCTCGGCTTCGCGCCGCCGCTTTGCCTGACGCGCGAGGAAGCCGACATCATCGTCGCCAAGACCGCCGACGCCGTGAACGGCGTCCTCGCCAGCATCTGAGAAGCGCCATGAATGCCATGACAAGAACCGTTCCCGCCACAATGGCCGCCGTGCAGCTAACCGGCCACGGCGGCCTGGAGAAGCTCGTCTACCGCACCGATGTGAAGGTGCCTGCGCCTGTCGCCGGCGAAGTGCTGGTCAAGGTCAGCGCCTGCGGCATGAACAACACCGATGTCTGGGTGCGCCAGGGCGCCTATGGCACGGAGGAGGATGCCGGAGCGGTCTCCACCTGGCGCCGGCAAGGCAACACGCTGACTTTTCCGCGCATCCAGGGCACCGACACGGTGGGCACGATCGTCGCCGTCGGCGACGGCGTGCCAGTGAGCCGCATCGGCGAGCGCGTCATGGTCGACTTCTCGATCTACAACCGCGACGACGATTCGCTGGCCGACATCGACTATATGGGCCATGGCCGCGACGGCGGTTACGCCGAATACCAAGCGCTGCCGGCTGAGAACGCCCATGTTGTCGACACCGACCTGAGCGATGTCGAGCTCGCCACTTTTTGCTGCGCCTATCTCACCGGCGAGCAGATGCTGGAGCGCGCGGCGCTGAAGGCCGGCGAGCGGGTGCTGGTCACCGGCGCGTCTGGCGGCGTCGGCTCCGGCATCGTGCAACTGGCGCGGGCGCGCGGCGCCATCCCCTATGCCGTCGTCGGCAAGGGCAAGGAGCAGGCCGTGCTCGACATCGGCGCCGAGAAGGTGATCACGCGCGGCGTGGCCGATCTGCCCGCCGCCGTCAGCGATGCGACAGGCGGCCAGCCCATCGAGGTGGTGGCCGATCTGGTCGGCGGCGCCATCTTCAACGACCTGTTGCGCATCCTGCGGCCCGAGGGCCGCTACACCACTGCGGGCGCCATTGCCGGCCCGGTCGTGCAGCTCGACCTGCGCACCATGTATCTGAAGCAGCTCCAACTGCATGGCTCGAGCCAGGGCACACGCGCCGACTTCCGCCGCATCGTGCGCTACATCGAGGAAGAGAAGATCAAGCCGCTGGTCGGCGGGGTCTACAAACTGTCGGACTTCCACCGCGCCCAGACCGACTTCATGCGCAAGGACTTCGTCGGCAAGCTGGTGGTGGTACCGGATGCGGTGTGGAGCGGCGCCTGACCCGGAAGAGAGCGCCGACGGAAGCTATCGTCAATTGCGGCTGGCGCGGCTCCTCTGCAGCCAGCCGTTCAGTCCGTTCGGCCATGCGATGACGAAGACCGCCAGCAGCAGCCCAAGGCCGATATTGCGGTAGTCGGACAACTCCCGCATGCCTTCGTCGGCCAGCATCAGCACGGCGGCGCCGAGCAGGGGTCCCCATATCGAGCCGAGGCCGCCGATGACGATCATCGCGATCAGGAACAGCAGCGTCGAGAAGGAAAACACCGTCGGGCCGACGACGCGGAAATGGATGGCGTAGAAGCCGCCGGCGATGCCGGTGAAGAAGGCGGATACGGCGAAAATCCAGAGCTGGTATTTGAAACGACTGATGCCGCGCGACATGGCGTAGCCCGGGTTGTCGCGCAGCGCCCGAAAGGCGAGGCCGAGCGGTCCCCGGATGACGATGATCGAGATCGTCACCGCGACAGCCAGCAGCGCCAGCCCGACATAATAATGGGCGACGTACCATTTCGACGGGAACAGCGCGCGCAGGCCGATGTCGCCGAACTGGCCGATGCCGCGCACGCCGCCGAACAGCGGCATGCAGCCGCCGGTGGTGGTGAAGCAATCGGTGTCGTTGACGATGAGCACATACATGACCTGCGCGATCGCCAGCGTCAGCAGCGCCACGTAAGGGCCGCGCAGGCGCAGGCAGGCGAGGCCGATCAGCATGCCGACCGCGACGGTGATCACGCCGGCCATCGGGACGGCGGCAAGCATGGGCACCTTCCAGTAGAAACCCAGCATCGCGGTGGCGTAGGCGCCGGTGGCGAACAGCGCCATCTGCGCCAGCGAGAAGATGCCGCCTATGCCGAGTACGAGGTTCCACTGCACCACGACGATCGCCCAGATGAAGAACAGCGTCGACTGCGTGATGACATAGCGCCCTGGCATGGCGAACGGCAGCGCGACGGCGAGAGCCAGGCAGACGAGGCCGATCAGGATGTCGCGGCGGATCGATTTCATAGGCGCACCACCTGCTGTTTGCCGAACAGGCCGTAGGGCCGCCAGATAAGCACGAGGATGACGAGAAGCAGCAAGGTGGCGAAGCTCCAGCGCACGCCGAGCACATATTGCGTGGCGGCCTCGAGCAGCCCAAGCGCGATCGCCGCGACCACCGCGCCGTAGACATTGCCAAGGCCCGCAACCACGCAGACGATGAAGGCCTTCAGCATGGGGTCGCCGCCCATCACCGGCGTCAGCGTGGCGATCGAGCTGATCATGATGCCGGAAACGGCGGCGAGCGCGCCGGAGAGCGCCAGCACCTGCGCGTAGATCCGGCCGACCCTGACGCCCATGAGCTGCGCCGCTTCGCGGTTCATCGAAGTGGCGCGGATGGCGCGGCCGGCGCTGGTGCGCTGCAGGAGGATGGCGACCCCCACCATCAGCACGATGGCGACGCCGAGGATGAACACGTTCTGCAGCGGTATATGCACATTGCCGATGACGACCTGGCCGTCGACGGCGAGCGGCTGCGGGATCGGATAAGGTCCAAAACCCTTGAGCATCAGGTTCTCTATGACGCTGCCGATGCCGATCGTGGCGATGAAGATGTTGGTCTCGAAATTCTCGGCCCTGAGCAGCGGCAGCGCCGCGCTGAAATAGATCATCAGGCCGACCAGCGCGCAGACGAACGCGGCGGCGAGCAGCGCCAGTGTTGGATGCAGGCCGGCATGGACGATGGCCGCGTAGCAGATATAGCCGCCGAGTGTCAGGATGGCGCCATGCGCCATGTTGAGCATGTTGAGCGAGCCGTAGACCAGCGAGAGGCCGATGGTTGCGACCGCGTACATGGCGCCGAGCGTCAGGCCGGACGCGACGATCTGGATCAGGACGTCCATCGCTCACACTCCGAGATAGGTTTCGACGATTTCCGGGCGCGCCATAAGTTCGACGCCCAGGCCCGACCAGGCGATGCGGCCATTGTCGAGCAGGTGGATCATGTCGGCATGCTCGGCGATCCGCTCGGCATTTTCCTCGACGAGAAGGATGGTGCGTCCCTTGCGCCTGAGGTTGAAGATGACCTCGTAGATTTGCTCGATGACTATTGGCGCCAGTCCGAGCGAGGGCTCGTCCAGCATCAGCACCTCGCCGCCCGCCATCAGGCCGCGGCCGATGCCGCACATGCGGCGCTCGCCGCCGGAGAGCGTGCCGGCGGTCTGGTTGCGGCGCTCCTTAAGCTTGGGCAGCAGCGTGAAGACGAAATCGAGCCGTTCGGCCAGTCCGTCGCTGTTGGCATATGCGCCCATCAACAGGTTTTCGTGCACGGTCATCGCCGGAAAGAGCAGGTCGCCCTGCGGAACCTGGATGACGCCGCGTTCGACGATCTGGTCGGGGCGCAGGCGGTCGATGCGCGAGCCATCGAGGCGGATCTCGCCGGACGTCACCGGCACCAGCCCGGAAATCGCCTTGAGCAGGGTGCTCTTGCCATGTCCGTTGGGGCCGACAATGGCGGTGAGCTCGCCCTTCCTTGCCGAAAGTTTGATGGCGTCGAGCACGATGCGGCCGGCGTAGCCGGCGCTCGCGTCGACGATCTCGAGAGTTGCCTCAGCCATGCGTGTTTTCCATGAAGGAGCGCAGCCGCTCAGAGGCACCCTGGCCGAGATAGACGTCGACAACGGTGCGGTCGTCGAGGAGCTTCGTCGGCAGGCCTTCGAATATCTTTTCGCCGTGATGCATGATCATGATGCGGTCGGAGAGGCGCACCAGGAAGCGCATCACATGCTCGATGAGGATGATGGTGACGCCTGCCGCCTTGATGGCGCGCACGGCATCCATCACACGGTCGACCTCGCGCGCCGTAAGGCCGCCGACGGGCTCGTCCATCAGAAGCAGTTTCGGCTTCGTCGCCATGGCGCTGGCCATCATCAAGAGCTTGCGGTCAAGCACCGGCAGCTTCCCGGTGACCTTGTCTGCGCGGTCGGCGATGCCGAGCATCTCAAGTGCGGCATCGGCGGCCTCATGCGCCGCGCGGCCGGCGCGCAGCGTCGGCACGGCCCGGTTGTTGCGGCCAAAATAGGCGCCGACCAGCACGTTCTCGCGCGCGGTCATGCTGTCGAAGCCGGCATTCAGCTGGAAGGTGCGGGCGACGCCGGCGTGGCAGATCTGCTCGGGCGCATGCTTGGTGATGTCCTGGCCGTCGAGCACGATCGCACCCTTGGTGGCTGGGTTCAGCCCCGAGATCACCTCGAACAGCGTCGTCTTGCCGGCACCGTTCGGCCCGCCGATGCCGAGTATTTCTCCAGCCCCGACATCGAAGGAGAGATCGCGGACCGCCGCGAGCGCGCCGAAGGACTTGCCGACATGCCTGCACGACAGCAATGGCGTCGCGGCGGCGTCTTGCGTCATCCGGCTAGGCCTTGATCCATGGCGGCATCATGAACTTGGTCGTGCCGTATGGCGCCGGCGCGATCAGGCCGGGACCCTTGGTGTAGTCCTGGATCTGCAGGAACTGATGCGGCATGCCGAGCGATGAATCGTTGACCTGCGTAGGATAGGTGTAGGCTGCGTTCTCGAGCGGCATGAAGCGGGTCGTGCCGGTCACGCCGCGCCATATCATCGAGCTCATCCGGGCTGCAACCTTGCGGTTCTGGTCGTTGTTGCCGGGTTCGCCCGTGCCGCCGGCAAGTGCGGCGGCTGTCGCCCAGACATAGGCGCCGTCATAGGGCTGCGCGCCGGAATTATGGCCGGCGTTCGGGCCGAACTTTTCCTTGTAGCGCTTCTCGAAGGCAGTGCCGATCTCGTCCTGCAGCGCGCCGACGACGGTCGCGTAGATGATGCCGTTGGCGGCCTGCTTGGCGATGTCGCGGAAGGCTGGGATCGACGGGCCGTATTGCATATAGACCAGGCTCGGCGTCGGGTTCGAGGCGAACTGCAGCGCGAACTGCCCGAGATCGGCCGGCAGGAAGTGCGTGATGCAGATCACCGCCGGCGGATCCTGGCGGATCTTGGCCAGCGTCGGGCCCCACTCGGACGCCGGCACGCTGACGGTCTCGAACAGGCTGATGTCCCAGCCATAGCTCTTAGCCTGTTCCTTGACGGCGTTAGCGATGTTGGAGGCATAGACGCCGGCCGACAGGATCACCGCCATCTTGTTGTTCTTGCGCTTCCACTCGCCGTTCTCCTCCAGTCCCTGCAGGAATTTCAGGAAGCCGGGGCCATACCAGTATTCGGCCGGATCGCCCTGGAACGAACCCCAGTAGCGGTCCGGGTTGGACTTCACCAGATTGTTGTGGCCGATCGTGGTGTCGTAGTGGACGTAGATGATGCCGTTGTCGGCGGCGACCTCCTGGATCGCGGCGCCGGAGCCAATGTTGTAACCGTTGAGGATGGCGTGCACGCCGTGCCGGTCGACGAGCCGCTGCGCCGCCTGAACGTTGGTGGCGTCGCCCATCTGCGCGGTGTCCTCGAAGGACGGCTCGAGCGGCCGGCCGAGGATGCCGCCCAGCGCGTTGATCTCCTCGCAGGCAAGCGTCAGGCCGTTCTTGAACTCGATGCCGTCGGGCGCGGCGAAATCAGTGGTCGGCCCGCACTGGCCGACCGGGATCGGGTCGCCTTC
Organism: Mesorhizobium sp. WSM4976; assembly: GCF_029625685.1. Taxonomy (NCBI): domain Bacteria; kingdom Pseudomonadati; phylum Pseudomonadota; class Alphaproteobacteria; order Hyphomicrobiales; family Phyllobacteriaceae; genus Mesorhizobium; species Mesorhizobium sp. WSM4976. The sequence continues at coordinate 189,002 of NZ_JARTVT010000001.1, forward strand.
GGCGCGCGCCTCGTTGTTCATCGAAAACAGCATGGCCGGCATGCCGGTCAGCGTCGCGGCGGTGGCAAGGCCGCCCTTGATCAGGAAATTGCGGCGAGAGCCGGCAATCACATTCGGAGTGGTCAGTTTCGAACTGCGCTTCATCTCGATTCCCCTTGTTTTTTGTCAGTTTATGTTTTTGACCAGTTCGGCAGCCTGGTCGATGATTGCCGTCTGATGCGGCTGCGCCGACATTCCACCCCATTGTCCCATCAGCTGGTCCCACGGGTCCTCGACGCCCGTGCGGTGCCCGCAAAGCTCCTCGATCACCGCTAGGCCGCAATAGGGCACGTACATTTCGGAGTAGCCGCCCTCATGCGTCATCACCAGGCGCCCGCCGCACAGCTCGCGCGCCGCGTCGAGCAGCATGCGCGCCAGTCTGCGATAGCCGCTGGAATTCATCAGCATGCGCCCCATCGGATCGACGCCGGAAGCGTCGAAGCCCGAGGGCACCACGATCAGCTCCGGCTTGAAGCGTGTCAGCGCCGGGAGCACCACGCGCTCGAACGCCGCGGCGTAGGCGCCGGGACCGGACCCCGGCGGCAGCGGGACGTTGATGTTGAAGCCCTTGCCCTTGCCCTCGCCATTTTCGGCGATCGCGCCGGAATTGGCCGGGAACAGATTGTCCTGGTGCAGCGATATCGAAAGCACGCTCGGATCGTCGTAGAAGATCGCCTGCGTGCCGTTGCCGTGATGCACGTCCCAGTCGACGGTCGCGATGCGCGTGAGGCCGTGCAACTGCTGCGCATGGCGGATGGCGATAGCGGCGTTCGAGAACAGGCAGAAGCCCATACCGACATCGGCGGTGGCGTGATGGCCTGGAGGACGGATCAGCGCATAGGCATTGTCGACCTCGCCGGTGATGACGGCCTCCATCGCCTTGATGGCGCCGCCGGCTGCCAGGAGCGCGATCTCATAGCTGCCGGCGCCGAGCGGGGTCAGCGAACTGGCGTCTCCATAGCCGCGGTCGCTGATCTCCCTGATCTTGGCGATATGCGCAGGCGTGTGGACCCGCGACAGTTCCTCGACCGTGGCGCGCCGCGGTTTGATGGTGACCAGATGGTCGAGGATGCCGCTCACTTCCAGCAGGTTGCGCAGGCGGCGCTTGGTCTCGGGATTTTCGGCATGCGTGCCAGGCTGGACCGTCAGGCTCGGCGGGAAGACCTGGTTCCAGTTCCAGGTGTTGTGCCAAAGATAAAGTTCGTGGAAAACGAAACCAGTCGCCATGCGGCACCACCCAGCGTATCTCGACCGGATGATGGCCCGCTACATTAGCGCTGTCCCGACACCTTCGGGTAACGGGTGGCTTTTTTAAGCCCACCCATTCGGGTAGTTCTTGTCGCGGCGCAATTGCGGACTGAAGATTGCTCAGCCAGCCAATTGCCGCTCGGTGGCGGCATCTAGCCCGATTTCCTTCAGCTTGAGGACCGCTTCCGTCCGACTTGAAACGCCAAGCTTGCCGAAGATGTTCTTCAAATGCCACTTCACCGTGTCGGGCGCCATGGACAGCGACTCCGCCAGCTGGCGGTTGGTGTAGGCGCGCAGAAGCAGGGCGGCGACATCGGTTTCCTTGCTGCTCAGCATCTGCTTCTTCACAGCGATCGCTATCGGGCGCGCACGCTCAGGCGCGGTCTTGCCCAGCTCGCGCAGGAGCGTGTCGACAAAGGTGGCCGTGCTCGAATTGCGTGACCAGGCCGGAATTCGTGAGCGGGCGAATTCGAGCACCTCGCGCATCGGCAGGCCTTCATCGATGAGGGAGCGCAATGCGTTCTGCGGCAGCGCCAGGGTGACGACGTCGACCACCGCCGCCAGGGCCAGCAGCGTTTCGCCCGCGCCGTGCGCGGCGATCGCTACCAGCGCACGCACCTGCATGAAGCCGCGCAGGCGGCCGTCGCGGCGCATGCGCTCGGCGATACGGTCGAGCACGGCGATGGCCTTGGCCGGGTGGTCCTCGGCGATCAGCACGCGCGCGGCGCCGATATGGGCATATTCGTCGAGCGGATGGATCGGGGCTGGCCGGCTTTCGGCCGAAGGCTCGATGCCGCGCGAACGCAGCGCCAGCCGGGCGGCGCGGACGTCGCCGCGCGACAACAGCAACCGCACCCGCTCGTTCAGCGCGGCCGCAGTCAGGCGGCGGTAGCGCTTCTCGATGCCCAGCCGCTCGGCGCGTTCGAGGAAGACGATGGCCTCGTCGTGCCGCCCATGCGCAGCGGAGAGCCGCGCAAGATGCAGCTTGCAGGCCATTTCATGCACGACGAGCCCGCATTCCTCGATGATCTGCCGATGCTGGTGCAGGATGCGCTCGGCGCCCTGCAGGTCGTTCCATTCATAGGCGAGCTCGACATGGAAGATCGCCGTCATCGCTTCGGTGTAGGAGCCGGGTCCCAGGCGCTCGCGGGCGAGCCGGCAGGCGCGGTCGAGCAATCGGCGCGCCTCGGCCAGGTTGCCGGCGGAGATCTCGACCAGGCCCAGCAACAGGTCGCAATAGACGATGCCGAAGACCGAGTTGGCGGCGGCATGATGGTCGCGTGCCGCGAGGCTTCGCAAGCGTGCGGCATCCAGCTCGCCGAGCGAATAGTGGCTGAAGGCGCAGATATTGGCGAGCGTGCCGCGCGCGAAAGGCTCGTCTTCGGGAAAATCCGCAAGCCAGCGCGAGGCGACCCGGGTCGCGGTGCGGGAGCGGTCGGTGGCACTGATGACGCCGGCCGTCAGCGTCTGCAGCTCGGCCTTGAGCGAGCGGGTGGTCGCGCGGTCGATCTCGCCGCGCTCGGCAAGCTGCCCGATCAGGATCTTGGCCTGTTTGAGGATGCGGACCGCCTGGCGCGGCCGGCTCATGTGGAACTGTGCCCAGACGCGCGCAAGGAGCAGGCGGGGGCGGGCGGCGATAAGGTCCGGGGGAAGGTGGTTCAGCCACTCCGTCAGCTTGGGGATATGGCCCTGCATGGTCAGCGGCATGGCGCATTCCTCGACCAGGCGCGCCGCATGGTCGGCGTCGCCGCTGGCAAGCGCGTGGTCGACCGCGTCGGAGATATAGCCTCGGGCTGCCAGCCAGGCGGCGGCTGAGCGATGCAGGTCCGTGCGTGCCCCGGGCGCCCAGCCATCCAGCTTGTTGCGCAGGAACTCCGAGAACAGGTGGTGATAGCGGAACCATTGTCCCGAGGAATCGAGCGCGATGAGGAAAAGGTTCGACTGCTCGATGGCGGCCAGCGCTGCGGCGCAGTCCCGTCCCGGACAGACCGCCTCGACGAGGCCCAGGCAGAAGCGATCGAGGATAGAGGTCCTGAGCAGGAAATCCTGGATGTAGGGCGCCTGCCTGGCGAGCACATCGTGCGTGAGGAACATCGCCACGTCGCGCTGGCTGCCGGAAAATTCGGCGATGAAGGCTTCCCGCGAGCCCTCATGCGCCAAAGCCAAGGCGGCAAGCTGCAGGCCGGCCGGCCAGCCTTCGGTCTTGTGGTGGAGCGCCACCACGGCCGAGACGGCGAGGTCGAGGCCGCAGACATTGGCAAGATAGTCCTCGGTCTCCTCGAGCGAAAAGCGCAAGTCGCTGTCGCCGAGGCTGACCACATGCCCCTTCATCTTCATATGGGCAAGCTCGAGCGGCAGCTCGCCGCGGGTCGCGAGCACGATGCGCAAGGCGGGCGGCGCATAGGCGACCAGCATGTTGATGCAGGCGGCTATCTCGCCGGAGACGATCAGATGCGCATCGTCGAGAACGAGGTAGATCGGCGCGGCGCGACGCGATAATTGGTTGATAATGGCGGTGAGGATGGAATCGATCGGCGTCACCGGGCTGGAGTCGATCAGCGATTCCGCGTTGCCGGCAATGTCGGGGTCCACGCGGTGGAAGGCGGCGGCGAGATATTTGAGGAAGCGGGCGAGATCGTTGTCCAGCCGGTCGATTGATAGCCACGCGACCTGGGCTATGCCGCCGGATATGCCGGCGGCCCATTGCGACAGCAGGGTCGATTTGCCGAAGCCGGCGGGCGAGGTCACCACCGTCAGCTTTCCCGCCGTCGCCGCGTCCAGGGTGCGCAGCAGCCGCGGCCTTTGAACAAGGGCGTCGCGCAAATGAGGCGGCTGGAGCTTCGTCTCTATCAGCATGTGGCTCTCGACGGCTGGTATGGCGCAATAGTAAACGCGGAGTGCAGCGCGGAGGCAATGGCCGGTGAAGTAGATGCTCGCCGCGGCCGGCGTGCATCGCTACGGCGGTCCTGCATCGACACTTGGCCCCGCGCCCCTCCCAGGTCATTGCGGCGCCTCGGTCTCTGAGTTATTTTAGCAGTCTATTGGATGCGCGAGCTGCCCTGCAGCGGCGGTCCTTGCCATTTTGGCAGATTGTGAAGTCTTTAACAGACCGCGATGACGCAAGCTGCGTTCTTGTGGCCGACTGGAGATAGCAGTTAGGGATTTTGCCATGCTGCGACGCTGTGTGCTGATTGCAGCCTTGATCTTCGTGGGTCTCACGACGGTGCAGGCGCGTGCCGATCGAAGGGTTGCGCTTGTCATAGGCAATTCCGAATACCGCGAAATTCCGGCCCTGAAGAATCCTGACAAGGATGCCGAGGACGTTTCGAACACGTTTCGGCTGGCCGGGTTCGATGTGTTCGTCGCCAAGGACCTCACCAAGCTCCAGTTCGAGAAGGAGTTCCGCAATTATCTCGCCGCGGCCGACGGCGCCGATCTCGCGGTCGTCTATTATTCGGGCCACGGCTTTCAGATTGGCGGCGAGAATTTCCTGATCCCGGTCGATGCATCGCTGAAGGCTGCGGCCGATATCGAGGTCCAGGCGGTCAAGCTCGACGACGTCCTGCAGCAGTTGCGCGCCAAATCGAAGATCCAGGTGATCATTCTCGACGCCTGCCGCAACAATCCGTTTCCGCGCAAGGATTACTGGCTGCGCGACCAGTTGATCGCGGCCGGCGGCACCGGCCTCGCCCAGGTGAAAAGCTCGCTGAACACGCTGATCGCCTTCGCCACGGAGCCCGGCGCCGTCGCCTATGACGGGTCCGGCGATCTCAGCCCGTTTTCATCCGCCTTCTCCCGCCGCGCGCTGGCGCCCAACCAGGAGATACGCTCGGTCATGGCGGCCGTGCGCCGCGACGTGGTCGAGGCCACCAAGGGCGCCCAGGTTCCGTGGGAGAATTCCTCGCTGATCGACGAGGTGGTGCTCATGCGCCGCGCCAGCCGGCCCGCTTTGCCGCCGGTGCTGGAAAAGACCGTGCCGGCCGGCGTCGGGCCTGTCGTGCTCGACCTGCCGGTGCCCGTCGACGTCGACGGCGGCGCGGTCACTATCAGCATCGAAAGACCGCCGGCGCTGGGGCGTCTGATCCTGGACAACAGGCCGGTCGCAACGGGCCAGCCCATAGAGGGCAAGGATCTGCCGCGACTCGCGATGGATGTGCCGAAGGGCGCCGACACCGAGGACCAGGTCGATATGCTGGCCTATGCCGCGCATGACGAATGGGGCGGCGGATCGCAAGGCATTCTGGTGTTCAGGGTCAAGAATGGCGACGGCGCCGCCGGCAAGCAGCTCGTGGCCTCGCTGGAGTCCGAGCAGAAGCAGCAGGTGGCGGAGCGTGGCATCCACATCGCCGGCGCCGCCGAGGCGATCGAGAACCGCGACGTGAAGATTCCCGTCGGTGTCGGTCCGGTTCCGCTGAAGCTGGATTTGCCGACCAAGGATCCGGCGGTCAGCGTGAAGCTCGCGAGCTATCCGGCGACGGGGACGCTGTCCCTGCCCGATCGGACCCTGTCGCCGCAATCGAGCCTGAGGGCCAATGAAATCGACCAGCTGCGCTACGAACCCCAGATAGGCGCCGCAAAACCGCTGATCGTCGGCTTCGAGATCGCGGCGGATAACACCTCGTCTAAGCCTGCGACGATGAAGCTGTCGCCAAGCGTCGATCCTTGCGACACCGAGGCAGGCGAGCCTTTGGACCTGCAGGGCGTCGTCCCCGGCCTGTTGCCGAACGAGATCGGCGCCGGCGCGGTGGAGGCCTGCCGGGCGGCGGTGAAAGCCTATCCCGATGTCGCGCGCTTCCACTACGAACTGGGGCGCGCGCTGCTCGCCGCCGGCAAGGTCGACGAGGCGAAGAAGGCCATTCAGGACGCCGCCGACAAGGGACATGTCCGCGCTGTGTTCGAGCTCGGTTACATCGCTTCGTCCGGCATAGGAACGGCCGTGGACCCGTCGAAGGCGAATGGCTTCTACGCTAAGGCGTCTGATAAAGGCGATCCTTATGGAATGACCGCTTGGGGACGCGCGCTGTTCAATGGTCTTGGCGTCCAGCGCGATACCGGCAAGGGCTTGGATTTGCTGCTCAAAGCGGCGGCCATGGGCCACACCTATGCGATGAACGATCTCGCTGCGATCTTCACCGAAGGCCGCAATGGCGTGCCCGCCGACCCGGCTCGTGCCGCCGCCTTCCTCAAGGCAGGCGTCGAGCGCCAGGACATGTATTCGATGAACATTCTTGGGCGCAACTACCTTAGCGGACGTGGCGTCGAGAAGGATACGAAGCAGGCGCGGGCACTTTTCCAGAAGGCGATGGATCTCGGCCAACCATATGCGCCCGGCAGTCTTGCGCGCATGTACCGGGACGGTGACGGCGTCGATCAGAACCTTGCCGAAGCACAGAGGCTATTCGAACTGGCGACCGACCGTGGCGACTACTCAGCGGCCTATGATCGCGCGGCCATCGAAATGCAGAAAGGCGACAAGTCCGATCAGGCCGTCGCCGTCCGCTATCTGGCGTTCGCGGCAGGACTTGATCTGCGCAACGAGTTGCCGGTCGCTCGGTCGACCTTGGCGCAGTTCGGCGCAAAGCCGAAGGCGGCTGCCCTCAAGCAACTGCGCTCCGAACTCAAATCCAAAATCCCGACCGGTGGCTCGGTAGACGACCAATTGGTCAAGACTGCCAGAGCCATCTGGGAACAGGCCAATCCGCGTCGGGACCTGTTTTGATCAACAAGGAGGCAATGGTGGGCAGGGCATTGAAGCAGGCGTTCATCGCAACATTCCTATCCCTCACGGTCGCTGCGTGCACGACCATAGCGCCCAGGGTCGAACCGGCGCCGGTAACGAAACATCGCACCACGCAGGTTCGCGTGACGACGCCAAAGGTCGTCAAGCAGAAGAAGGTGACTGCCAAGAAACTGATCAAACCGGTCAAGAACGAAACCACGCCCGTCATTGCACCCTTAGGTGGGAGCGGCGGCGGTGGCGGCGGTGGCTGGTAGTATCGTCACCGACAACCGTTCTTTCCCGACGCATGGCGTCGTAACCGCTCGTCCGGTCAGTTCGGCGACGCGGCGATCGACGGCAAGAGCATAGCCCAACCGATCAAGGGAGAACCGCTTTTCAGCCCGGTCGAAGGCCTCGACGAGTCGGTCTGGCAGGGCAAGAACTGCGACGGCTGCAATAGTTGGAACGGGGCGTGAGCAGGCGAAGAATTTCGCCGCCAACGACCTCTCCCTGTTGCGCCTGCAGCATTCGCTCGGCACCCGCTTCAAGGTCGCTTTGGCCAGGTGGACGCAAGGCGGGTGCCAGTGATTGTCAGGCGGAAGCTAAAAAGCATGATCCGGAAAAGTGAGAACCGGTTTTCGGAAGGATCATGCTCCCTAATACGCGTCGACCGATTGCCGCTGCGCCTCCATCTCCACCATCTGGATGCCCATTTCGACAAAGGCGGAAAGCACGGCGAAGCGATCTGCGGTCGAGATGCGCGCCAGCCCCGCCAGGATACCGGCATTGACGGCGTGGGCGGCGGGGAATCCGGTCGACAGCATATCGAAGGCCGGGTCACGCCACGCCGCCGACAAGGCGATCCAGGCAGCAGGCGTTGCCGGCGACGGATCGACAGCGCTGCCCAGCGCCGCCCGATGGCGAGGATTGCCGGGCTCGCCCACCCAATCGCTGACGAGCGCCAGCAATTCGAGATCCCTTTCGGCAAGGAGCTCGGCGAGATGGCTCAGGCATTCATGCCCCCACCAGACCGCGGCGCGCTCGGGCAGGAGGTATGCACAGAAGGTGACGGCTTCCTCCGGGACGCGCCCGGCGAGCAGCGCGCGGCAGAATTCCAGCGGTGGTTGGGCGACGGCCGGCGACTTCATGTCCCGGGCGATCGCGGGACAGGCAAGAAACAGATCCCTTGCCGTTCTGTATCCGAGTTCATTGGCCATCGCTGCCATACCCCGAGCATCGGCACAAATAGCACTGAAACCCGCGGCCAAGCGCCGGTCAAGCGTCAACCTTATCAGGCGGCGGCCATCGGCAACGTGCGCTTGTTCACAGACAATCGCTTTAGGATTTGATATAGTCCGCGCCAGCGAAGAACCGCTCAAACAGGGCTCAAACAGGAGTGACGGTCATGCGGTGGGGCAGCTCAGCCTTGGCATTGGCGATCGTGCTTTTTTCAACGCACGTTTACGCCGATCCGCTTCAGAAATCGGAAGACATCGTAAAATTCTTCGCCGGCCAGGGAAATCTTGGCGCGTCACGCGGCATCTGTGTCGGCACCGAGGAAGAATGCAAGAGCAAGGCCGAGAAGAGCGAGGCGCCGCCCCAGAAGGCCGGCCTCGACATGATGATCAACTTCGCGCTGGATTCGGCCCAGCTCGACCAGACCGCCCGCGCGGAGCTGGACGAGTTCGCCAAGGCGCTGAAGGACAACCGGTTGAGCACGTTCAGCTTCGTCGTCGAAGGCCACACCGACGCGACCGGCACGGATCGCTACAACCAGGACCTGTCGCAGCGGAGAGCGCAATCGGTGGCGGCCTTCCTCGAGGCGAACGGCGTTGAATCGGCGCGGCTCGAAGCGATCGGCCTCGGCAAGTCGCATCCGCGCGTCGCCAATCCGTACGATCCGGTCAACCGTCGCGTGGAAATGCGCATCAGGACGGAATAGGTCGCCAGCGGGTCTGAAAACCAGCCGGCCTGCCGAGAACACGACGTTTGCTGAACCGCGGTTCTAGCCGGGCTCCAGCGTGCCCAGGATCGAAGCTATCAGCGCAGTGATTGCCTGCTTGTACTTTTCGAACTCGGGCGACGTCTGCCGCACCTCGGTGGTCGTCGTCGGCTGCCCCTGGTCGGTCACAACGCTCGGCACTTTCTGTCCCATCTTCCGCTCGGCCCAGTCCACGACGTAGCTCGCGGTCTTGCCAGTGAGGAACGGGTTGGCCTGGATGACGGCCGATCCAAGCACGGCGCTCAATTGCGTCGAGCCGGGCGCCGCCAGAACCTGGGCCGCGCCTTCCATTCCGAGGAAATGGCAAAGATAGAGGCGACCGGCGGTGATCTGGTGGCCGCGCGCGCGCAGATAGGCCTCGCCCTCGCGCGCCAGGTTGCGCACCATTTCGCGCGACAGTGTCGCGTCGTAGCGAAGCGCGAGCAGGTCGGCGGTCGACAGCGAGCGGGCAAGGTCGGGCCGATAGGTGTTCATCATCCGGATCCAGGTTTTGGAGATGAACTGGCCGGCGCCGGTCGCCGAGGAAAGCGGGTTCTTGGCGCGGGCGCTACCGCCACTTTCGACATGCACGATCCGGTCGGTGAGCGTTTCGACGGCAGTATCGCCGGAACCGCCGGAGCTGACGGCAACGGCGGTAGCCACCGTGGTGACCGTCCCCAGCGGGTCGATAGCCTCGCCGTTCTGGTAGAGCTCGAAATGCAGATGCGGCCCGGTCGAAAGCCCGGTGGTGCCGATATAGCCGATGATGTCGCCGGCCTTCACCCTGGTGCCGACGCCGCTTGCAATGGCGAATTTCTGCATATGCGCATAGCGCGTCTCGCGGCCGTTGGCATGCGAGATCTTCACCAGATTGCCATAGCTGCCGCCATCGCCTTGGAACGAGATCTCGCCGTCGAAGGCGGCCATGACCGGCGTGCCGACCGGTGCCGCCCAGTCGACGCCCTTGTGGATCCGAACCGTTCCGAGAATCGGGTGCATGCGCGGGCCGAAGGTCGAGGTCATCACTCCGGCCACCGGCGTGACCATGCCGTTGGTGACGGCCAGCGAGCGGACCTGATCATCGCCGGTCACGCAGGCATATTGGCCGTCGCTCTGCTGGAAGACGAAACAGTCCAGACTCCTGTCTGTACCCTGGACGCCGACGTAAAGCACCCTTCCGGAAATCTGGCCCTGTCCGCGTGGCGTCTGCGAATAGATCAGCACCAGGCGCTGATCCTCGCTTGCGAAGGCGTCGAGGTCCTGCCCGCGGGACAGGTACATGATCGCCTCGCCGATGACGTTGGTCGGCACCTTGTTGCGCGCCGCGGTCGAATATATCGCGTCGAGCAGGCGGTACTGCCGCTTGGGGCCCCCTTGGTCCGAGGCGCCGGAATAGTTGAACAGGTCCTCGCGGACCCAGGGGTCGACGCCCGACACGAAGGCGCCGGCCGCATTGCGCGTCAGCGTGCCGACATAGACATTCTTGGCGTAGACGGAGACCTGCATCAGCGACATGGTCGTCGTCTCGCGGTTCGGCCGGAACCCGCGCATGGCCACCACAAAGCCGGCTTCCAGCCCGTCGCGGTTGAACAGCGCCTTCAGCGCCTCGCCGGCAAGCTTGGCGTCGTCGGCGGAGAAATGCGCGTCGAGCGCCACGCTGTCCAGGCTGCGGTCGTTGAGGATCTTCACAAACGTGTCCTCGGTCGCCTCGAAGCGCTGATATTCGCTGGTGACGGTCGCGACGGTCGTGTTGTTCTCGATCGCGGTTTTCTTGAAAGCCGGGAGTGCTGCTTGCCCCTGGTCGATGGTCTCGCCCCAGCCGGCCTCGGGGTCGTCGGCATCGGCCTTGGGCGCCGAACCGGCGTTGCTGTCGTCCGGCGCGGCCTGGAGATCATTCTGCAGATCGCCTTGCGGATCGCCCTGTTGATCGCCCGGTGCTGCGGCCGGAGCGGGCGGGGCCGGTTGCGCATCGACCGGCGCTGTCGCAGAAGGCTTCGGCGCGGCCTGCCGCTGCGCCTGGAAGAAGGCGAAATCCTCCTGCGTCGACGGGATCGTCGTCATGAACTTTTCGCTGGCGCTCAGCATCACATCGGAGAGGATCTCGATCTGCGGCGAAGCCCCGGAACTGTCTAGCTCGGCCGGGCGCGCGACGGTCTTGCCCTTCGTGGCGGTGTCGGCGTCGGGCGCGAGCGTGATCCACATCGGATCGCCGGCAAGGTCGATGATCGCCGGCACATAGACTGACGCGTCGGGCGGCACGTCTTCCATGCCTTCGACGGGATGCAACTCCTCGTTCTCATCGCCGAACGACCAATAGTCCCTGGTCAGATAGAAGCCGGTGGCCGAAGCGACGACGGCGAGGGTGGCCAGGCCGGCAAGAGCCCGGCGCCAAAGCTTGCGCCGCCCCTCGGCCTGGCGCGCCAGCTTCTTCTGTTTGAAGCTCGTGTCGATCGTGTGCGTCACGGGCTGTTTCCGGTCAGGAAATAGGTCCAGCGCACCTGCTCGAGCGTGTCGACCTCGACGAAGCGCGCCGCGATATGGCCGCGCTGCCAGCACTCCTCGATGCCGCGGATCGAGAAGCGCCGCCGGTCGATGCACATCTCGGTCGATCCGTTCAGGATCGCGTGGCCGAAGACGTCCGTGGCGTAGAGATAGATGTAGCGGTTGGTCAGCTCCTCGCGGATTACGTTGACGCACTGGTTGGCACCGATCGTCCACCAGCCGTCCGTCTGGTCGGCATTGTCGACCTTCTGTCCGACGGCGAGATTGACGACATCGAGCGTCTGATTGCAGACGGTGAATTCGGCATGCGCCTTGCCAGGCGAAAGCATCGCAAGCAGCGCCGCGCCGAGCAGCGTGGTAAGCGTCATGCGACCCGGCAACGGCAATCGGAGCCGGCTAGGCAGCTTGCGTGGCGGGGGCTGGTGCAAAGAACGCAAGGTGCGAAGGTCCATCGGCGTTCATGCTATCCGCCAAGCCGGAAATAAGTGGCCGCGGCGGAGAACTGCGAGCCGTCGGCCTCGATCTCCTTCAGAATCCTGGGCAACAGCTCCGAGGCCGGCGTCGGCCTGGAGAACATGGCGGCCTGGATGTCCTTGGGCCCGGTGATCACCAGCATGATCTGCGGCACCGCCTTGCCGGCCGCCTTGTCGGCGGCGGCGAGGCCGATCGGGATGTTGAAGGTCACCTTGTCGGTTTGCGCCACCATGCGGTCGTCCAGGTTGAAGGCGACGCCCTTGTGGTCGATCAGCATGATGTTCGAGACGAGCCCCCCGCCTGTATAGAGCGCGCCGCTGACCGGCGCGCCATCGGGGATCGATGTCTTGTCGAGCACAAGCTGCGGCTTCGCGGCCGAACTCCGGTCAAGAAAGCGAAGGAAAGTAGGCACGCCGCATTGGGAGAGCGTGATGAGGCGCACGCTGATGTCCGGCTCGGCATGGAATGTCGTCTGGAAATCGTTGAGCAATTGTTCGAAGGGCTGGACCGCCGTTCCGTAGCCCTCGATCATGGGAGCGGCGCCGGGTCCCGATGTCACATTCGCGTAGAAGCAATTGCCGCCGCTGAAATCGCGCACCCAGGAGCGCTGCTCGTTCCACTTGGTCATGTCATCTTCCGCCGAGGGAAGCGACGGCTTCGGCACATTGATGGCGACATCGGTGCCGGGCTGCTTGGCTGTCGGCGTCTGCGGTTGCTGCGCCGGCTGGGTCGGCGCGGTCGGCGTTGACGGCTGACTGGCTGTCGGGATCGACGCCTTCGGCGCGGATGGCGAGGGGGTCGGCTGCGCCGATGCCTGGCTTTGCGAAGCGGGGGGCGGGGATGCGTTCGGCTTGGGCAACTTGGAAAGCTTGTCCACGAGGTCCTTCACGCTGAGCTTGGCCGCCGGCTTATTTGCTTCGGGCGCGTTTTTGGCGGTCTGCGTCGGTTCCGAGGTCTTGACCGCAGTCTCGCTAGCAGGCTGCGCCGGCTTCTGGTTTTCGGCGGCCGTAGGTGCGGGCGCAGGCGCGGGCGTCGGTGACTGTTGCGCCGGCGGTTGCACGGGCTTGGTCTCGACCGGGGAGACAGGCGGCTGGTTGCCGACTTCGCTCTCCGACTGGGTGGCGGGCCGGGTCGTCTCCACGGCAGGTGCCTTGGCCTCGGGTTGAACAGGTGTCTCCGCCGTCTCGGTGGTGGCTGCGCTCTCAGGTTTAGGTGCTTCGGACTGGGTCGCGGCCGGCGCCAGCGGCCGAGATTTCGGCGCCTCCGGTTGCGGGGTTTCCACAGCCGGTTTGGCTGCTTCGACTACCGGCTTCGGTGTCAGCGGCTTGGATGTTTCGGCTACCGGCGCGGGAGCCAGCACGCCGCTGAAATAGACGCCGGCTGCCGCCAGGATGCTAATAGCCGCGACGCCTCCCGCGATGGCAGGCACCCGCGAAGGCCTTTTGGGCGCAGCCGGTGCGGGGGCGCTGGCCGGGGTGGCGGCCGGCGAGGGCCGAGCCTCCGATAGGTAGGCAGGGCGCACATGCTCGACGAAGCGCGGCTCACCGGGAGGAACCGGCGGCTGGGGCTTGGAGTCCGGCGCCGCCGTCCAAGCGGCGCGCGGCAGGCCGGGGCGTTCACGTGCACCGAACGACATCGGCGGTGGCAATGTCGCCTCGAGATCCTCGCCGCGCGTTGCCCTGGCGATCTCGGCCATGCTCGCCGGCCGGTGGCGCGGATCCGGTTGCAGCATGGCTTCGATCAGCTCGCGGAAGTCGGGATCGATATCCGAAAGGTCCGGCACGGTCCGGCGCTTTTCGATGACTTCGTATTGCGAGCCGCTCATGTCGAGCGGCTTTCCCCGCAGCGCCGCGGCCAGCACCAGGCCGAGGCTGTAGATGTCCGATTGCTCGCTGACTTCGCCGCCATAGAGACCGAGCTGCTCCGGCGAGACGTAATTGTATTTGCCGGCGAATTTGCCCCCGATCAGCGTCTCGCCGCCGACGGTGGCCGACCGGGCGATGCCGAAATCGATGATCTTGGCCCGCTCGACCCGACCGCCGGGCAGGATGATATTGTCGGGCGAGAGGTCGCGGTGCACGGCGCCCGCCTGGTGCACGGCGCTCAAGCCCGAGGCCAGGCGATGGCAAAGCCGGCGCACATCGTCGCTTGGCATCGGCCCGCGCCGCATCATGTCGAACAGCGATTGGCCGTCCACGAACTCCATCGCGAGATAGGGGCGGCCGATTCCCGGGTCGATGGTGAAGACGTGGTAGCGCACCACCGCGTCATGCGACAGATGGTTGAGGATCGATGCTTCCTTGCGGAACAGCGACAGGATCGTCTGGTCGCGGGCGAATTCCGGCAGCACGATCTTGATCGCCACGTGGTCCCCGGTCTGGATGTTGTGGCCGCGATAGACTTCGCCCATGCCGCCGGACGCAATCCTCTCGTCGAGCTCGTAAATGCCGCTGAGCTGCGTGCCGACGCCCGCATAGGTGACGTTGGCCGAGATCCGGGTCTTGTCGTCGTCGCTCATCTGGCCAGGCCCTCCACTGCGGACCGATCCGGATGGGGCGCGCCGTTGCGCTCGCCGCCGATCTTCACGAGCACGATGGTCACATTGTCGGTACCGCCGCGCGCCAGCACCGTGTCCAGGAGGGTCTGGCATGCCGCCCGCGGCGTGGCGGACCTGACCGCGGCCTCGATCTCGGCGTCGCTGACATGCGCGGTCAGCCCGTCGGTGCCCAGGACGAAAACGTCGCCCGGCATCAATTCGCCCTGCTGGAAATCGATTTCGAGCTCGTCACTAACGCCGACCGCGTGCGTGATCACATTGCGGCGCGGCCAGGTGCGCGCCTCCTCGGCACTGATCATGCCGCGGTCGAGCAGTTCCTGCACCTCGGTGTGATCCTTCGAGACCTGGAAGATCGAGCCGTTGCGCACGAGGTAGATACGGCTGTCGCCGGCCCACAGGCAGGCGAAGCGTCCATCCATGGCAAGCAGGGCTGCGAAGGTGGAGCCGATCGTGATGCCGCGAGAGCGCGATATGTCGCGGATCTCGGCATTGGCGCGGCTGAGCCGATCCTCGAAGCGGGCGCGAAGGTCCGGCGCGGAACTCGCGATACCGATCGTCGCCAGATGGTCGACGATGCTGGCCGAGGCGACTTCGCCGGCCTCATGGCCGCCCATGCCGTCGGCCACCACCCACAGCCCGGTCTGCGGCTCGATGAGGTAATTGTCCTCGTTGTGGTCGCGCACGCAGCCCTGGTGGCTGACGCCGAAGCTGTCGATGGGGAGGGCGACAGTGCTCAATTTGCCACCAAGCGCTCAGCGAGCGTCCTCTGTGACCAGCCATGGGCCGCGTGCCCACGCCACTCTGCCATAAGCGTGTACATTAGAGTATCGAAATGAAGGCGCGATCCGGCCATCTCAGAACGCCTTCGGACAGCTGAAGCCTGACAAGGCTGGCAGGATCAGGGGGTTGGCCCCTGAGCCGGCCTGGATCGTGTAGGCGACATCGCGTCCGCCGATCACGAAGCGCGCCTCGGTGTTGGCGCCGTCGCCGGTGATGGTCGCCTTGTCGAAAAGCCGCTTCAACGCCCACGGCCCCTCGAATTTGAGCGCGGACTCGCGTCCGGGCATTTCCGGCACCAGGCTGAGGCTCGCCGATCCGGACGCGGCGCCGCTCGGCCATGTCACGATGCTCGGCGCGTTGCCGGCCTGCGCGCTCTGCACCGTCTGACCGTCAACGTTGAGCACTGCGCTGTCGGCTTCGCTGTTCAGCGAGGTGGGCGTGAAGGTGATCGACACCAACGGTGTCGATCCGCCCGACGGGAAGTAGGCAGCCCGTATTTCCGCCGCCGCCTGGAACGCCTTCAAGGTCGATTTCGCAAGGTCCTTGCTGGAGCGCGCATTCTGCTTCCAGGTCCATTCCTGCCCGGTCATGTCGATTAGCGGCGCGAGGTTCTGCGCGAAGAAACGGTCCATCAGCCCGCCCGGCGCGAACAGCTTGGCGAAATCCGCCATCGATATGTCTTCGCTGCTGTCGCGGGCGAAGGGGTAGCGGCCATTGACCGCCTCCTCGCAGGCGCGTGTCACCGTCTGGTCGAGCGCCTGGTTTAGGTTTGCGACGGAGGTCTCGGCGACATTGCCTTCGAGCTCGTCCGCCGCTGCATTGACCATGCGCGCCAGCGGCTTGGGCAGGCGCGAGACATTGGCGCGCAAGGTCGAGATCTGCAGCTGCAGATTGGCGTTGACGCGTTCGGTCTGCGTGGGGACATCGGCCGCGAGCTTCAGGCTCTGAAAAATGTCATGGAAATTCTGCGTCAGCGCATCGAGCGGCCGGCGTCCGGCGGCGCCGCTGACCAAAGCATGGAACGAGCGGAACTGCGCCTCGACGCTCGCGCCGGCGTTCTGCGCAACGGCCGAGCTTGCGCCGGCGCGGCTCTGCGACTTGCCGCCGGCGATCTGCAGGCCGATGCGTGCGAGGCCTTTGGCCATGCTCGCGAGGTTCTGCTCAGCCGTCCCGGTATCGCCTTCGGCGGCGGCAGGGTCTTCGGTCAACGCGGTCTCATTCGCGATCGCCGTGAACAGCTGATCGAGAGGCGAGTCCGGCGCGGCGAGGGCGGAAAGCGCGAGATATTGCGGCTTGTCCTTCAGCATCGCTTTGAGCTTCAGCTGGTCGAGCACGCCGTTCCAGGCGGCAGCGAATTCCTTGCCGTAGCGGTCGATGAGCTCGGGACCGAGCTTGGGCAGATCCTGGTCGATGCCGCCCTGTTCGCCGCCGCCGCCAAGCACCCATTGGTCGTTGACGAGCATCTGCGCGATGCGCGAGAGCTGCGGGAGGAAGAAACGGTTGAAACCGGCACGCGTGTAAAGGCCGGGAATGTGCAAGTCTGCAAGCTGGCTGCCATCGGTACGCTCGAGCAACAGCTGTGCTTCCGGGCCGGCTTTCGCGGCGACGGAGAAATCCTGCAGCCTCGCCGCGTAGACCGCCGACTTGATCTGCGCCGAGGCGCGGTCGGCGAGGCTCATGCGGCCGAGCGAGCGCTGCGCGGCCTCGACCAGCGGCTGGTTGAGCGCGAAGGTTGGATCGTAGGCGTCGTCGAGCGCAAGCATGGCGCGCAGATGCTTTTCGAGCTGCTCGCGGCCTTCGCGGTTGTTCTCGCCGGGGTAGCGGTTCTCCTCCCAGTCCTGCTTCATCCACGAGACGATCAGCTCGTCGTCGACCTTTGGCGCCTTGCCGCCCAGCATCAGGTAGATCTTGAGCGGCTCGTAGAGCGCGCTCGGATCGGCCATCCGGGCCTGGATCGTCCGCTCGGCCTGCACCAGCAGCCGCGAACGGAAGGTTCGCTCCAGAGCCTGCCGGTACGCGCTCTTCGAGGCCGACAGCAGCCTCTCGCGCTGGCTGAGTCCGAACGTCTCCTCGATCGGCTTGCCCTGATCGCCGTTTTCGAAGCCGGCCGGCAGGTTGCGCAGCTGATCGAGCGGACCGATAACGTTCTCGAGGTCGACATCGGTCACCGTCGTGCTCTTTAAGAGGCTCTCGGCGCTGTCACGATAATGAGCCATGGCTTGCCTTGTGGCGGCGATCAGCTCTCTGTTGACGAAGAAGCTGAGACCCAGCGCGCCGAGCGTGGCCAAGGCCGCCAGCGCGATCGCGGCCAGGCCGCCGAACCTTGCGAGCCGGATGCGCCGCTCGGCCGCTCGGTCGAATGACACCCAGCCCGATTCCGGGAAGATCACATCGGTCAGCAGGTCGTGCAGGAAGAAGCTCTTGCCGGCGCCGGAAAGGTGCGCCTGCGAAGCGGTGCCGAAGCTGCGGCCGATCGCGCCCAGTACCTGATCGAAGGGCGTCCCTTCCTGGGTGCCCGACGAGAAATAAAGCCCGCGCAGGCTAATATTGACCTGTGACCGGGAAGTGTCGAACAGGCTGCCGACGAACTGCATTATCCGGCTCTTCAGCGCGCCGAACTGCGCCGGAAAGCCGAACAGCGCGATCCGTGCCACAGGGTCGGTCTCTTCCTGCAGGCGGTCGGCGACCTCTTCGGCGAGCCGCTTGGCCAGCTCGTCGAATTCCGCAGGCGTCTCGCCGGCCATGTTCCTGGTGCGGTCGGCGGTCTGGAATGTCGCGCCCCACACCTTGCGCCGGCGCGTCTCGTCAATATCGCCGAAATAATCCATGAAGCCGGCGACGAGATCGGCTTTGGTGAAGAGCAGATAGACCGGGAACTGGATCTTTAGCGTCTCGTGCAATTCGCGCAGGCGGCTCCTGATCTCGGTGACATGCGCGTCGAGCTGCCTGTCGTCGAATCCGACGAGATCAGAGAGGCTGATGGCGAGGATGACGCCGTTGATCGGCTGCCTTGTGCGGTGTTTCTTCAGCAATCCCAGGAAGGCGAGCCAGCTTGCCTTGTCGTGCTCGCGGTCCGATTCCTGCGTCGTATAGCGGCCTGCCGTATCGATCAGTACCGCCTCGTCGGTGAACCACCAGTCGCAGGACCGCGTGCCGCCGACGCCGGCCACCGGCTGCGCGCTGCCGGAGCCGGCGAGCGGGAACTTCAGCCCGGACTTGACCAGTGCCGTCGTCTTGCCGGCGCCAGGCGGGCCGATGATGACATACCAGGGAATATCGTAGAGGAAATTGCGCTTGCCGCTCGTCCGCTTCAGCGTCGCGATGGCTTCGCTCATGCGCGTTTCGAGCACTTGGGAATCGTCGTTGTGTTCATCGCTGCGCACGATGGCCGCTTCGAGCGCCTTTTGCGCTCCGCGCCGCCGCCGGAACCGGATCCCGTAGAACAGGGCAAGCACCGCGACGGTGAAGCCGATGATCGTGGCTCTGAGCCACACAGGCCCGAGCGGGCGTGTATCGGCGAACCGGATCAGCGGGCCGGCATACCAGACTGCCGCCGAGAAGCCGGCGAGCGCAGCCAGGCTGAAGATCCGCAGCATCCAGCGCATCAGCCGCCGTTCTCCGCCGCGCCGGCCTGCAAGCTCTCCCGTTTCGGGATCATCACGTCGACGCGCCGGTTCTTGGCGCGGCCGTCCGCCGTGCCATTGTCGGCGATCGGTTCGTCCTCACCCTTGCCGTCCGCATTGAGCCGCGACGGATCCTTCATTTGCGTGGCGATCGTCGCCTGGACGGCCTTGGCGCGAGCGACGGAGAGGTCGAAATTCGATTTGAACAGGCTCGATTTCTTCGGCTTCATATTGTCGGTGTGGCCGACGATCCGGATCGGCCCGGGTTCGGCGTCGAGCGCCGTGGCGATGTCGGCCGCAATCGACTGGAACTGCGGCTTCAGCTCCGCCTGGCCCGATGCAAACAAAAGCTGGTTGTTGATCTCGACGACGATGAACGCGCCCTTTTCGCCGACGTTCACTTCGCCGCCGGCAATCTCCTTTGCAAGTGCCAAACGGATCCGGTCGATCTGGGCGGTGTCCGGAACCGCTGGCGGCGGCGGACTGGCTTGCGCCGGCTCAGTGGGCGCCGCCACGCTGGCGCGCTCGATGGTGACGGGCGTCGAGGGATTGAGCGCCAGCAACTCGGCGGCGGTCGCATCGCCTTCGTCGGTGATCAGCACCCGCAGCCCGAAGAAGGCCGCACTCACCAGCGTCGCCGCGGCAGCCGCTACCGCCCAGAGCGGCAGCCGCGCCCTTGGCTTCGGCAACGCCGCCGCCATGCCTTGCCAGTGGGGCGAGATGTCGCCGGCGCGCGGCTTGAAATAGCGCAGCGTGTCATAGACGTCGCGCCGGACGCGTTCGAGCGTGTCTCGTTCCTTGGCCAGCCCGCGATACTGGCCCTCGAAGCCCAGGGACAGGCAGGCATGCATCACCTCGAGCAGGTCGTAATGCGCTTCCGGCCTCGCGAGGACGTTGTTCAGCG
Source organism: Mesorhizobium sp. WSM4976 (assembly GCF_029625685.1). Classification (NCBI taxonomy): domain Bacteria; kingdom Pseudomonadati; phylum Pseudomonadota; class Alphaproteobacteria; order Hyphomicrobiales; family Phyllobacteriaceae; genus Mesorhizobium; species Mesorhizobium sp. WSM4976. The sequence goes on from NZ_JARTVT010000001.1 coordinate 208,829, forward strand.
CTCCGTAGAAGCCGGCGCCCGTTGGCTCGGTGTGGAAGAACTGCGTCACCAGGCTGTGCTGAAGCCAACTGTCCTTGATCGGCCAGGGCAGATTGCCGATGAGATCGTCGGCGGTTTCGCAAAGCGCGAATTTGGCGATCCGCGCGTCTTCCTCGGCAACGCCTGCCTTCGCGATCGCAAGGTCGAAGGTCTCGATCGCGTCGGCTATGCGCCCCGCCAACGACGCCGCTTGTCGTTCAACCGGCATCAGTCGCATTTGGCCGAAGAGCATCAACAGCGGCGCCGCCGCGGCAAGTATCGGATTGGCCGCGGCGTATTTCACCCCGGAGGCGGCATCGAGCAGGGCGTCCTGCTGCACCCCCGGCACCGAATTCGCGGCCGCCGCCGGGGTTGGTCCTTGAAACAGCACGGTTCCCGACGACCAGCCGGTGGGCACCTGTCGGCCGCCGCCGGGATCGAACACCGTCGCTTCGCGGGAAGGTGATGGAGCGGGCCGTGCGCCTTCCGAACCGGGCCTCCCGGGCGCCGCGAGCGGCCTTTGCTTCGGCCGCGGCGCGCGGATGACGGTCTTGTCCGCCGGCCCGGAGGGATCGTCCTTCGAGCTCATCGGCGGCGCCCCGCCGTCTCGGTGCGACGACCATGCTTCTGCCCGGGGGAACGCGTTTCGGGCTCACCCTCGGCGGCGGGCCGAATAAAAAGGCTCATCTCGCCGAAACATGACATTGCTGCACACGCCCCAAGCCTCGCCGCCTGCCCGCCGGGCTGGCGTCCTTGTGCATTCTAGTCGCCCGGATACCCAATTGAAACGGGCCGCCGATTGAAATCGGGAAGCAACATGCTGGAAGAGGCGGCTTCTTCTATGAGGCCGGTCACATACGGCCGGTGCGGTCCGTGCGTGTGCGTTTATTTCTGCTTGTCGGCCTTGGCGTAGGCTTCGGCGAAATAGGCGAGGAAGACATCCAGCATGCCGTTCTCATGCTTGTCTTCCATCGTCCGCCATGTCGCGACCAGCGCATCCCAGGCCTGGCTTTTCCTGGACGAGAAGGACGCCGGCGGGATCTTCTTGGCGATCGCCTCCGGCGACAGGTCGTCGAGCAGCCTGGACAGCGCGGTCTGCATGGCGGCATAGGTGGCGATTTCGTGGGCCTTCAGGTCGCGGAACGCGTCCTCGATGCTGCGCCTGGCATCGAGATAGCCGGCCCTGCGCCTGGCGAACATGATCTCCAATATGTCGTCGGCGCCCGGCACGAATTTCAGCGGGTTGTTGTCCTCGGCGCCGATCATCGTGCGGTTCGCGCTCTTGGCGAGCACCTTTGCCGCCGCGCGCGCCTTGAGCAGCAGCGAGAGTTGCTCCACCGTTGTCCTCAGCACTACGCCGATCTCGGCCGCGACGTCATGCGGATCGCGCGACTGCAGCAAGTCCGGCGCGATGCCCGCCGCCCTCGCGATCTCCCGCAGCATTGCGTCCGCTTCCGCGGGCCGACTGGCCGGGGCTGGCGGCCCCGGCTGTTGCAATGCCGAGGATGTCGAGACGGGCGCCGCCCCGGCCGGGCGCTGCTCCGCCGGATTGAACAACGGTTCATGGCCGGGATCCAGCGGCCGGCCGGTCGAGGGCGGCAGCTCGCGCTGCGTCGACCCGGTCCTGGTCTGCGGATGTCCGGTCGCGGCTCTCTCGTCTTCGATCGAAACGCCGACGACATAACGGCCGATCAGCAGACGGTCGCCGTGGGCCAGCCGATGCGGTCCGCTCATGCGCTGGCTCGAACCGTTGATGAAAGTGCCGTTGCGCGAGACATCGTAGAGCCAGAATGAGCCCGCCTGGTAGCGGATCTCGCAATGCCGGCCCGAGATGAATTTGTCCGGATCGGACAATGTCCAGTCGCAATTCTCGCGGCCGATCTCGAAGCTGCGGTCGCGGGCGGTAAAGCTGGCGGCGGTGCCGGCCGGCAGCCTGTCGACATTGCTGATCTGGAGAGAGATGAACATCCGGAAGCGTCGCCGAACTTGGTCAACAAATGCTTATCTTGCGCGCAATTCCGGACGGAAAACCGTTGAGCGCCCTTCCGGAATTGCTCTGCTATTCTAGCAGCTTGCAAGCCGAGCGGGAGAGGAGCGTTTCACACCGGCGCATCGGCGCGCTTTAGCCATCGCTATTATTTGGCCTCCCTCAAACATGTGCTAGGTTGACGCGGATACGGTGCGGTGAACTCGAACGCTCCCGAACGTGATGCAGTTAATAGAGCGGGGGCTTCAAACCATCACACTGGCGGCCGCGTCGAGGAGGGGCACGACCCATGCCGAACGAACGTGCCACGGTTGTACAGACACCGGCTGGCGCCGACCTGACATTCACCCATCTCATCGGCCGCGATGAGATCAGCCGCTGCTTCGCCTATACGGTCGGCTTTGTCTCGAAAAACCGCGACGTCGACCCGCTGAAGATGCTGGGCGGCGTCGTTTCGGTCGAGGGCGAATCCGACCCGAAGCGCTGGTTCAGCGGCCTCGTGTCGGATTTCAAGCTGACCCGCATCGAGGACCGGCTGGCCTTCTACGAGGCGACCGTCAGGCCATGGCTCTGGTTCCTCGGCAACACCACGGATTGCCGCATCTTCCAGAACATGACGGCGGTGGAGATCGTCGAGAAGATCTTCTCGAAATATGGCATCGCCAAATTCGAGAAGCGGCTGCAGGGCTCCTATCCCCAGCGCGAATATTGCGTGCAGTATGACGAGAGCGATCTCGATTTCGTACAGCGGCTGCTCGAGCACGAAGGCATCTTCTATTTCTTCGAGCATGACGAGGGCAAGCACACGCTCATCCTCTGCGACGCGATGAGCAAGCTGAAGCCGGCGCCCGGCTACGAGAAGGTGCTTTACAATTTCGAGGGCCAGGCCTCGCGGCGCGATGTCGAATATATCACCGAATGGATTCCGGGCAGCGCGGTGCGGCCAGGGGCCTATGCCCATACGGACTATGATTTCGAAAAACCCGGCGCCGACCTGATGGCGAAATCCGCCCAGCCTTTCGCCCATAAGGAGGCCTCGGGCGAAAATTATCGCCAGCCTGGCGCGCACCTCGATGTTGGGCGCGGCGACAAGATCGCCGGGATCCGCCGCGAGGAGCTTCAGGCCGTGCACCAGCACAGCACGGCCGTGGGCACGGTGCGCGGCCTTTTTTCGGGCTGCAAGTTCACGCTGGAGAGTTTTCCCCGCGACGACCAGAACCAGGACTATCTGGTGATCAGCGCCGAATACCGGCTGTTCGACCCGGGCTACCGGACCCAGAACGAGGCCCACAACGAGAATTTCAAGGTTGTGCTCGGGGTGTCGCCGGCCAAGCTGCCTTACCGGCCGCCGCGCATCACGCCGCGGCCGATCATGCGCGGTCCGCAGACCGCGACCGTCGTCGGCCCTTCGGGCGAGGAGATCTTCACCGACAAATACGCGCGGGTGAAGGTGCAGTTCCACTGGGACCGGCTCGGCAAAAAGGACCAGAACTCATCCTGCTTCGTGCGTGTCTCGCAGACCTGGGCCGGCAGCAACTGGGGCTTCATCCAGATCCCGCGCATCGGCCAGGAGGTCATCGTCGACTTCATCGAGGGCGACCCGGATCTGCCGATCATCACCGGCCGCGTCTACAACGCCTCGCAGATGCCGCCCTACGGGCTGCCGGGCAACGCCACCCAGTCCGGCTGGAAGTCGAACTCCTCGAAGGGCGGCGGCGGTTACAACGAGCTGATGTTCGAGGACAAGGCCGGTTCCGAGCTGGTCAACTTCCAGGCCCAGAAAGACCATCACCTGCTGATCAAGCACGACCGCAACAAGACGGTCCAGCACGACCAGTCCGACCGCATCGACCATGACGCCAAGCACTCCGTCGGCCACAACCTCGACGAGGACGTCGGCAATAACAAGACGGTCAAGATCGGCGTCGACCAGACGACGAATATCGGCAGCAATGACACCGAAACGGTGGGCGCGAACCGCTCGCTGACCGTTATGGCGAATGAGACCATTCATGTCGTTTCGAATTCGACGGAGAACATCGACGCGAACCATTCGCAGACGGTGGGTCTCAACCAGACGGTGACGGTGGGTGTCGCGCGCGTCGATACGGTGGGGGCAGCGGAAGCGAGGACCGTGGGTGCGTCTCAGACTAATACGATTGGCGTAACACGATCCGTCAGTGTCGGCACCAATCAGAGTCACGATGTCGGTTCTGCGGATAGCTGGAACATCGGGGCGGCCCAAACCGTCAATGTTGGCGCCGATCAGAGTTTCACCGTCGGAGGGGCACAGTCGTCCCAGATTGGCAAGGCACGAACAGCCAAGATCGGAGCGGATGACGGGACCGATGTCGGCGGGGCACATGCTCTCAAGGTCGGGAAGAGCAGCGGCATCGACATTGCCCAAGACAGTTCAATCAAGGTTGGCAAGAACCTGATGATCGAAGCGGGCGACTCGATCACGCTCAAATGCGGCTCAGCGTCGATCACGATGAAAAAGGACGGCACCATTGTCGCTGACGGGAAGGATATTACAATCAAGGGCAGCGGCAAGATTACCGTCAAGGCCGACGGCGACGTGATCGTCAAGGGCAGCACGATCAACAACAATTGAGGGCATCATCATGGAAGTGCTGGAGCGCATCGACGGCGTCGTGATCGGCCTGCTTATCGGTTTCGAAGGCGGAGCGCCACTGGTGGTCTTCGTGGGCAATCCGCACGAAACCGCGATTGCGGCGCGTAGCCTAACCGAACTGGAGCCAGCGGCCATTGGTTCGGAACTAGCCCTTCTGTTCGAGGAGGGTGACCCGACGCGCCCGCTGGTCGTTGGACGCATCGTCGATCCGGCCCACAAGAACAGGGAGCTGCAAGTTGACCGTGACGGCGAGCGCATCGTTATCACCGGCGATGAGCGCATAGAATTGCGCTGCGGCCTGGCATCAATCATTCTGGAAAAGAATGGCCGCGTGACCATTCGTGGCACCCAATTGACCAGCCAGGCCAGCGGCACCAACCGCATTCGCGGCGGGGCAGTGCATCTCAACTGAGGCGAGCGGATGCACAGCATCGCGACCATCGCCCCCATCGTGGACCAGCATGCCGAGGACGCGGCTTTCCTCTGGCTGCGCCGTCGTCGGGAGATCGACGGTCCAATCTTCGGTGAGACCGACATCGGCCGCATCGACCAGCGCCTTGAGGCTAACCTCGAAGGGCTCATGGCGGCCGGCAAGGCTGGCTGGGAGTCTGCTCAAGCGCACTTCGCAGACTATGCCGAGCCGGGCGAACTTTTCGTGCTTGGCACTGTGGCTATGCGTTGGAGCGATGCCAAACTGGTGAGCTCCGCAATCGACGCCGGTGCAAGCCTGGGTGAAGCCGGCATTTCGAGCTTGTCCGCCGCGATCGCGCGTACCCCACGCGAAAGCCTGCGGCCGTTCGTGGCGCAATGGCTGGACACACGCGATGCGAGACTACGCTGCCTTGGGCTGTCTGCGCTCTGGCATCATCGCGTCGATCCAGGACCGCGCCTGCAGGATCTGGTGAGCCATCCCGACGCCGCTGTACGCTGGCGCGCCATTCGGCTCGCCGGTGGGCTCAGGCGGCGCGACCTGCTTCCGGTAGTCCTGGCTAGCCTTGATGGCGAGACGGCGAAAGAACGTCTTGCAGCCGCCTTCGCCGCTTGCCTGCTTGGCGAGGCGCGGTCCGCGCACCCAGTGATCGACAAGATCTTGGTGACGGAGACGGGCCAGATGGAGGCGGCGATCGAGATACGCCTCCTTACAACGCCGCCCAATGCCGCGAAAGCCTGGTTGCAGACGCGCCTCGGGCAGCCCCAGTTGCGCGTGGCGGCGACCGCCTCGCTCGGACTGTTTGGCGATTCCTCGGTGATGCCTTGGCTGATCGAGAAGATGCGCGAGCCGGAGCTTGTCTTTGCCGCCGGGCTGGCGATGCGCGATCTGTTCGAAGTGGATTTCAACGACACCAACCTGTTCACGATAGACCCGGCCGATTTGGGGAAGGCGTTTGAATCTCTGAACGACAGCCCATTGCCTGTCGCTGATCGCGTTGCTTCTTGGTGGGACGAGGGACGGGGCGGCCGCGGCCACAGGCCGTTCCATTCGATGCGCCGGTTGCGGCTTGAGGCGTTGCGCGCAGCCCTCGCGGCAACCGATACGCCGCTGGCCGACTGGCGAAGGACGCGCCGGTTTCCGGCATGGCTGTAATCTACCCGCGGTTCACCCGCGCCACGACGGCGGCAGCGCGCAATCCGTTCTCGGATGCGACTTCGCACATGGCAATCGATCCGGGCGCATAATCCTGGACAAGACTGTCGGCGGCCAGCATCAGCGTCAGCGCGCCGCTGGCCGCGCCGGTGTCGCCGACCGTCATCGCCGGATAGGCCGTCGCCATCAAGGTGCGGTGCGTGCGATAGAAGCGCGGTCGGGCAATCAACATCTCCCAGCCATGGTAGCGCTCGCCATTGCCGTTCGAGACGACGAAGTCGATGTCGGGTTCCGATGGTCCTGATCCCGAAACGGCGTCGCGCAGCGCGCCGAGCATGGCGCGGCCTTGGCTGTAGCGCTCGGAAAGGATGCTGTCCGTCTCCTGGGCCACGCCGACGCCATGGATAGCGGCCACGACAGGCCCGCGGCGGGGTTCCCGCAGCAGGCGCACAAAGACGGCGGCCTCGCCGGGAACCAGTCCTTGGGCGTTGTCCGCACCCCGCAAACGCCCGGTCCGACTGAGCCGGCCGAGGTCGGTATCATTGACGAGGCTGTCGACGCCGCCGAGCAGCACTTGCGCCACGCCTTGCTCCTCCATCAGCCCCAGCGCCCGTTCGATCAGTCCCACGCTTGCGGCCGCGCCGCCGTCGATGACGCGCGAAGCGTGATGGAACCTCAGGCCTGTCGCATCGCCAATCGCGGCTAGGAAATCGCTCGCCGGAATATCCTCGAACCCCGGATGGTTGCGAAAGCTCTCCGGCATGGTGATAAGCAGCGCGGTTGCCGCCGCGACACCCGGCTCGTCCGTGCCGAGTGCCTCTTTGATCGCGCGAGCGGCCATGTTGACCAGCCATTCGCCTTGGTTGCGGCGCAGATGCCGGTGAGTGGGAATGCGTGCGACAATCTGGGAAATGCCGAACGGTTGGGCGAGCGTGATTTCCTCGAAGGCCGAAAGGCTCGCCCGAATCGCCGCGATCGTTTGCCTCGCGTTCAGCCCAGCGGGCGTGACGGCGCCGCCGCCGGCGAGGTAGAGCGGCCGCTTCATGGCTGCCACACGGCGCGGTCGACGGTGCCGTCGCCGCCGCGCGGGCTAAGGTAGGTCTTGCGCTTGCGCCGGGCAACGAGAAAGGCGGGCGTGACATGGCCGAAGACGATCTCCCGCAGCGCCGGCGTGTTCCGTTTTGTCACGTGTGAAAAGCGCGCTTTCAGTGTGACGCGCCATAGATCCGGCTCGACAATCACCGTGTCCGCGACAAATGGACGTTCCTCGACGCGGTCGTCATAGATCAGCCGCACAGGCGCAACGACGCGCGGCAAGCGGAAGTCCCAGCGGCCGTTCGGTGTCATGCCGATGATCGTGACAGTCTCACCGCCATGGATTGCCGGCAGGTGCTGATCCGCCGGGGCGCACAGATTGTAGCGCGGATCGAAATCTCCAGGAGGCAATGGCCACTGCGTGTCGATCCAGGCTTGGTCATAGGTGCCGGCGAGCGGCAGTCTCGGCATCCAGCCCCGCCCGAGCGGGCCGAAGCCAGCCGGTCTGGGGCGATCGGAGGGGCTAAGATAAGGTTCAGCGGGATAGGTGACATTTGGGGCGTGTGTGCGCACTGCCGGATCGGCGGAGGAGGCATGGTGATAGCCGACGCCGACCGGGTTGCGTCGATCAAGCCGACCATCCGGCAGCGTCCCGCCATAGGCGCGCTCGTAAACGATCGGCATGGTTCGGAACATGGCCGGCGTGCTGTAGCCGCCGGCGTCATAGACGCGGTCTCCGACGACGTTGAGCACCTTTTGCAAGCCACCGATGCGGAAACCGACCTGCATCTCCGCCACCGGCCGGCCGTTCGGCGCGTGCGCCGAACCGTTGACAAGGACTTCGGCGGCCGGCTTATGCGGCGCAATATCGGCTTCGTAGCGATTGGAGGAATTGGCCGGATCACCGAACGGGATATCCCAGAGCGCGACCGGCATCTGATCTTCGCAGACGTCCAGTGCTGGTGCGCCGTCGGGCGCATCGAAGGTCGCCGAGACCATGACGACGAGGACTTCCTGGCCGTCGGCGTCGAGTTGCACATGTGTCGCGGTGGCGAACGGCGTGCGATTCTCTATCCCGACCGCGAACGCCATCGCTCAGCACCAATTGCCGTGTTCGTCGAGGCCGATCGGCCAGTAGGGCATGGCGGTCAGCAGCGTCGCATAGTCGTCATGGCCGCCCTGGATCAGCCACTCGAGAAGGAACACCTCGGGAGGTACCGCGCTCGAAGCGGAACGCTGGTTTTCCTCGTCGCACGCGAGCCAATACTTGCGCACAAGCCAGACCACTCTCGGGTGGGCGGCGGGGCCGGCAATCCCGTTGGCCTCGATCGTTCGGAGGATTGCCTCGTCCTTCGGCAGGCCGGTCTCCATGCGCTCTTCGACACTCGCGTCCCACGTCTCGGAGGCGACCGCGAACACGTCCTCGAAATCGAGCAGATAGGCGGCGAACAGGTCGCGGTGGCCGGCCGTGCCGATCACCGGCGCTGCCGCCTGCGGGCGGCCTCGGACGTCGCCGGGTGCCCGCAGCAGCCGGTAGGTTCCGTTCTTGATGTTGTGATTGACAAGCAGCGCCATCGCTCAGCACTCCTCGAATTCCGGATCTTCCCCGACAGGAATGAAGTCGAACCTCCTCATGAAGTCCGCCAGCTCGGGCTCGGCATCGTCGAGAAAGGAGAGCAGCAGCGTCACCGGCGGGACCGGCCCAGCCCCTTCGCTGTCCTCTGACAATTGCTTAGCCTCGGTGCCCCACATCTCGTTCCCGTGTTGCGGCACGCCGCTCAAAAGCGAATCGTTCAGCCTCGTCGTTTCGAAGTAGTACTTCCGAAACAGGGCAATGACGCGAGGATGACTCGCCGGACCTGCCGGCCAGCGAGCGTCGACAAGCTCCTTGTTGACCTCATGTGCATGTATATCGTGCCACCAATCAAGTAAAGATGGAACGATATCCTTCAAATCAGAGATCCATAGATTATATATTTCTTGATGCTTTGCCGGAATCATTTCTAATCTCTATATATTGAGGCCTCTGATATTCGCGTTCATCGCGTCGTATAGCTCGCGGCGATCCAGCTCGCGCATGTCCCTGGACTGTTGCATGCTGTGGGCATGACAATGCGGCTGGCACGGAAGGTCGCGCATCCGCTGGGCGAAGTTGTCCGCATCATGGCACGCTCCCATCTCCCATGCGACCTTCTGCGGCGGCTGGTGATCGGCGATCATCGTGACCTTGCCGTCGGTTTGCTTCTTGATTTTCGCGTCGATGGCCTTCAGCGCCTTGTCCTTCGCTGGCCCGGGAGTCCGACGAAGGATGTTGGCGCGATCCTTCTTGCATTGCCAACAGGCCTGCCCCTGCACGGAGGCGCGCTGGGTCTCGGTCGTGGGGGTATAGTCCTCCGAGTACTTGTAGTCGCGCGGGCAGTCTTCCTTCATCGCGTCTTTGCCGAGCACCACCGAGAAGTCCACCATGGCGGAAACGTCGACCGTGTTCGGCAGCGGGCTCGCGGTATTCTGCTCCATCGGATCGCCGTGGCGGCAGACCCCCTTGCCCTCGACCTTGACCGTGAACGACCAGAGCTTGAACGAACCCTTACCCTTGATGCGATGGGTGATTACGCCGGCGCCCAGTCCCGGCGTAGCCGCCTCGTTGCCCGTGCTCAGCGCCACTTCGGAAGAGTTCTCTAGCGCCGTTGGTGTTCCCTGCACTTTGACGCTCTTGCTGCCTTTGATGAGGTCGCTGGCCGAAAGCATGTTGACATATGGAACCGGCACCGGTCCCGCCGGCGGTGGCGGCGGGCTGAGGCAGACATCGCCCGGCGCGATGCCCTTGCCGCCGCTCGCCTGGTGGAAGAAGCCCATCTTTTCGGCGTACACCGTGTTACCCATGGCTCGGGGCTCCTTCGTCTCCGGCCGTGCTCGCGCCGCGCATCGCGGGCAGGGCATTTTGGGCGAGGTCGTGGATGTCGGCGAAGCCGAGTTCCACGACCTCCCAGTCGTCGCTCCAAAATGCGATCTCGTCGGTCGCGGTGGCGGCGCTCGGACGCGGCAAAATCTGAAGGCCTTCGGCCAGCCGGGTCTGCGCCCAGTAGTTGTCGACGCAGTTCCGAAGAAGCGAGGCCACGGCATCGTACCAGGGGTCGTCCGGCTCTGGCGGGGGCCCCAGCCGGACGATGGCGAACGGATAACGGCGGCCGACGCGATCCTCGCTCATGCGCCAGGCGCCGGCACAGGGCTGGTCGCCGAAAATGCCGCCCTTGACGATGAAGCGCCAGACGCGCGAATCCAATTCCCCCTCATCCGGCCGTGCGCGCAATTCCATCGACATCCACCGGTCCCAGCGGTCTATGAAGGTCCGCGGCAGGTTCGCGGAGACGAAATCGCCCGTCGCCGGAATCTTGCCGAAAAAGCCGGTTGTCAAATCTGCGGCGGACATGTGAACTTCTTGAACATCTCTAGCGTGTAGGGGTTTTCGACGCTGGCCGCCTTGAGTTCGAAATCGGCCCACATCCCCTTGGTGCCGAGCCGCAGGCTGTAGACGTCGGTGAGCTTGGTCGCGTTGAAGCGGCCGCCGCGCAGCATTCTCAGCCACGCCCAGCTGCCCGTCTCGTTGAGCATCACCTCGGGCGAGCCGTCGACCGGCTGGAAGGCAAGCGAGATCACGCCGGTGCCGTCCTTGCCGGGCCATGTCATCGGCTGCGGCCTCGTCGCGTTGTTATAATAGACGAGGTTCTGGCCATCGAGATTGAGCGTCACCCGCGCCACGTTGGGCGACAGGTCCTTCGGCTCTAGGGTGAAATTCATCACCGGTCCGGTGCCGCCGGGGAACAGGTCGTCGCGGATATGGCGCGCCTGCTCGAAGGCTGCCAGCGCCGCCGGATCCAGGCCGAAATCGGCGCGCCATTTCCACGGTTCGCTGGCAGTGTCGACATAGTTGATCAGATGGTCGTTGGTGAAGGCGTCGATCAGGCCGGTCGGGCCGAACAGGCGCTGGAAGTCGCGCACATTGACGTCGACCGCGCTGTCCGGGCTGAACGGATAGCGGTTGTTGAGCGCCGCCTGGCAGAAGGGCAGGATGTCGGCCCGCCAGATGGCGTTGAGCTCGTTGGTGACGGCCTTCTGCGACAGGCCGCTGGTGTCTCCGGCAATGCCGCCCAGCCAGTCGTTGATCGGCGAGGGCAGGATTTGCGCTTGCCTGGCAACCGCGCCCGTCAGCTCGGCGAGGCCACCCTGTTTCTTGATCGCGTCCTGCGGATTGGGGTTGGCGGTCACGGTCTGCAGCACGTTGGACAGCGCTGTCAGCGCCACCACGGCGGCGTCGAGCGCCGGCGGCTGGCCGTCGACCTGTGCGATCGTACCCTTGAGGGGCTTGAAATGGTCGGCGACCAGGCTGCCGGTCATATCCACCTGGTTGGCGGAGCCGGCGCGCGGCAGGAGCTTTGCGCCTGTGGTCACCACCTTGCCCAATTTGCCGAGCTTGCTCAAAAGCTTCGAGCCAGTGTTGGCGGCGTTCTTGTCGTTGGCCGCCGCGTCGTCGGAGCGGGTCAGCTCCGTTTCCTGCACCACTGCGGTCAACAGGCGCTTCAGCGCGGAGTCGGCGCTGGAAAGATCCTTGAGATTCTCGCTGGCAACGTTGAGGTCCGTCAGCGGCGCCAGCCGCATGTCGCGCAGGAAACTGTCCCACTGCGCGATATAGTCGTCGTAATAGAGCTTCAGGATGTCTTCCGACAGCGCCGAGACCGACGTCTCCGAATTCTCCGAACAGCCGCCGGCAAACACCGCCCGGTCGAGCGCCGCCTGGCCGGCGACATCCTCGACCCGGTCTAGGATCGCATCGTGGAAGCCGGCATAGGTGTAGGGGCCTGGAACGCCGACGCGCAGCGTCTTGTCGGAGCGGCGCGCGAATACCTTGGCACCGTTCGGTCCGGCGAAATTGGCCGGCACCCATTCCTTGACCGCCGCCACTTCGGGGTCCGCCAGAAGCTGCTTGTAGGCGCGCTCCGGCAGCGAGATCGTGCACACCGTCTTCAGCGCCTCGGCGACCAGCTCCTTGTCCGGCGCGATGTAGCTGTCGTCGACCGCCATGCGGCGGATCGCGGCAAGCTGGTGCTCTTCGGCATCCGCGGTCGGAAAGGGCGGCGCGGGCGCGAATTGCGGCAGGCTGTTCACCCACCAGTTCTGCACGAAATCGGTGTCCATCTGCGACAGGCCGGTCATCATCCGATAGGTCTTCAGCGCGCCGAGCATGAAATCCGGGTCGCGGATCTGCCGCCACATCGTGGCTTCCAGCAGCGCAACCATATGCGGCTCCAGCACGTTGCGCAGGGCATGGTCGTAAGTGTCGGTCTGCGCGCGTATGAGCTCGGCCGAAGCGGTCGGACCGAGCAAATTGTGGACGGCATCCGGCGGCGCGGTTCTGGCCGCCCCCACCGCGTCCATCGCCGCCAGCGCGCCGTCCATCGTCGGCTGCTCGACCGCCGCCGGCATGGCGGCGACGTCGGTCAGCGGCTGCTGCAAAGCCTCGAACTGGCCGGCCTGCTCGGTGATCGCATTGCGGTTGTCGAGGTAGGACCAGGTGAACAGCCCACCGACGAGCAGTGCCGCGAGCGCGCAGGCCGCTGCCGCGCCGCGCCAGATCCAGGCGCGGCGGCGCTGCGCCAGTGGATCGAACGTGCCGAGGCCCGCCTCCTTGAAGATCACTTCGGTGAGCAGATTGCGCAGGAAGAAGCTGCGCTTCTCAACCCGCGCCGCCGGCATGGCGCGGCGCGGCGGCAGCCCGAAGGATGACGACAGCGCCGCGGTCAGCCGGTCGATCGGCGCGCCTTCCTGGGTCGCCGAGGTCAGATAGAGGCCGCGCAACCAAGCCGCTTCCTCGTAGCGGCTCTCGCCGAACATCGCCTCGACCAGCACCTGGATCGGCTCCGACAGGCTGGCAAGCTGTGCCGGGAAGCGGAATATCTCGGCCCGCTGGCCAAGCTTGTCTTCGTCCTCCAGCCGCGGCACCAGCCGCCGCTCCAGCTCGGCGGCGAGCCTGGCGAGCTCCGTCTGGATCGTGCCGGCATTGACACGGGCGTCGAGCGGAAAAGTCGTTCCCCACACCTGCTCGCGCGCCGTCGTCGACAAGCCGCCGAAGAAAGCTTCGAAGCCTTTGATCAGGTCGGCCTTGGTCAGCATCAGGTAGACGGGCAGGCGGATCTCCAGCCGATCGTTCAGCTCCGCCAGCCGACGGCGGATTTTCCGGCCATGCGCCTTGATCGCTTCGTCGCCCTCGGACAGCGCGTCGATCGACAGCGCGACGATGACGCCGTTCAGCGCGCGGCGGCCCCGGTGCTTTTTGAGCAGATCGAGAAAGCCCAGCCATTCCGCCGCGTCGACATCCGGCTGGCTTTCCTGCTGGACGTAGCGGCCGGCGGTGTCGATCAGCACCGCGTTCTCGGAGAAGAACCAGTCGCAATTGCGCGTGCCGCCGACGCCCTGCAAATCGTCGGTGAGGTCGATCGGGAAATTGAGGCCGGATTGGCGCAGTGCCGTGGTCTTGCCCGTCGCCGGCGGACCGACGATCACATACCAGGGCATCTCACGCAGGAATTTCCGTCCGCCGAGCTTGCGCCGCTTGAGCTCGGCCATCACCTCGCCGAACTTGGCGCCGACAGCCGCGACGCTCTCCTCGCCGGGCGTGAGTTGCTTCTCTTGAACAGGCGCCGCGATCTCGGCGACGAACATGCGGTTGGCGCGGATCGCACGGCGTTGCGCGATGATCAGCCAGATCAGCCACAGGATGATCAGCCCGGCGATGATGGCGATGCGCACATTGTCGGATTCGAACGGCGCGTAAGGGCCGACCTGAACGATCGGGCCGAACACCCAGATCAGCAGCGAAAGCAGCGCGATGCCGATCAGCGTCCACAGGAAACGCGACGTGATGACGGCCCAGAGGAAGCGCAGGATGAACATCTCAGAGCCTCTTCTCGACCAGGACCTCGACGCGCCGGTTGAGCGCGCGGCCTTCCCGAGTGGAATTGTCGGCCACCGGATCGGTTTCGGCGCGGCCCTCGGACGAGATGCTTTCCTGCGGCACGCCGGCCTGCACCAGAAGCTTGGCTATGGTCTCGGCGCGGGCTTCCGAAAGGCGCTGGTTGCTGGCCAGCGGGTTGGACTTCTGCAGGCGCACATTGTCGGTGTGGCCGACGACGGTGATCTTTCCGATCAGTTCCTTGTTGTCGAGGATCACCTTGGCGATCGACTGGATCAGCGGCTCGTAGCCCGCGGTCAGCGTTGGCTGAGACGACTGGAACAGCTCGGGATTGGAGGATTGGATGACGAGCTTCGCCAGCGAGACGCTCTCAGTACCGCTGAGCGCGCCCTTCAGGTCATCCGGCGCCGCGGTCTTGAACTCGGGCAGCAGCGCGAAATCGACCGGCTGCGGCGCTTCGGGCTCGGGGGCATCCTGCTTGGGCGCGGCGCGGGTGACGTCGCCGCGCGAGGCCGGCGGCAGCGTGCGCACCAGCGCGGAAAGCTCGACTGCCTGGCTGCTCAAGCCCATCGACAGGCCGACATAAGCGGCCGCGGCGACGACAATCGCGGCAAGCGCCATCACCCAGATCGGCACGATGAAGCGCTGCGGCTCGTCGGACGCGATCACGCCTTTCCAGTTCGGCGACAGTGGCGAATCCTCGGCATCCGCATTGCGCAGGAAGCGTGCAGCCGCAACGCGCACCGCGTTGAGCGAACGGTCGCCAGCCCGCCCGGGCACCCGGTATTTGCCGCGGAAGCCGAGCGCCAGGCAGTAATATTGCAGCTCCAGCATCTCGCGGTCGCGGTTCGGATGCCGCTCCAGCTCGTCGAGGCGGGTGAAGAACTGGGTGCCGGCATCGACGTCGCCGCGCAGCATGACCACAAGCGGCTGGCGCGGCCAGGCGCTGGCGCCGCCCCATGGCGTGTTGAGCGCGAGGTCGTCGAGCAGCGCCGCCACCGCCCAGGCCGCCTGGTCGGCGCGCTCCAGCGATGAGCCTGCGGCAACAGCGGCGTCGCGCGCCCGCACCAGCTCGTCGAGCAGGCGTGTGCGCATCACTTCCGGGTTCTCCGGCGCCAGCGCGCTTTCGAGCTCCGGTGCGAATTCGAGCAGCGGCGCGAAGATATTGATGAGCGTGTTGGGATGTGCTCGCGCCCGCTTGACCGGCGCGCCCGGCGCCAGCGGCGCCATCGGGCGGGGCGCCGCACCGGTCAGCCGGATGCGGGTGCGCTCGCGATCCTCCGACAGTCCGAAGGGATCATCCCGGCTCATGGCCTCACCTGTTCACCGAATAGCAGTCGACCTGCGGCTCGCTCGGCAGCACGCCGGAAACGCCGATGACGAAGCCCGGAGCGTCGAGCAGCGAGGCCCAATGCTCGCTCTTCTGGTCGAGCTCCAGGCACAGCCGGTCGCCGTCATAGGGGATCTCGCGCGGCTGCGAATGCAGCGGCTTCAGCGGAATGCCGGGCAGGCGCGATTTCCACAGGCCCTCGAACTGGTCGGCCGAGCCGACCGTCGCCTGGTTGACGAAGATCTTGCGCAGCGCATCCTCCGAAAGTTCGGAGCCGACGCGGATGACGATGCGGCTCGCGACCAGCAGCTTCGGGTTGTCGATGCGCACCTTCCAGACATTGGTGGCGTGCCGCATGACGGGCAGCGCGCGCGATTTCGGCTCGATGTAGCGCAGGCTGAGGATCAGCGAGCGCAGGGCGTCCGCCAGCGCCATATAGGCGGGGCCGGGCGCCATGTGGTCGTAGGCCGGCAATTCGCCGAGCCGCCGCGAACTCGAGCCGTAGGTGGCCATCTCGCCGGCAAGGCCGGTAAGCTCGAGAAAGAGCTCGGCCGGATGGAAGACGTCCTGCGCCAGCATATGCGCAAGCCGCGGCCGCGCTGCGTTGGCGAGGTGCAGCATCAAAAGGTCCTCGACGCTGCGGCCGGCTCCACCCATCACCATCTTGCCATGTGCCTCGGCGATCTGGTCGAGACCGGTGACGACCTCCTGCAGCAATTGCCGGTACCAGTGCACGGCGCCGGTGGTCAGCGTCGGCGGCAGGAAGGACTGGTCGAGCGAGACGCCGCCATCGGCGCGCAAGCCCCTGATATCGGCGATCGGCAAGGCGGTGTAGCCGCCGACCGATTTGCCGGGCGCCAGCAGCAGCGCTTGCGGCCGGGCGATCTCGATCTCTTCGGGATCGGCGCCGCCCTGCACGGCGTCGCGCACCGGGATGATCTTGCCGTGGTAGCGCGCGCCCGTCGATTGAGCATGCGCCGGATCGAAGCCGACGCCGCCGGGCGGCTCCAGCGGCAGCGCCACCAGCACCGGCCCGGCGCCGGTGTCGGCCGTGACCGGCAGCGGCTTGGGCGCGTCCATCAGCTCCGGGATGGAGAAGGGCGTGCCGTCCGGGAAGATGCCCCGGGCGGACACGATCGACACCTGGCCGGCGTCGAGCAGCGACTGGTCGAGCGTCAGCTGCTGGAAGCCGAACGTATGGAGCTGGCCCGCCTGCAACGCGCCGCGCACCATCCCTTCGAAGAACCGGTCCTGCTGCTGGAAATGCTGGGTCCTCAAGAAGAGTCCCTCGGACCACAGCACCCTGTTTGCGTCGCTCATGCTGCCACTCTCTGCACTTCCCTGTTGACGCTTCACTAGTTCGCTAGGCGGAAATGCCGCCCTTGCCGAGGCTGACATTGATGGTGAATTTCGATCCCGGCGAAACCGACTTGGTCGTGCGCCAGTTGCGTCCTCCTGGCTCGCGGATCAGCGCGACGAAGCCGAGCGCCGTCGCATTCGGCTCGACCGTGATGGTCTTTGCCGCCGTCTTGCCCGGCGCCACCGAAATCGTGTCCATGCCGATCAGATCGGCCCCGAGCGCCCCACTGGCGCCCCCCTGTAGCGCGAAATAATCCGCCGAATTGAACTTGCCGGTGCTGGCAAGCCGCATCACCAGAACCGTCACCGGCCGATCGCCGCCACCCGGTCCCGGATTCATGCCGGCGCCGCCGGTCACGTTGACCGAGATCACCGATGGTTTCGGCGGGCCGCTCTGGCAAGCCGCAAGCAGGCCCGTGGCGCCGATGGCAAAGATGAATTCGCGTCTGTCGATCATGTCCCTACTCCTCTTCATATGCGTCCCTGAAGTCTGCGCCGATCTCGCCCAGGAAGCTCGATTCCGCGCTCTGGGCGATGTCGCGATGGCGTTTCTGGTAGAGCTCCCACAGCTTGGCGTTGCGCCCGCCGGCGAGCAGATTGCCGATCGCAGAATTAGACTTGAGCTCTTCCTCGATGGCGGCCGGATCGAAGCGGTCGATCATGTGCCGAAGTGCGGCCTGAACGCCGCGCCAAGCGCGCACGTGATGCTGCGCGAGATCCTTCACCGCATCGCTGATCGCCGCCTCGCCGGACAGAAAGCCGGGGCTGCGCTCGGCGATGATGGTGACGATGACATCGTCGACCGTAGGGAGGAATTTGAGCGGGTTGACTTCCGAAGAACCGACCACCGTCTGTGCGACGCGCGCGCTTCCCTTTTCCTCGGCCCGCTTGCGCAAGAGCTGCATCAGGCCATCCAACATCAGCCGGTATTCGCGGCCGAATTTTTCCATCTCGGCGATCGCGTCACGCCCGGGGAAATCGGCCTCCTCGACGCCCATGCCGCGCAGGAACGCGGCGCGCAGCGCCATGTCGCTCGGCGCGGGCTGCGTCGGGCGTGATGGCCTCGGCGCGGAAACAGGGCGAGGTGGCGGGGCAGGCGGTTCGTGCGCCTGCGCCGGTATCTCCCAGGGACGGACGGCCTTCGGCTTCTCGGCCGGCCGCTCGATGCGATCGGCTGGATCGGCGCCGTGGCCGGAAGCAGGCTTCGCGGCTGGCCCGAAGCTGAAATCGTCGAAGCCGGCCGCTTTCGGCGCGGGCTCGGGCATGTCGTTGCGCGATGGCATGTCGCCGAAGCCGAACGGGTCCGCTCGGCCGCTGGCGGGCTCGTCGTTCGAGGCCGGCGTCGCCACCGGATCGAGGCTGAACGGGTCGTCGAACGCCGGCGAGCTGCGCCGGTTCGAAGCGCGATCGTAAGCCCCGGCCACCGGCTGCTCGAAAGGATCGGGCAGCCCGGCCGGGCGCGGCCGCTGCGGCTCCTCCTCGACCTTTGCAGAGAAGAAATCGTCGCCGCCGATGCTAGGAGGCGTTCTTGGCTGTGGCGACTGCCAGGCCGGCGCCGCGTGGTCGGCGATCGGCGCCTGACCGATCGAGGTGTGGCCGGCGCTGGGCTGCACCTCGACATGAAGCACATAGTCGCCCATGCGCAGCCGCATGCCGCTTTGCAGGCGTGTCGACCTGCCGGTTCCGAGCGGGCTGTCGGAGTCGTCGATGAACAATCCGCTGCTCGATGTATCAGTGACATAATAGCCGTCGCGGCCACCGCTGATCTTGCAATGGGCGCGCGAGACGAACATGTCCGGATCGTCGATCTGCCAGCCGGCATCGGCGCTGCGGCCGATCACCAATTCGCCCTCGTCCAGCCGGGTCTGCCTGACCACTTGCGAGCGCGGGCCTTGTTCCAGGGTCAGCAGCAGGCTCATCAGGCTGCCTCCGCCATGTCCGGCCGCCAGCCGACAATGGTGCGCAGCCTGAGATCGTCGGCGTCACCCTTTTCAGCCGGGCGCGAAAGCCAGGAGGTCCGGCCGAGCTGGATGGTTCCCATCTTCGGCGAAGGCACGGAGTCGCGCGCAAGCACGATCCTGAGGTCGACGTCGAGCGCTTCGCCGATCATGTCGCGCACCGCCTTCTTGAACAGGACGAGGCGCCGTTCGCCTGGCAGGAACGACTTGAAGTCATCGAGGTTGAGCGGACCGACGCGCAATTCGATCCGGCTTTGCCGGCTGAAGACGCGCGGCCCGATCGTGGCCCCGCGCCCCAGCGCCGCATAGGCTTTGCCGACTTGGCTCTGCAGCGCCTGCGGAATGGTGATCCAGGCGGCGACGAATTCCTTGATCTCAACCGGCACCTTGAAGGCGGTGGCGAGAAACAGCGTCAGGCGCTCCGCGCCGTCGACCTGGTTGGCCAGCGATCCGGCCTGGCGCAGCCGCACCGTGTCGAGCTCGGGATCCTGCGTGCCGGGCAGGCCAATCCCGGCCATGGCTTCCAGCATGGCGCGCACGCGCCCGCCGACCGATCGTTCGACCTGCACCGCCGGATGGGCATCCGCCCAGGCGCGATAGTAGAGCGCGATCATGCGATGCTGCAGGATGTTGACGAAGTCGACGAAGGTCGTGTCGCTGGTCTGCTCGGCATCGGCGCCGGTGAACCAGCGCTGCGACAGTCGGTCGAGCACCCAGCGCGTCAGATGCAGCGGCATCGGCCCTTCCGGTCCGAGCAGGCCGAGATTGGCGACGGTCACCCGCGCCGGAGCCCTTTCGCCCGCATCCTGGAATTTGACCACATCCTTGGCCGTGAAGCTCAGGCGCACATGCTGGCCGAGCCTTGCCGGCTCGCGCTCCGCGGTTCCGGAGTGCCCGAAGAGGCCGCGCCGTTGCTCCAGGCGGCGCAGCAGCTCGAAAAAGTCGTAGCCGTCCGACAGCGGCTCCGCTTCGGTTGGGACCGGTTGCGCTAGATCAGGTAGCGATTGCCGGGCGTCATCGGCCATGGCACATCCTCCTGCTTCTGCAGCAACCGCGTCCGCGTCCGCACGAAACCATTTATCCCGGCATGGCGGGCAAACAGCCGCGCCAGCAGGGCCGAAAGCAGCAGCGAACTTTGACCCGCCAGCACCGACTGGTCGACATGCAGCGTCACTTCGGTGCCGCGCCCGAAACACATCGGCCCGTCGATCTGCAGCCGCTCGATCACCGGTCGCGAGTCGATGCGGGTGATCGAATGCACGTTGCGGGCAAGGCTGGGATCGCCGCGGTCGGCGTAGAGGTCGAGCAGCGCATGCAGCGGATCGACGCCGCGACCTTCCTTGGCGAGGCTAAGGAAGTTGAGCGAGAGCTGCGCCACCAGCCGCCAGGCGAGATTGTCGGCGCGGGATTCGCCTTCGGCGCCAGCCGGCAGCGCTGCCGGAATCGCCGGCTGCGGCGGCCGCAACGCGCCGAGCAGCCGCACCGCTTCCACCGGATCGGCGGTCTCCAACGTCAGCGTCGGCGTGTCGTCCAGGATCGGCAGGTCGCGGTTGGTGCAGAGCGCCATCACGTCAAGACGCTTGAGCGGCCGGTTCGCAAGGCTTCCCGCCGGGCGCGAGACCGCGATAAAGACATCATCGCCGGTATAAGAGGTGCGGGTCAGGCCTTCGCGCCGCTCGTCCTCCGTCGCCCGGCGCGGGCGCCGCTCCGTCGAATAGACCCAGCCGCTGCCGCGGTTCTGACTCAGGCTGAACAATTCCGGAATGACCGCCTCGCTGCCTTCGGCGTCGGCGTCCTCCACCCGGGTGACGCGGAAGATCTCGAAGTCGCGCGCCCTGGTGCGGTCGGCATGCAGCACCTGGCGCGTCCTGCGCGGATCGATCTCGATGACGTTGCACTCGCGCTCGAAGAGATTGATGATCGGCGTTGCGAACAGCTCGAAATCGGCGGCCGTCACATCGGCGAGCTCCGGCACCGGCCGCCGGAACAGGAAGATGATCTCTATTGCCCCGTCGCATTTGCGCACCACAGGCTGCAGGCCGGCGACGCGCACATAGTGGAAGCGCTCCGGGATCATGAAATACTCGCGCAACAGCCGGTATCCCTCGAAGGTGGGGCGGGTGCGCGGCATCAGCGCTTCATCGTCGTGGATCCCGATCATTTCGGGCTCGGGCAGCGCGGTGACTGGATTGGTCTTGCCTTCGGCCCGGGCGGCGACGGCGGAGCAGGCGCCGAAGATCGCGTCGAACAATAAGGGCGCCTTGGCGCGTCCGGCGAAATAGAGGTCGAGGCGGTCGAGCGACAACTCGCTGAGCTTGCCCTTTCCGGTCCGCGCTAGCGTGATGCGAAACGCTGCTTCGCCGCGCACGCCGCCGACCGGCGCGATGCCGGCCGCCGCCAGCGCGCTGCGGTCCTGGAAATAGCTGACCGAAGTGATTGCGATCGGCCACAGCGTGACCTCTTGCGCAGTGGTGAAGGTCGAGCGCGTCGACAGCCCCGGATGCAGGCCTGAGACCAGCCTCGTGCCGCGCGCCACGGCGTGGCCGGCGATCATCGACTGCACCTGCTGTCCAGGTTTCAGCACGGCCATTGCCGTCGCTGGCGCCGGCGTCACAAGGTCCGGGTAGAGCACGTCGAGCACGGCGCGCGAGAAGCGCGAGCGCTCCGCGTCGACCTTGAGCCGCGTGCGCGCGGCAAGGAAGGCCACGCCGTCGAGCAGCCTTTCGACATAGGGGTCGGGGCAAGGGACGGTATCGAGGGAAAGATTGCGGGCGACCGCCGGATGCATGTCGGCGAATTCCGCGGCCAGCGCCCGGATATGGGTCAGTTCCTCTTCGTAATACTCCACGAAGACCCGATCCATCTCAGGTCTCCCGGAATTCGGTTCGCGCCAGACCGTTGTCGAGATTGATCGTGGTGCGCAGCCGCATGCGTTCCGGCGTCGGCGTCATGATCAACACGGCGTCGATCTCGATCTTGAGGCCGACGCTTTTGTCGCCGAGCGTGACGTTGACCGTTGTGGCGCTCTCCTTGAGACGCGGCTCGAAGGTGGCAAGCACCGCGCGGATCTCTCGCGCCAGCGCGTCTCGGTCGAAATCGCGCGACGAACGGCCGGAAAAGGACGGCACGCCGTAATTGACGACGCTGCGGCGCACTTCCGGAAAGTCGGCCAGCGGCGGAAGTTCGTCCAAGGGCTGTTCGTGCTCGAAGTCGGAGAGCATCGGCACGGACTCGAAGCGCTCGGTGTTGAACAGTGCCTCGATGTCGCGCCGCACGGCTTCGCGCAGCACGCGCGCCGACACCACCACGCCGCGGCTTTCGATTTCGGCGCGATGCTCGGTCTGGAAGACCAGCCTGTGCAGTCGCCGTTTTTGCTCGGCCGTGAGGTCGGCATCGGCATCGATAGAGCGCGCGCTGCCGGCAAGAAGAGCCTCGACGCGCTCCGCGCCGAGTTCTTCTTCCAGCAGGCGACGCAGCCCATCGATCTCCGACGTCAGCCCGGGCAAGTCGTTGACGAGGCGGTCCCAGAGGGAGGGCTGGACCGCCTCGCGCTTTGCCCGTGAACTGCCGGCAAGCTGCGCCTTGTTCCGGCCGGGCAGCCTGGCCTCACTTGCCGACATAGACGTCCATTTCGATTTCGTCGTCCTTATTGTAGACGAACTTGATCTTCTTGTAGGCGAAGCTGACTTCTTCCTCGATCAGGTCCGCCTCGTCGTCGGCCTGTGTCATGTCGTATTCCATGATCGAGGCGTCGGTTAGCGTCACCACCAGATAGTCGCTGGTCTCGCCGTCTATGGTACGCCGCGCCGAGAATTTCACCTCGTCGAGAGCCTTGTTCTCGAACAGCGCCTTCTTCAGGTAAGGCGAGGACTTGTCGTAATGCTTGGTGAACTTGATCATGCCGAGCGCGACACGACCGCGGCGCGAGAGGGAATTGGGGTCGTAGGGCGCAACCATCTTGTACTCGACGCCGTGAACTTCGATTTCGTCCTCATGGCCGTCGCGCTTGCTCGGACCCTTGATGTCCGGAACCTTCAAAAAACCATCGATCTTCGTTGTTGTAGCCATTGTCTTTCTCCACCGCTTTCAAACAAAACAATATGACGCTGCTGCAATTTCAGCCCTTCACTGACGGCAGTTCCGATACCAGCCGGAGTGAGGCGTTGATGCCTTCCAGCTGGTAGTGCGGACGCAGGTAGAAACGGGCATTGTAGTAGCCGGGCCGGCCTTCGACGCTGTCGACCTGGACCTCGGCCGCGGCAAGGGGACGCTTGGCGCGCGCCTTGTCGTCTGCAAAGGCCGGGTTGGCCAGAACGTACCGGTTGATCCATTCGGTCAACCAGATCTCCATGTCGGTGCGTTCCTTGAACGAACCGATCTTGTCGCGCGCGATCGCCTTGAGGTAATGCGCGAAGCGCGAGACCGGGAACAGATAAGGCAGGTTGGCGGAAAGTCGCTCGTTCGACTGCGCGTCCGGATCGACCAGGCGCCCGGCGCGCGTCTCGTCGTCCTGCAGCGAATGGGCACCGATGAAGGCCGCAAGGTCGGTGTTCTTGCGATGCAGGATCGGCATCAGGCCGAGCTTCGCCAGCTCCGCCTCGCGCCGGTCGTCGATGGCGACCTCGGTCGGACATTTCATCGCGATCGAGCCGTCGTCGGTCGGGAAGGCGTGCACCGGCAGGTTGAGCACCGTGCCGCCGTTCTCGACGCCGCGGATCTGCGTGCCCCAGCCATAGAGCTTGTGGCTGCGGTTGATGTTGACGCCCATCGGGAAGGCGGCGTTCATCCAGACATATTTGTTGTGGTCGCCGCCCACCTCCTCCTCGAAGGTGAAGCCCTTCACCGGGACCGTCTCCGAGCCGTAGGGCAGTCGTGCCAGCACGCGCGGCATGGTGAGGCCGATATAGCGGGCGTCCTCGCTTTCGCGCAGCGACTGCCAGGAGGAATAGGCGGGGTTGTTGACGATCATCTGCAGGTCTTGCGGGTTGGGCAGTTCCTGCCAGCTGTCCATGCGGAACAGCCGCGGCGAGGCCGCCGCGATGAACGGCGTATGCGCCGAGGCGCAGACGCCCGAAATGTTGCGCAGCAGGCCGACGTCGCGCGGGTGGTTGGAGAATTCGTAGGCGCCGATGATGCAGCCGATCGGCTCGCCGCCCAGCATTGAATACTCGTCCGTGTAGACCTTCTTGAAGATCGGGCTCTGGTCCCACATCTGGCCTTCATAGTCTTCCAGCGTGTCGGCCAGCTGCTCCTTGGAGATGTTCATCACCCGGATCTTGAGCTTGGTGTCCGTCTCGGTGTTGTTGATCAGGTACCAGAGGCCGCGCCACGTGCCTTCCATCTCGCGCACTTCCGGCGCATGCAGGATCTCGTTGACTTGCGTGGTCAGCATCTTGTCGATGCCGGCGATCAGCGACTTGATCGATTTGATCGCATTGGACGAGATCGTCGTCGTCTCGGAGCGCGATTGGGCGGCCAGCGCCAGGTTGCGCACCAACTGCTGCAGCTTTTCGCTGTCGTCCTTCTTGACCTTGAAATCCTTTTCAAGGAGTCCGCTGAATTCGCCGAGATCGATGGCTTCCGCCTCGGCGGTGGCGGCTGCGGTCTTTTGCTGTTCGGCCATGACTTACTCCTCGCCCTTGCCGTCATCCATCGCCTGGCTGGCGATCTTGCTCAGCAGCGGCTCGTTGTTCAGAAGCTGCGCGATGCGCTTTTCCGCGTCGACGCGACCGTCCATGAAGCCGAGCAGCTCCTCGAGCTGACGGCGCATCTTCAGGATCTCGGCCAGCTGCGGGACCTGCTCGGCGATCTTGTCCGGCGCAAAGTCGCCCATCTTGGAGAAGGTGAGGTCGATGGCGAGCTCTTCGTCCCGCTCCTGGCCCTCGGCCTGCGGCAGCGTGTTCTTCACCCGCGCCTTCACGCGGGGCCCCATCGCTTCCATGAATTTCGGGAAGCGGTTGGCGTCGGTTTCGACGAAGTTGCGGTCGAGGACCGATTTCGACGCTTCCTTGGTCTGTGAAGCGCCGGCAAGATCGGCCATCACGGCCATGACGAACGGCAGTTCTATCGTGGTCGGGCTGCCGTAGGTTTCGACGTCATAGGCGATTTGCACGCGCGGCGCGCGGTTTCTTTCGATGACCTTCGCTTTGCTCTCTGCTGGCATGCTTGTTACCTTTCATCCTTCTAGGCCGGCTTCTTGGGATCCGGGACACCGGCAAGCAGCCGGAATTCCTTCAGCCCCGACGGGGCGAGATCTTCCATCAGTTCTACGAAATCCATGTGCACCATCCGGCGCACCCGCCGGGCGAGATGCGGGATGGGGCTGGACGGCTCGGTGCGGTCGTAGAAGGCGACGACGAGGTCCAGGCATTTGACGACTTCGTCGCGCGAGTTGATCCGGTCCGGCAGGCCGGCGCTCGCTTCCACTGGGCTTGCCACACTTGCCATCGGCTCGGCTCCATGACCGTTTCGGGCGGGCGTTGATGCCGGCTGCGCCGGCTGTGGGGAGGTTTTCGCGGCACCATTCGCCACTTGGGTGCCGGCGCTGGAATTCCGCTCCAGCGTCGTCAGCAAACGCTGCAGGAACTTCTTCAATTCCGGGACGGTGGCGCCATTGCCTTCGATGCGGGCGTTGAGCGCGGTGTCCACCGCCTCGAGAGCGGCGATCGCCGCACGCGCGTCGGCCAGCAGGGACGTCATCGCATCCACCGCTTGATCGATCTGCGCCGCGCATCCGGTGCGCACCCGGTTCAACAACTGGTTGTGGGCGCTCGTCAGCGCCGCCTTTTCGGCGGTCCCGAGGCCGGAGGCAGCCTCCTGGAGCATGACGCGTTCGTCGAGCGCTGCCTGTTCGAGGTCCCGGCCACTGATCGGCCCGATCGCGCGCGGCGAGAAGAACACCGCCTGCCTGAGATTCGCCAGCAGGCCTTCCTGGCCATTTTGCAGGTCGAGCAGCGCATTGATGCGGCGCAGGGCGGCCTCGCGCGGCGCGCCCGTCCGCAGCGCAGGGTGCATCGTGTCCCAGTATTGTTCGAAGGTCCTGGCGATGAGTGTCAGGCCCTGGGCGAGGCCGGCCAGCCCTTCCTCGTTGGCCAAGGCCCGGGCAACGATGACCAGCAGTCGCAGATCCCGCCCGCGCGGGCGCAGTTCCTCGGCTTTTTCCAACACGGCCGTCCAGTCGACCGAACTGGATTGCGAGGTAGGCTTGCTGTTGCCGTCATGAACGACTTTGAGCTGAGGCTCGGTCAGGCGCTCCAGCTCATGAAAGGCCGGGTCGTTGCGCAAGTCCTCTCCCGACGGCTTCTCACCGTTCAGAGGATTCAGCCAGAGTGCGAGATCAATCACACCAACCCCCAGCCAGCGGCCCTGAGACCCCTATGTGACGTAACGTTATCACCGGCCTCACGCGACGACAATTGAGCACCTGCGCAAAAACTAACGGAAGCTAAACGCAGCCGCTTTCTCGGCGAAACCCATTGCGCGATTGTCGGACCCGGTATGTGAAATGGCTCGCATAGTCGGGACGGCAATCCATGTTTGTTGCCACGAGTTTGCAAGGCTTGTGTAACCGGGCGGTGCCGCCCGGATAAATTCAAGGCCTTATCCGCCACGCGGCTTTGTCAAGCAGCCGCTTATATGGCAGGGTATGGGTCGGCAGGTTGCGGGAGCAGGTTCGATGGAACAGCGCCGGTCATCGCAGAGCTTCAAGCGGAAGGAACTGGTCGCCAAGCTCAACGCCACGGGGGTGCGCGCCTTCAAGGCCGCGGCCGACACGGCCAAGCTGCGCGGCAATCCCTATGTCGAGCTCGCCCACTTCATCCAGCAGCTGGTGCTGTCCGAGCGCTCGGACGTGCAGATGATCGTCGCGGACGCCGGACTGGATGTCAGCCGGCTGACGGCCGACATGACCCGCGCCATCGACAAGCTGCCCTATGGCGCCACTTCGGTGGAGGAGTTCTCCGACCACATCTTCCACGCCATCCAGGAGGGCTGGAACCTGGCGACGCTGGAGTTCGGGGTGGAGGAGGTGCGCAGCGCCCATATCCTGCTTGCGTGTCTGAGGACGCCGGCGCTGGAAGGCCTAGTGTCGAAAATCAGCGCCGAATTCGATAAGATCGACGCCGATGGCGTCATTTCCCGCTTCGCCGACGTCACCGAAGGCTCGCTCGAAACCGGCTCACCGCCCGCCGCGGCCGCTGCGGAAACGCCGGTCAAGCGCGGCCCGGGCGGGGATTCGGCTTTGGCCAAATACGCCACCGACCTCACCCAGCGCGCCCGGGACGGCAAGATCGATCCGGTCGTCGGCCGCGATCCCGAAATAAGACAGATCGTCGATATCCTGATGCGACGCCGGCAAAACAACCCGATCCTGACCGGCGAGGCGGGCGTCGGCAAGACGGCGGTGGTCGAGGGATTTGCGTTGCGCATCGCCCAGGGCGACGTGCCGCCGACGCTTCAGAATGTCAGCGTGCGCATGCTCGACGTTGGGTTGATGCAGGCCGGCGCCAGCGTCAAGGGCGAGTTCGAAAAGCGGCTGAAAGCGGTTATCGACGAGGTCCAGGCCTCGGAGACGCCGATCATCCTGTTCATCGACGAGGCGCACACGCTGATCGGCGCCGGCGGGGCCGCCGGTACCGGCGATGCCGCCAATCTGCTGAAGCCGGCGCTGGCGCGGGGCGAGCTGCGCACCATCGCCGCTACGACCTGGGCCGAATACAAGCAGCACATCGAGAAGGATCCGGCGCTGACCCGTCGCTTCCAGGTGGTCAAGATCGACGAGCCGTCGGAAGCCGTGGCCGTGCTGATGCTGCGCGGCGTCGCTGGCGTGCTGGAGCAGCACCACAAGGTGCAGATCCTGGACGAGGCGATCGAGGCGGCTGTCTCGCTTTCGCATCGCTACATCCCGGCCAGGCAATTGCCCGACAAGGCAGTCAGCCTGCTCGATACTGCCTGCGCCCGCGTCGCGGTCTCGCAGCATGCGACGCCCGCCGAAGTTGAGGATATGCTGCGCCGTCGCCAGGCGCTGGAAGTCGAGAGCGGCATCATCGGCCGCGAGGCGGCGATCGGCATCGACGTGGCCGACCGGCAGGCCCGTGTCGATGCCGGGCTCGCGGAAACCGAGACCGCTTTAGCCGCCGCCCAGGCGCGGTGGGATCGGGAGAAGGCTTTGGTGGCCGAGATCCTCGACCTGCGCGCGAAACTGCGCGGCGAGGGGGTGCCGCTCGACGAGGAGCCGGCTGAGGAGACTGGCGGGACCGAGACTGCGGAGGGCGGGGCAAAGGCGTCCGAGCAAAAGGCTCCCGAGAGAAAGACTGGCGACGGCAGGGCTGCCGAGGCCAAGAAGGCCAAGACCTCGAAGGCCAAAGGGGCAAAGGCCGCAAAGGCCGAAACAGCTTCCGCCGAGCCAACGGATGAAGCTGCCGCCGACCTGGCGCGGTTGCGTGTACTGATGGCCGAACTTGCCGCCGCGCAGGGCGAGACACCTCTCATCCTACCGTCGGTCGACCGCAATGCGGTTGCCGCCGTGGTGCAGGATTGGACCGGTATTCCGACCGGACGCATGCTCTCCAGCCAGACCGAGAAGGCCCTCAGGCTCGCCGCTACCCTGTCCGAACGCGTAGTCGGTCAGGACCATGCCATGGAAATGATCGCCAGGCGCGTGCAGACCAGCCGCGCCGGCCTCGGCGCGCCGGAAAAACCGGTCGGCGTGTTCCTGCTCTGCGGGCCCTCCGGCGTCGGCAAGACCGAAACCGCGCTGGCGCTGGCCGAGACGCTCTATGGCGGCGAGCAGAACCTGATCTCGATCAACATGTCCGAGTTCCAGGAAGCTCACACGGTCTCGACGC
Organism: Mesorhizobium sp. WSM4976; assembly: GCF_029625685.1. Lineage (NCBI taxonomy): Bacteria > Pseudomonadati > Pseudomonadota > Alphaproteobacteria > Hyphomicrobiales > Phyllobacteriaceae > Mesorhizobium > Mesorhizobium sp. WSM4976. The sequence goes on from NZ_JARTVT010000001.1 coordinate 237,548, forward strand.
TCAAGGGCGCGCCGCCCGGCTATGTCGGCTACGGCAAGGGCGGCATCCTGACCGAGGCCGTGCGCAGGAAACCTTATTCGGTGATCCTGCTCGACGAGGTCGAGAAGGCGCACCCGGACGTGCACGAGATCTTCTTCCAGGTCTTCGACAAGGGCATGATGGACGACAGCGAGGGCCGTCGCATTGATTTCAAGAACACGCTGATCCTGCTCACCTCGAATGTCGGTTCCGATGTCATCATGGACCGCACCAGGAACGGCACTGTGCGTACCGGCATCGACGATCTCGACACGGCCTTGCGCCCGCCGCTACTGAAAGTGTTCCCGGCCGCCTTCCTCGGCCGCGTCGTCACCATTCCTTATTATCCGCTGTCGGATGCGATGATCGAGGCGATCGCCCGTCACCAGTTTGGCAAGATCGCGCGCCGCCTCAAGGCAACCAACGACGCCGAGCTGGTGATCGGCGACGGCGTGATGGAGCTGGTCAAGGCGCGCTGCACCGAGATCGAATCCGGCGGGCGCATGATCGACGCCATCCTCACCAACACGCTGCTGCCGGAGCTGAGCCGCGGCGTGCTCAACCGATCGCTCGAGGGCATGAAGATGACGAAAGTCACCGTCGGCGCCTCGGCGGAAGGATTCACTTACTCTTTCGAATAGCTTCGATTTACTCCGCAGGTGGTGCTTCGACGGGTTCGACCCGCGGGGGACCGGCGGCCGGTCCGCCACGCAGCGCCACGTAGATTGCCGGGATGACCAGCACCGTCAGCAGCGTGGAGGAGGCGAGGCCGAACAGCAACGAGATAGCCAGTCCTTGGAAGATGGGGTCGGTCAGGATCACCGCCGCCCCGATCATGGCCGCGAGCGCGGTGAGCAGGATCGGCTTGAAGCGGATCGCGCCGGCCTTGAGCAGGATATCGACCAGCGGCCGCCCGGTGCCGCCGGAGTGGCGGATGAAATCGACCAGTAGGATCGAGTTGCGCACGATGATGCCGGCCAGCGCGATGAAGCCGATCATCGAAGTGGCTGTGAAGGGCGCGGCGAAGGCCCAATGGCCGAGCATGATGCCGATCAGCGTCAGCGGGATGGGGGTCAGGATCACCAGGGGCAGCCTGAAGGAACCGAACTGCGCGACGACCAGGATGTAGATGCCGAGGATCGCGACCATGAAGGCTGCTCCCATGTCGCGGAACGTCACCCAGGTCACCTCCCATTCGCCGTCCCACAGCAGCGTCGGCTTCGATTCGTCGTCCGGCTGGCCGTGCAGCGCGATCTCCGGCTTCGGCAGCGTCCCCCAATCCGCCTTGGCGATGGCGTCGTTCACGGCGAGCATGCCGTAGACTGGTGCTTCGAAGGCGCCGGCGAGTTCCGCCATCACCATTTCGGCGGGGCGGCCGTTGTGCCGGAAGATCGGGTATGAGGCTGGTTCGCTCGCCAGGCGCGCCACGTCGCCGAGCTCGACCACGTCGCGGGCGCCGGGCAAGGCGTTGGCCGGCACCGGCGTCGCCAACGCGCGCTGGTCGACGACGCCGTCACCCTTCGACAGGGCGATGCGGATCGGGATGGGGTAGCGCCCGCCGCCACGATGTGAGTAGCCGACCGTGGTGCCACCGAAGAGATAGCCCAGCGAGTCGTAAACGTCCGACTGCTCGACCTTGTAATATTCGAGATTGTCCTGATCGATCGACAGCCTTTGCCTTTGCGGCTGGTTGTGGAAACTGTCGTCGACGTCGACGATGAACGGCACGCCCGAAAAGGTCTCGCGCACCTTCGCCGCGACGGCGCGGCGGGTTTCGGCGTCCGGCCCGTAGATTTCGGCCAGCAGCGTGCCCAGCACCGGCGGGCCGGGCGGCGGCTCGACCACCTTGATGACGGTGCCCGTCGGCATGGTCATCCCCTTCAGGCGTTCGCGCAGGTCCAGCGCGATGGCGTGGCTTGCGCGGCTGCGCTCGCCCTTCGGCACAAGGTTGACGGTGACGTCGCCTTGCTCCGGGCCGGAACGCAGGTAGTAGTGGCGCACCAGCCCGTTGAAGTTGAAGGGGGCGGCGGTACCCGCATAGGTCTGGAAGGAAACGATCTCCGGCACCCCCGCCAAGCGGTCGACCGCTGCCTGCAGCAGCCGGTTCGTGTCCTCGACGGACGAGCCCTTGGGCAAATCCGCGACCACCTGCAGCTCGGTCTTGTTGTCGAAGGGAAGCAACTTCACCGTCACATGCCTGGTGTAGATCAGCGCCATCGAAGACAGTGTCGCCACGCCGACGACGAGCAGGAACATCCAGGCGCGCAGGCGCGACTTCAAGATTGGCCGGGCGACCGCGACATAGGCGCGTCCCAGCGCCCCTATATGCCCGCCGCCATGGCCACCCTGTCCCCCGGCCGCGTGGTGCTGACGGCCAAGCTTCATCATCAGCCAGGGTGTCAGCATGACGGCGACGAAGAAGGAAAACAGCATCGCCGCCGAGGCATTGGCCGGGATGGGGCTCATATACGGCCCCATCATGCCCGACACGAAAAGCATCGGCAGAAGGGCTGCGACGACCGTCAGCGTGGCGACGATCGTCGGGTTGCCGACCTCCGCGACGGCATCGACGGCGGCGGCGCTCCGTGAGCGCCCGTCATCCATGGCCCAGTGGCGGGCGATGTTCTCGATGACGACGATGGCGTCGTCGACCAGGATGCCGATCGAGAAGATGAGCGCGAACAGGCTGACGCGGTTGAGCGTATAGCCCATGATGCGGGAGGCAAAGAGCGTGAGCAGGATCGTCGTCGGGATGACGACCGCCACTACCAGCGCCTCGCGCCAGCCGATGGCGACGGCGACCAGCACGACGATGGAGATCGTCGCCAGGCCGAGGTGGAAGAGAAGTTCGTTCGCCTTTTCGTTTGCCGTCTCGCCATAGTCGCGAGTGACGGTCATCGAGACATCTTTGGGAAAGATCTGTCCGCGCGCCTGCTCGAGGCGCTTGACGATGGTATCGGCGATGACGACGGCGTTGGTCCCGGGCCGCTTGGCGACGGCGAGCGAGACGGCCGGCGCGCGCTCCAGGCCGTTGCCGGTCTTGGTGATGGTCATGACGCGGTTTTCGGCGGGCGAGGTTGCCAGCACGATGTTGGCCACGTCGCGCACATAGACCGGCCGGCCGTCGCGGGCGGTCAGCAGCAGATTGCCGATGTCGGAAAGCCCCTGCAGCGTCTGGCCGGCGACCAGCACCTGCTGCTTGCCCTGCTCGCGCACCGTGCCGAGCTGGAAGGAGCGGTTGGCGCCGGAGATCTTGGCGGTCAGCTGCTGCAGCGTGATCCCATAGAGCGAGAGCTTCTCCGGATCGGGCTCTACCTGGATTTCCTCCGGCTGCTCGCCGACGATATAGGTCAGCCCGATATCGGGCAGCTTTGCCACCTCGACCTGCAGCTCGCGCGCCAGGCGGGTCAGTTCGGCCGAGGAATACCGGCCGGCCGCCTCCGGTGTCGGCGTCATAGTCACCACCACGATGGCAACATCGTCGATGCCTCGGCCGACGATAAGCGGCTCCGGGATGCCGACAGGGATCCGGTCGAGATTGGCGCGCACCTTGTCGTGCACGCGCAGCACGGCGGCGTCCGAGCTGGTGCCCACCTTGAAGCGGGCCGTCACCAGGGCGCCGTCGTCCACGGTCTGCGAATAGACATGCTCGACGCCGTCGATGCTCTTGACGATGGTCTCGAGTGGCTCGGTGACGAGCTTGACCGCGTCCTCCGCCTTGAGCCCGTTGGCCTGGACGTGGATGTCCACCATCGGCACGGAGATCTGCGGCTCCTCCTCGCGCGGCAACGTGATCAGCGCAACCAGGCCGAGGGCAAGCGCCGCCAGGAGGAAGAGCGGCGTCAGAGGCGAACCGATGAAAGAGCGGGTGAGACCGCCGGCGATGCCGAGCTTCATGGCAGGACGACCTTGTCGCCGTCCGTGAGGCCGGTCAGCACCTCGATGCGCGCCTGACCGGCATCTTCAAACCGTTCGCCGAGAACAACGGCAACGTCGAGCTGGCCGTTTGCCGTCTCAACGGTGACATAATCTATCCCATGGATTGTGCGTACCGCTTCCGGCGGAACCCCGAGCATGGCACGCTTGCCGACCGGAATCGACACCAGCGTGCGCTCGTTGACGAAATAGGTGCCGATATCGGCCACCTCGACATCGGCGATGACCCGGCCGCTCTCGATCTCCGGGTAGACCTTCGCGATGCGCCCCTCGCGAGCCTTGACGAAGCCGGCATTCGACCCGGTCCCGCGTTCGCCGATCTCGACGGAGGCGCCTTCAGCGATCTCGGCGGCATGGCGTTCCGGCAGCGACAGGCGAAGATAGTACTGGCCGGAAGCAACGCGGGCGATTGTCTCGCCGGCCATGACAACCGAGCCGGCGGTAACCGGAACGGTAAGCACCCGCCCGGTGGCCGGCGCCAGCGTCTGTCCTTCCGTGGCGCTCTGTTCGATGACGGCCTTGTCCGCGACTGCCGCCGCGAGCTGGTTTGTCGTGACGTCGAGTTGCAGCCGCGCGGCGTCGACCCGGCTCTGCGCGGCCACACCCTTGGTCAGCAGATCCTGCGCGCGCTGCATGTCGACGCGGGCGTTGTCGAGTTGCGAGTTCAGTGCCGCAATCTTGGCATCAGCGGCGCGAAGCTGGAGCGCGAGCTTGTCGTCGACCACGGTTGCGATCAGATCACCCTGATGCACCTCTTGGCCCTCGGAGACGCGGACCTCGCTGATGGTTCCCGATATGCGGGCGCGCGCCGGCACCACGGTACGGCTTTCTACCTGTCCGTAGACGGCCTTCATTTCGGTCACGGTGGTGGCCTTCACCGTGAATTCCGCAGCCTTCGCATTCGATACCGCAAGAGATGTGGTGCCGATCAGAAAAATGGTGGCGAGGGCCGATATCTTGGTCCGCATTGCGCTGTTTCCGGTCGTTGAACTGGTCCGGGAGGCGCGTCCCGCGTCTCCCGCTGGTGATGGGGGTCCTTGAAACCCCGGCCCCTACTTGAATGCGACGCCCGCTTTGCAGCCGAGTTTCTTGAACACAATCGCCGCCGGGCAGAAGCCGGTGATCGAGGCCTGGACCATGTTCAGTCCGGCGAATGCGGTCAGCAGGAACCAGTAGGGCGAAGAATAGATGCCGAGCGTCAGCGAGATCAGCACAACGAACCCCGCAAACATCAGAACGGCCTTGTCGATGGTCATTTCACGTCTCCTGAGATGCGAGCCTTTGCTATTCCGCCGGCTCGATATGGATTGCCTTGAGCTTCTTGATGCCGAGAATGTCGAGCGCCAGCCCTTCGTAGAAGGTCTCGCTCTTTCCCTGCCGGACCTTGTGAAGGAAGTACTTTTCGAAGCCGACCTTGGCCGCATGGACCCACTTGCCCTGCGAGGACCAATTGACGTTGCGCGGCGGGATCTGCGGCTGCGCCACGAAGGCGATGCCTTCGTCACCGAAGTCGGCCAGGCACACCGCGTTCCACGTAGCCACGGCCTTGGGCTCCTTGCCGCGCAGCAATGCCGCGATGTTCTCGGCCGTGGCCGTCACCATGGATTCGATCATGAAGCCGGTCTTCGGGACGCCGACCGGCAGCGGTGTCTTGCCGACCGGCGGTATGGCGACGCAGACACCGATCGCAAAGATGTTCGGATGGGCCTGATTGCGCTGGTATTTGTCGATGGTCACGAAGCCGCGTGGATTGACAAGGCCCTCGATGCCCGTCACCGCCGGAACGCCGCGTAAGGCTGGCAGCAGCATGGAGAAGGCGAACGGCAGATCGTGCCTGGCCTTGGTCGATCCATCCTCGTTGACTTCCTCGACATGCATCGCATCGGCATCGACCGAAGTCACCTTGGCATTGGTGATCCACTTGATGTGCCGCTCGCGCATGGCGCTTTCGAGCAGGCCCTTGGTGTCGCCGACGCCGTCCAGGCCAAGATGGCCGATATAGGGCTCGGGCGTCACGAAGGTCATCGGCACCTGGTCGCGCACCCTGGCCTTGCGCAGCGCGGTGTCCAGGATGAAGGCGAATTCATAGGCCGGCCCGTAGCACGAGGCGCCTTGAACCGCGCCGACGACGATCGGCCCCGGCTTTCTGACCAACTCGTCGAATTTGCCCTTGGCCGCCAAGGCATGATCGATATGGCAGATCGACTGTGTGTGACCCGAGGGTCCGAGCCCCGGCACCTCATCGAAGGCAAGGTCGGGGCCGGTTGCGATGACCAGATAGTCGTAGTCGACGAACGAGCCGTCGTTGAGCTCGATCCGGTTTTCCTTCGGATGCACCTTCTTCGCGCCTTCAGGGCGCAGAGCGATGCCGCGACGCTTGAAGGTGTCCGCCAGATCGACGGTGACGTCGTCGCGCTCCCGCCATCCGACGGCCACCCAGGGATTGGAGGGCACAAAGGAATAGGACGTGCCCAGCGTGACGACGCTCAATCGGTCGTCGCTGCGCAGCTTGTCGCGCATTTCGTATGCCATGATGGTGCCGCCGAGACCTGCTCCAAGGACGACGATGTGTGACATGATGATCCTCCCGCTGGTTGATCTTTCGCAGTATCCTGCACTGGAGAGCCCGCGCTCTGCGTTGATCAGGCTCAATTTCCAAACGGGCCGGCGCGGTTGTAAGGTATGGCTTCGGCGGAGCCCGGATGGCGAGCTTGCATCTAACATTCAAAGATTATAAATTCAAGAGTATGAATGTACTTGATTTGATCCCGGCCTCGGACAAGGCGGCGGAATTGCTTCGGAGCCTGTCGCACCCGCAGCGATTGCTGGTGCTATGCGCGCTCGGCAATGAGGAGCGCTCCGTAGCTGAACTGAGGGAGATCCTGGACATCGATCAGGTGCCGATGTCTCAGCAGCTTATGCGGCTAAGGGCCGATGGGCTGGTCGAGGCCCGCCGCGAAGGGACGACGGTCCACTACCGGATAACCCGCCCGGAGGTGCTGACTGTGATCGAGGCGCTGCATTCCGCCTTCTGCCCGACTTAGCCCGTCACTGCATCGCCTTGGCTGGCTTTGATCAAGGTCAAAGCGATGCGAGGCGATCCGGGCTTACCTGCCCTGCAACAGCAGTGAAATGATCGGACGGCGACGGAGTTGTTCGGCTGATCCGACCTTGGAGAAACACATGATCCTGAATAACGGCACCCTCGTTGCGGTTACGGATGGCAAAAGCCTGCGGCTGTTTCACAATAAGGGGCACGAACCTCATCTCGACCTGATCGAAGTCGAGGATTCGGTGCTTGAAGTAGCCCACGCCGGATCCGGCGGCAGACATCGGAGCTCAACCGCCAATCCCGACGAGTCGCGGCTGGGTGAAGACGATTTTGCCGCATCGATCGCAAACTTTCTCAACCACAAGGCCGGCGAGAAAGCCTGCGAGCAAATACTGGTGATCGCCGATCCGCGCACTCTTGGTGAGATGCGGAGGCATTATCAGCCGTCATTGAGCGCCAAACTCGTCGGCGAGATCGCCAAGGACTTCGTCAAGCATTCGGTGATGTCGATCAAAAGCGCCATAGAAACCGCCTGACTCGATCGACCGGAGGCCGCGCACGGTGGCAATCCCCATTGCGACGATGTCTCACAGTTCGCGACCGTGCTTGGCTGGCGAGCACGCCGCGGTTTGTCGCCGGGCGTGCTCGGTGTCGTCTTACTGAACCTTGATAGTGGCCCACATGCCGTTCATGAAATGATCGGGGATGTTGCAGAAGACCGCATAGAAGCCCGGCTTGAGGTCGAGCGTCAGCGAACCCGACTTGCCCGGATCGAGTTCGGAGACCTCGCCCAGGTGGCCGGCCGCATCTTCATCGACACGGTTCTCGTTCGAAATATAGGGCAGCGTCGTCTTTTTTGGATCCGTGACGGGCACGACAATCATTTCGTGGACCGCGGCTTTGGAGGTGTTGGTCACTTCGAAGGTCACCTTGCCAGCCGGCACGACCTGCTTGTCGACCTGGATCTTCATCATTGCCATGCTCATGTTCGCCGGCATGCCCATCCCCATCTTGGCGTCGGCGTTCATGTCGCCATTCTTGTCCCACAATTAGACGTTGACCTTGGAATCCGCAAACGCCGGCGCCGCAACGGCCAGCATGGTCAACGCCAGCCCAATTCTCATAAACTGCATCAATAATGCTCCTGTCCGCCGTCCGGCGACCACAAAGGCGGACTGCTTGGAAAAAGATGATCGGTCGCGGGCGCTGACTAGCAAGCACAGCCTGTCAAGCCGCTGAACGATCTCGCCGGCGGTCTGGGCGCAGGCGGTCGGTTGGAGCAGACCCAAGGGCAATTGATCTGACGCAAAACGTCCGCCGCGACTCTGGCCTAGCATGCCACGAAATGCTTGGACGAGATCCAGATGCTGCAGACAAACACACAGTTCAACCCCGGCACCTTGGGATCCTCAAGGCGGACTTTCCTGGTATTTGTGTCCGCCAACAAATGGCCTATCGCCACGCTGTTGGTCGCCGTCGCCCTGGCGGCATGGCTGCTTGCTCGCTGGCTCGTCGGCCCCGCTGTGGTTGTTTATCCGGTGGTGCGCGGCGACCTCGTGAAAACGGTGGTCGCCAGCGGCCATGTGGAGTCCCCATACCGCGTGAACATTGCAAGTCAGATCACCGGCACTGTCCGGGATGTCCTGGTCAGCGAAGGCCAGAGCGTCAAACAGGGACAGCCGCTTGTCGTGCTCGAGCCTAGCGAACTGAATGCGGCGGTGGTTGCCGCAGAAGGCGCGGTGGCGGAAGCCGAGGCGCGAGTCCGTCAGATGCGGGAACTCACGCTTCCGGCGGCCGAGCAGGCGCAGAAACAGGCTGAAGCCAATCTTGTCGACGCTCGGGCCGCCTACCAGCGCGCCGAAGATCTGTTCAGGTCCGGTTTCGGCACCAAGCAAACCCTGGACGAAGCCACCAAGAACTTCGATGTCGCGCAATCGCAGGTCCGCACGGCCGAATTGCAGGTTTACACGTCGCGGCCCGGCGGAAGCGACTATGTCATGGCGGAGACCGCGCTCAACCAGGCCGAAGCCAACCTCGCCACCGCCAAGGCTCGTCTTGACTACGCAACGATAAGATCGCCTCGCGATGGAGTTCTCATAACGCGCAACGTCGAGCGTGGAGCCGTAGTGCAGCCGGGGACGACGCTGCTCGTTCTCGCGCCAAGCGGCGACACGGAGCTGGTGTTGCAGATCGACGAGAAGAACCTCGGCCTGCTTGAATTGGGCCAGTCCGCGCGGGCCTCCGCAGATGCCTACCCAGACAAGCTTTTCGATGCCAGGCTGACCTTTATCAATCCCTCCGTGGACATTACCCGCGCATCGGTCGAGGTGAAGCTCACGGTCTCTGACCCGCCGGCCTATCTGCGCCAGGACATGACGACCTCCGTCGACATCGCCGTCGCCCGCAGGCCGTCGACCTTGATCGTTCCTGCTCGTGTCATCCACGAATCCACTTCCGCGACGCCTTGGGTTCTGGTGTATCGGGATGGCCGTGTCCGCGAGCAGGCGGTCCAGCTGGGTCTACGTGCGGCCGATCAGGTCGAGATCCTGGGTGGCTTGGCGCAGGGTGACCTCGTCGTGCCTGTCGCGGCAGGCGTGAGGGCCGGCCAACGCGTCCGCCCGGTGAATTCGTGAGACGCTGGCTGACATTTGCCTGGATCGCCGCCCTGCGCTTCCTGAGCGAAGGGCGTATGCAGACGGGTTTCATCCTGGGTGGCATAGCCATCGGCGTTGGCGTGATCGTTTTCATGTCGGCGATGCTTACCAGTGTCCAGACGAACTTCACCAACCGGGTCCTCACCTCGCAGCCGCAAATCCAGCTCAAGCCTCCGGACGAGGTCGCGCGCCCGTTGCGGCGGGATGATGGGGTGGTCGAGGCTGCCATAGTCCAGCGCCCCACGCAGCGGATACTGTCGCTCGACCAGTGGCAGACGGTCCTTTCAAGCATGCGGGCTCGATCCGATATCGTCGTCGCAACGCCTTCCGTATCGGGTTCGGCACTCGCCGTTCGCGGCGACGCCAGCCGCAGCATCGGCATTCTGGGCATGGAGCCCGACGACTATTTCCGCATCGTCCGCTTGCCGGACTACATCATTGCGGGCGAACCCAGCCTCGGGACCGACGACATTCTCGTCGGCATCGACCTCGCCAATGATCTCGGCGCGACGGTTGGCGACAAGCTCAACATCACGACGGGGCCCGGAGGAAGCCGCATCCTCACCATCCGGGGCATTTTCGACCTCGGCAACAGGGGGGCCAACGAGCGCAATACCTATGTCCAGCTGCGGACGGCACAGAGCCTGCTGAATCTGATCGGCGGCGTCACCGAAATCGACCTCACGGTCGCCGATGTCTACGCGGCCGAGACTGTCGCCCAGGATATCGGCGCCGTCCTACCGGTAAAAGCTGAAAGTTGGATTGTGACCAATGCCCAGTTCTTTACGGCCATCTGGGCGCAGACCCTCTCCAGCCTGCTCATTCGCTCCTTCGTCGGGCTTTCGGTGGCGTTTGGCATAGCAGCGGTCCTGATCGTTTCCGTGCTTCAGCGCTCCAAGGACATCGGCATCCTGCGAGCCATGGGTAGTTCGCGCGGCAAGATCTTGCGCATCTTCCTTATCCAGGGCGGCGTCCTGGGCTTTCTTGGGTCGCTTTTCGGAAGCTTCATGGGCGGCATCGCGTTGTTCGCGTGGTATCGCCTCGCGCGTCAGGCCAACGGGGCTGAGCTCTTCCCGCTGGTAGTCGAACCCAGCCTCTTTCTGTTCTCGGCGCTGCTGGCCACGATAACCGGAGTGCTTGCGGGAATGGTCCCGGCCCTTCGGGCCGCCAGGCTTGACCCGGTGGAGGCGATCCGTGGCTGACCTTCTCGTCCTGGATGGTATCCGCAAGTCCTATAATGTCGGCACCCCGGTCGAGACCGAGGTGTTGCATGGCATCGACCTGGTAATGAAGGCGGGTGAATTTGTCGCCCTGATGGGGCCGTCGGGTTGCGGCAAGAGCACGCTTCTCAATATTGTTGGTCTGCTCGATCGCCCGACATCGGGCCATTTGTTCATCGATGGTAAGGATACGACGTCGCTGGCGGAAGCAGCGCTGACGAGGCTGCGCGGACACTCGATCGGCTTCGTGTTCCAGTATCATCACCTCATCTCGGCCTTCACGGCCCGCGAGAATGTCATCATGCCGATGCTCGTCGATCACGGCCGGCCGGACGCTCCGATGGAAAGGCGCGCCGACGAACTGCTGGATCAGGTCGGCCTCGGCAAGTGGCGCGATACCCGCGCAATGAACATGTCTGGCGGCCAGCAGCAGCGAGTGGCGATAGCGCGTGCGTTGGCCATGAATCCGCTCCTGGTTCTGGCGGACGAGCCGACCGGAAACCTGGACACGGCTTCTGCCCAGGGGGTGTTCGAGTTGATGCGCCGCTTCAACCTTCAACGGGGCACGACCTTCCTGGTCGTCACCCATAACCACGATCTCGCGGCCCAATGCGATCGCATCATCGATCTGGTCGACGGCCGGTTGACCGGCGACCGACGCATTCGGGGGATCGACCGCGTTTCGCGACCGGGTTGAATCCCTGCTTTCGGTCGCGAGACGCGGTCGTCCTCTAGTTTCGTCGGCCGTTCGGCTGTGTAGCCTGCTCGGCGAGAGACTGGCCCATGTGAATGGATTGAGGCGGCAGCGTGCCGGAAGTCGAGAAGGGTTCGGCCGGCGAAATCTCGGCGCCCTCGGGCGCCGCGCTGTCCGGGAATTGCTGCACCGCCATTTCCTGCGACCACACGGCGAGCACGCTTCGCCGGGTCGCCTCGGCGACGACGCAGTACCCTCCGGCGTCGAGGATCGAAAGCACGGCGTGATCGTCGCGGCGCGCCAAGCGGAAGGCCCGGTCGATCACGTCCAGGCAAGTGGCGAGATGCCGTGCATCGGGGAGGCGCGTGTCGCGAAGCATGTCGGCAAGCCGGAAGGCAACAAGGCCCTGGTCGCCGATCATGGTCCCCTCGCGGCCAAGCTCGAAGAAAACGTTGACGACGGGGAGCATGCTGCGGATCGAGGCATAGATCGCCACTGCTTCCTGTGGGCTGCAGGCAACCAGATGCGGTGCGTCGGGCGCAGTTGGTTCCGCTGACGGACCCAGTCTGAGCGAATGCGCGATCTCATGTTCCAGCCATTGCCGGACCGTCGACGGAGCGGTTCGGATCTGCTCGGGGCTCAAGGTAATGCCGACCATTTGGCGTCTCCCGCTGATTGCTGGCGGCATCAAGACAGGTCAGGAACGCAATGACCTTGATCCTCGTCAAGTTGTGCAGAATGCGGCCAAACCGTTCAGGCCCGCCCGGCGGCGGGGAGTTCACCAAAGAGAAAAATGCGAACCCAGGAACACGAGGGACTGGCCGGTGATCAAGGGAATCCTCAACAGGGGGCCGTCCTCCCCGCTGTCTTGCACCGGCTGTCCGAGCACGCAGGGATGCGCCTTCAGCACATCTCTCCAGATGGTTGGAAAGTCCGATCCCTTGCTTCTCTCAGCATTGCAGGTGTCGACAAGCCTCGCGACGGCATTTCTCATTGAGCGGCATTACCTTAAGTACTTATTGCGCCACGTATGAAGGATTTCGATGCGAAAAATTTGATTTCGGTCAATGCATCGAAAAAGAATCGCTTACAGCGGCACCCACGCGTCCCCTTGCTTGCGGTAGCGATGCTTCACCGCGGCCCATGCGACCCGGTGGGCGATTTCCTCACGCTTCTCGCCGCGGTCGACATATTCGTCCCAGGCGTTGTTGAATGCAGAGCGGTAGATCTCTCTTGCATGCAAGGGGAGATACTCACGGATTGGCGGAGGCAGGTCCTCGATCGACGCATATGGCACGGTTGCATTTCCTGATTCCAACCGAATGGGTTCGGCTAACTTCGTTTCAAAATAGGACTGGCGAACGGGCGCACTTTGATTTGGCTCAAGAATGCCCGGCCCCCGAGGCGTCGCCCGAGACGGATTCAGGCGACGCGCTGTGTCTTCTGTTTTGACGCATGCCATCCGGAACCGTTGCCCGCCTCCGGGCGGCTGCGTTAGCCGGGCAGGAACATCATGATCGACGCTCCGGCCATGACTGCCGTTGCTACCCAGCCGAGAATGACGATCGCCCGGCCGGATGCGAAAGGTCCCATGACGGAGCGGCTTGAAGCCAGCAATATGACCACCACCATGAGCGGTACCGCGACAACGCCGTTTATGACGGCGCTCCAGAACAGCGCCTTCATCGGGCTGATGGGAAGATACTGGATGACCAGCGCGGCCAGGATGCTGACGGTGATGACGCCGTAAAAGCCGCGGGCATCGCTGGCCTTGAGCTCGAGGCCCTCCTGCCATCCCATCGCCTCCGCCAGCGCGTATGCCGCCGAGCCCGCCAGGACGGGCACGCCGATCAGTCCGACACCGAGTATGCCGGTCGCAAAAAGCGCAAAGGCGAAATCGCCTGCCAGCGGCTGCAGGGCGCTGGCAGCCTGCGCCGCGGTCTCGATGTTCGTGACACCGGCAACATGGAGCGTCACGGCAGTCGCCAGGATGATGAAGTAGGAGGTCACATCCGAATAGAACATCCCGCTCCAGGTGTCCCAGCGCAATCGGCGCAGTTCCGTTCCCGATCTGGTGGCATCCTCGATAAGGGGAGGGTCGCCTTTCATCTCCTCGACCTCCTCGGATGCCTGCCAGAAGAACAGATACGGGCTGATCGTGGTGCCGAAGATTGCCACGGCCATGGTGGCGGTGCCGGAGTCGAGCGACAGCTTGGGCCATACGGTGCGAAGCGCCACCTCGTTCCACGGGACATGGACCGTGAAAAGCACGGCGGCGTAGGCGAGCAGCGATAGCGTCAGCCATTTGAGGAAATTCACATAGCGATGATACGGGACGACCACCTGTAGGACTAACGTGCCGGAGGTGAAGAACAGCGTGGCCAGATGCCTGTTCAGGCCAGTGGCGAGCTCTGCAACCTCGCCCATGGCCGCTATGTCGGCGGCTATGTTCAGCGTGTTCGCAATCAGGAGCAAGACCACTACGAATTTGAGCACCACCGGCGGGAAGAACGCCTTTATGTTCGCGGCGAGCCCCTTTCCGGTAACGCGCCCGATCCGTCCGCACATCGATTGGACCGCCGCCATGAGCGGAAAGCAAAGCGGCATCGTCCAAAGCATGTTGAGGCCGAATTGCGCCCCTGCCTGCGAGTAGGTCGCGATTCCGCTCGGATCGTCATCGGCCACGCCGGTGATCAGACCTGGACCGACGCGGGCGAGAGGGTGTTCCTTCAGGCGGCCGACCAGACGTCGCAATCCGGAAGAGACCGGGGCTTCGTCGATATTCTTGTCCAGGATGTTCATGGCCGCGGGCGTTTAGTCACAGCCTGGGTGCTACATTGTCAAGCGCGGATAGATACGCGCCGCGATCACGGTCATCGCCGCGGCGATGGCGGCAAGCACGATGAAGTCGACGGCGAGGCCATATCTGCTGACGCCGCCCGTGAGCATGAGCGCGCGCAGCGCGTCGACCTGGTAGGTCAAGGGGTTCGCGAGCGAAACGACCTTCAGCCAGTTCGGCATGATGTCAATGGGATATATCGCATTGCTGGCGAAGAAGATCGGCATGGTCAGGACCTGACCGATGCCCATGAAGCGTTCGCGAGTCCTGACGATACAGGCGATGATGAGCGAGAATGTCGAAAACAACCCCGAACCGAGCGCGATCATTACGATGGCCGCGAGCAGACGCAGGGGGTTGAGGTCCACCGCGATGCCCAGCAGGAGGGCAAGCAGATAGACCATTGCGGCTTGCGAAAGTCCGCGAACGGCGGACGACACCGCTTTGCCGATGACCAGAGCGCTCCGTGGCGCGGGGCTCACCATGTAGCGATGGAGCACGCCCAGATCCCGCTCCCAGATGGCAGCGATGCCGTAGAAAATCGCGGCAAAGAGAACGCTCTGCGCAAGGATGCCTGGCGCTAGGAAGTCGAGATAGGGGCCATTGCCCGAAGCGAGCCCGCGCACCTGGGCCATTACCTCGCCGAACAGCACCAGCCAGATCACCGGCTGGATGGCCCGGGTGAGGAGCTCGCTTGGATCATGACGAAGTTTCCTGATCTCGGCATCCGCGACGGCATATACTTGGGTGGCGAAGTTCGCCACGGGGGCGATCGGGCTAGCCATTGACGGCGCTCCTGCGGGCCTGGCGGATATCGCGGTAATCTCCGGAAGTTTCGGCGTCTTTGCCGGCTATGGCGGCGAAAACGTCGTCAAGCGTTGCTTCAGGTCCGATGGATGCTTTCAGCTCGGCGGGCGTACCAGTTTCAACCAGCTTTCCACGGTGGAGAATGCCGACCTTATCGCACAGCGCGTCCACTTCCTGCATGACATGCGTCGTCACCAGGATTGTCGTGCCGAAGCGGCCGCGCAGGTCGCGCACATGATCCCACACGATATCCCGCGCGACCGGGTCGAGACCAACCGTAGGTTCGTCCATCACGAGCAGGCGGGGGCGGTGCAGGGTGCTCTGTGCGATCTCCAGTCGCCGCAGCATGCCGCCTGAGTAATTCTGCGCGAGGCGATCGGCTGCTTCCGTGAGCTCCGTCATTTCGAGTGCTTCCTTGATGCGCGCCGCCCGTTCAGCGCGCGGGATCAGGTAGAGGCGAGCCGACAACAGGAGGTTTTCGTATCCCGTGAGCGCGCCGTCGGCGGACACGAGCTGAGGCACGTAACCAATGCTGGCGCGCACTTCCCTGGATTGGCGCCTCAGGTTGAGGCCCGCGATCAAGGCGTCACCGCCGGTTGGCGGCAGTAGCGTCGTCAGCATCTTGATCAGCGTTGATTTACCCGCGCCGTTCGGCCCGATCAGGCCGTAAATCTCACCGGCGCGAACCTGCATGTCGACCTGGTCCACCACCACGCGGCCAGCGAAGGATTTTGACAGCCGGTTGGTTTCAATCAGGAGATCGGATTTCGGTGGCGGAGAAGCGTCCATTGGTCACCCGGCAACAGCGCGCGTTGTGTAGGTCCTCCGGAGCGGGCAATCCTTGATCTCGCTCAAAGTCTGGGGGGCGCTACGCGGATAGGCTGCGCTGAAGTTTCGGCCATGCGAGGGTTCCATAGGCCTGTGGAGGACGCATCGGAGCAGCTTTCCGGTGCCTCGCTTTTGCCGCTCACGAGAGGCGAACCGGTCCGCCTATGTTGGCATTCCCGGTGATCGCCGCCCTAGAACAGCAAGATTTTCGCCGGAGACGTCTATGGACAAGAAGCACGGTTTCAACATCGGTTATTTCATCCTCGCTCTGGTCTTGATGGGCATGTTCCAGCTGTGGCTCGGCTGGCGTGACGTCGCGCAGCTCTCCTACAGTGACGTCATGCGGCTGGTCGGGGAGGGCAAGATCGCCTCCGTCACGCTGACTGAAACAACCATCCAGGGTCAGTTCAAGCAGCCGCAGGACGGCAAAAGTGTTTTCATCGCCGCGCGCGTCGATCCGGCCGCGGCCGAAGCCTTCGAGAAGGCCGGCGTGAAGGTGTCGGGCGGCACCGACAGCAACTGGCTTACCACCATGCTGTCGTGGATCCTGCCCGCCTTGCTTTTCTTCGGGTTCTGGATGTTTCTTTTCCGGGGCTTCGCCGAACGACAAGGAATGGGCGGTCTGATCAACATCGGCAAGTCCAAGGCCAAGGTCTATGTGGAGAGGCAGACGGGCGTGACCTTCGGCGATGTCGCCGGCGTCGACGAGGCCAAGCTTGAGCTGCAGGAGATCGTCTCCTTCCTGAAGGACAAGGACAAATATGGGCGCCTTGGCGCGCGCATCCCCAAGGGCATCCTCCTAGTCGGGCCGCCAGGGACCGGCAAGACGCTGATGGCGCGCGCGGTGGCCGGCGAGGCGGGCGTGCCTTTCTTCTCGATCTCGGGTTCCGAGTTCGTCGAGATGTTCGTCGGTGTGGGCGCCGCACGCGTCCGTGACCTCTTCGAGCAGGCAAGACAGGCCGCGCCATGCATCATCTTCATCGACGAGCTGGACGCGCTTGGCCGAGCGCGCAGTCCCTTCGCGGGCTATGGCGGCGCGGATGAGAAGGAGCAAACGCTCAACCAGCTCCTGTCGGAGCTGGACGGGTTCGATCCTCGCGTCGGCATTGTGCTTCTCGCCGCCACCAATCGGCCGGAAATCCTAGATCCGGCGCTTACCCGCGCCGGTCGCTTCGATCGCCAGGTGGTGATCGACAGGCCCGACCGGAAGGGACGCGAGGCCATTCTCAGGGTCCATGTCCGCGGCGTCGCGGTGGCGACGGGCGTGGACATTGGTGAAGTGGCGGCCATCACACCAGGGTTCACCGGGGCCGACCTTGCCAATCTCGTCAATGAAGCCGCGATCTTCGCCACCCGGCGCAATGCCGACAAGGTGACCATGGATGATTTCACCAATGCGGTGGAGCGCATCGTAGCCGGTTCCGAGCGCAAGAGCAGGCTGCTCAATCCGGGGGAGCGCGAGAGGGTCGCGTATCACGAGATGGGACATGCGCTTGCAGCGGCCGCGCTTCTCAAGACTGATCCCGTGCACAAGGTATCGATCATCCCACGCTCGATCGGCGCGCTCGGCTATACCATGCAGCGTCCGACCGACGATCGCTTCCTGATCACCGAAGGCGAACTGAGGGAGCGTATGGTCGCGCTGCTGGCCGGCAGGGCAGCGGAGGACATTGTTTATGGGGAAGTCTCGACCGGTGCCGCCGACGATCTCGCCAAGGCAACGGACGTCGCGCGCCAGAGCGTTACGCGCTTCGGCATGAGTTCCGCCGTGGGGCAGGTCGTGCTTGAGGAGCAAAAGCAGCAATGGCTGGGAGATGGGGCGCTGCGCCAGCGCGATTATTCGGAGGCCACCGCGCGTGAGGTCGATGTTGCCGTCCGCCAGATGCTGGACGAAGCCTTCGCCACGGCCCAGGAACTGCTCAGATCCCGGATGGATGAGCTCAGGGCCGGGGCCAGCCTGCTGCTCGATCGCGAAACGATCACGCCCGACGATTTCCCGCCGCTGCGTCGGGCGGCCCCGGTAGCTCCCCCAGCGAGGAAGGTCGCCTAGCTACGGGCGTGACGGGGAATGGTCGCTGCGTCGCAGCGGCCATTGCGCATCCGATCGGAATTTGACCGCAATCAACGTCACCGCGCACGCACGGGCGATACTTGCAAGACGTACCCCTGAAGGAATGAGGTGGAAAATGAGTGACAGCATCCTGAAGCAGGACATCATCGATGAGCTGGACTTCGAGCCCAGCGTCGATGCCGCCAATATCGGCGTTGCGGTGGACGATGGGGTCGTGACGCTGACCGGCCATGTCCCGACCTATGCTCAGAAGGTGAAGGTCGAAGACGTCGTGCGGAACGTCAAGGGCGTGAAAGCCATCGCCCAGGAGATGGAAGTGCGTCCCTTCGGCACCCACAAGACCGCCGATGACGAGATCGCCAAGCGCGCGGTCAACACGATCGCCTGGCACACCTCCATTCCAGGCGGCACGGTTCAGATCGGCGTGCAGGGCGGTTGGATCAAGCTCACCGGCAAGGTCGAATGGCAATATCAGAAGACGGCGGCGGAAGATGCCGTGCGTCACCTCGCGGGCGTCATTGGCGTGACCAACCAGATCGAGATCAAGCCGCGACCATCGACCCATGACATCAAGCAGCGTATCGAGAACGCGTTGAAGCGCAATGCGGAGCTCGAGGCACAGGCGATCAAGGTCAACGTTATCGGCAACGGCGCCGTCAGGCTCGAGGGCCGTGTGCATGCCTGGTCGGAACGCAGGGCGGCCGAGCGGGCGGCCTGGTCGGCCGCGGGCGTGAAGACGGTCGAAGACCGGATCACCATCGGTTGACAACCGGGCGAGGCGGATAGCGGCCTGCCGCCCGTCGACGTCAAGGTGTCAGTGCACCGGCACTGGCACCTTTTCGCGGGTGGAGAGGAGGGCTATGTGGCGGCACCGCGATTAACATGCTGCTACCCTGCGACCGTCGTCACACAGATGCGCCCTTAGGCAGCGGCGTCAATTCGACATCAGCCGATTGAGCCACACCTCGTCCAGCATGGAGCGGGTAACTCCGCCGAACACCCACTCCCTCAACCGGCTATGCCCATAGGCGCCCGACACAATCAGCTCGGCATTCACCGAGGCGAAGAAATCGACGAGACGATTGCTTTCATCATCGGCCGTCTTGATGATCTCGGTGTGCGCCTTGATACCGTGACCGGCTAGGAAGCTCGCCACGTCCTTGACGCTGTCCCTGATCCAATCGTCCGGATTGCGATCGACCGCCACTATGGTGACTTCCTCGGCCATGGCCATAAGCGGCAAAGCGTCGGCCACCGCTCGCCTGGCCTCACGCGTGTCCTTCCAGGACACCACGATCCTGCGAGCTGGCAAATCCATCGCGCCCTGCGCCGCGACCAGGACCGGACGGCCCGCGCGCAGCACCAGCGATCCCGGGTCGACCGTGCAGTAGGAGTCGCCCGTCGACGCGCCTTGGGAAGCGCTGGTGACGACGATGTCGGCCATACGGGCTCTCCGGGCCACGGCGTGATCCGGGTTTTCGATCTCGCCATGCCAGTCCGCCTTTACCGCCCCGGCCACCAGGCTGTCGAACTCGCCGCTGAGGCTGGTCAGGCGGTGTCGGATCTCATCCCGCGACTGTTCCCAGATCTCGGCGGCGATCGCCGCGCCCTCAGGCGCCATCGTCACCGGCAACGGAGCGTCCGCGGCGCAAAAACCTATCAAACGGGCGTCAAAGCGCTTGGCGAGGCTCACGCCAATCCGCGTGATCGGTTCGATCGGACCGTCGATGTTGAGGTTCAGGAGAATTGATTTGTAGCTCATCTCACGCGCTTTCGATTTGATCCTTCTCGAGAAGCCAAACCCTATGTCCGACGAGCAAGCGCGCCTTGATGTGGATCAAAGTCGCTTCTAAGCCGCCGCCGACTTTCAAGGCATGCGGGATTCGAAATGGATCACCTCGCCATCGACCACGAAGGCGCCGTTTCCTATGTGATGGATGGTTTTCGGCCTCGGCTGTTGCGGATCGATCCACGCCTTGACGACTTCCAGGACGAAGAGATTGTATCTGTTGACCAGGCGCGTATCGACCACGCGGCACTCGAGGTTGGCGAAACACTCGGCCACCAGCGGCGCCGACACCTGTTCGGCGGGAAGCGGGGTGAACCACGCGGTCGCGAATTTGTCCGTGTCCCGGCCGGAGCAATTGCCGACCTTAACGACCTTCTCCGCAAGGCCGACGGCGGGGATTGCAATCACGCATTCTCGCGTTTGACGCAACGCGAAGAATGAGAGGTCATTGCTCGATACCACGCAGGCGATCGTTGGCGGCGCGAATTCCACCATCATGTGCCAGGACATCGTCATGATATTCGATCGGCCTTGCCGGGACCGCGTCGAAAGCAGGACGACCGGACCGGGTTCAATCAGCCGGTAGACATCGGCAAGCGGCAATTCTTTCATATCCGTCTCTCGCTTCGCGTCTGCGGATGGGCTTGTTGTCCCGCACTTGTCGCGGGCATTGCCATCATTCGCCTTGATCAGGGTCAAAGCCGGCATGCCGGGCCGGATTGATCATGATCAATGCCAGCTTGCGCGGATCTGCGATCCTTGAGTAGGACGACCAAAGGGGCTCGTTGATGGCCACTGAAGATTTCCTGCTATGGGGCGCCGTGCTCTGCCTCGGCTTCATCGCCGGAGCCGCGATCTATTTCGAGCAGGCATCGTTCCGGCGGAGCAAAAGCTTGTCAGGAAGCCAAGGCTTTGGACGCCGCTCACCGCCGCGTCAGCCAAAATCAAGAAATTGAAGCGAGAAGCGAAGGGAAAGACACCATGATGTGGAATCCAGAAGAGTTTCGGGCCCCCGAACTGCTCCCTTTCGCCCAAACCGGCCAGAAATTTGTAAGAGCCGCCGCCGCGATGCAGGCGCATTCGGTCCGCGCGCTGCTGCGCTACCAGATCGAAGGCGTATCCTTCCTCAAGCGGCGGTTCGAAGATGACCTGAAGCTCGTAGAGGAACTGACCGGCGGTGACGAGTTCGTCGATGCCTTCGACGTGTTCGTGAACTTCGTCCAGAACGCCACATCCGACTATGCGAAAGAGGCCGGCAAATTCGCTTCCATCGGCGCCAAACTGGCTTCGGAGACGGCCGGTCAAGTCCGCAAGGAGGCGGAAACAACGATGAACGACATGGCTGCGGCAACGCTTCCCGCCTGAAATGTCGCCGCCGGGGAAAAGCAGGCCGAAACCAGCCGCCGATCGGTCCTTCGACTGGAGCGATCATGACATGGCGGAAGACCCGGGAACACCTCATGGTTCCAGGCGCACAGAGGTGGTGGCTGTGGCCCCGGCGCCGCTATTGCCGGACGAAGGAAGCGCAAGCGTCTATCGCGATGTCGATAGGCTCTCGCATGCCCTGTTGGCGGCCTTCACTGCGGGCATTTCGCCGATCAGCCTCCTGCAGGCCTGGCAGGACTGGCTGCTGCACCTGTCCACATCACCGGGAAAGCAGGCCGAGGTCTCCACCAAGGCGGTCGAGAAGCTTGTCAGGTTGAATGATTTTCTTTTTCGCTGCGGGCTTGGAATGGGGGCCGCCACGCCAACCATCACGCCCCTGCCACAAGACAGAAGGTTCCAGCATCAAGCGTGGCAGTCATTCCCCTTCAATGCCGCGCAGCAAGCCTTCCTGCTTTCCCAGCAATGGTGGCACAACGCGACCAGCGGACTTCCAGGCGTTACCAGAAGGCATGAACGCCTCGTCGAGTTTTACAGCCGGCAGATCCTGGATACCGTCTCTCCTTCCAATTTCCCGGCGCTCAACCCGGAGGTCATCGATAAGACTTTTCGGAAAAACGGCGCCAATCTCGTCAACGGCGCCACCAATCTAGTCGATGACCTGCTGCGTCTGGCCGACGGCAAGCCGCCGGCTGGCGTGGAAAACTTTCGGCCCGGCATCGAGGTCGCCGCCACACCGGGCGAGGTGATCTTCCGCAATGAACTGATCGAGTTGATCCGTTATGCGCCGATGACCGACACCGTGAAGGAGGAGCCAATCCTCATTGTCCCCGCCTGGATCATGAAATACTATATCCTTGATCTTTCACCGCGGAACTCGCTGGTCCGCTATCTTGTCCAGAGCGGCTATACGGTTTTCTGCATCTCCTGGCGCAATCCGGGCAGGGACCAAGCCGGAGTCTCGCTGGACGACTATCGCCGGCTCGGTGCCATGGCGGCGATGGATGCGGTCGAGGCGGCGACGGGAAGCAGCCGGATCCACGGGGTGGGCTACTGCCTTGGCGGCACGTTGCTGTCGATAGCGGCGTCGGCAATGGCCCGTGACGGCGATCACCGCCTGGCCAGCCTGTCGCTTTTCGCGGCGCAGGTCGATTTCGAAGAACCGGGCGAACTCGGCCTGTTCATCGACGAGAGCCAGATCACGCTGCTCGAGGACGTGATGTGGGTCGAAGGCACACTCGACCAGCGCCGCATGGCTGGCGCTTTCCAGATGCTTCGCTCGCAGGATCTGATCTGGTCACGCATGGTGCGCGAATATCTGCTCGGCGAGCGTGCTCCGATGAGCGACCTCATGGCCTGGAACGCCGATTCAACCCGTATGCCGTTTCGGATGCAGTCCGAATATTTGCGGCAGCTCTATCTGGACAACGATCTTGTCGAGGGACGCTTTCGCGTCGGGGGAAGGCCTGTTCATCTGGAAGACATTCGAGTCCCGGTCTTCGCGGTCGGCACCGAGACGGACCATGTCGCGCCGTGGCGTTCGGTATTCAAGCTGACCTATCTCCTGGACACCGATATCGACTTCGTCCTGACCACCGGCGGTCACAATGCGGGTATAGTGTCGGAGCCCGGACACTCGAACCGATCCTATAGAAGGCTCAGTTGTCGCCATGCCGCCATTCGTCCCGGCCCGGACGAGTGGGCAAAAGAGGCGGCCGTGACATATGGCTCCTGGTGGCCGGCCTGGGTCGAATGGCTGGCCAGTCATTCCAGCCGTGAGGTCGCGGCGGACCGGGGCGATGCGTCGGGCACCTCGAAGACGGTTTGCGCTGCGCCCGGCACGTATGTCCTTGAGCGATAGCTGCGTTCCAGCCGTTTGAGCGAGGTCAAGGCGCGGCGTCCGCCAACGGCCTACTCAGCAGCCATGAAACATCGAACAGCGCTCAAGGTTTTGCCGTTTGCCATCGCCTTCGCATCGCCGGCTTGGGCGGGCGATAATTCGCAGGTTGCTTATGGCAAAAGGCTGGTCGAAACAAACTGCGCGCGATGCCATGCAGTCGGCCGGACTGGCGAGAGCACCCATCCCGATGCCCCGCCTTTTCGCCTATTGCACCGCCGCTATCCGATCGAGGACCTGCAAGAAGCCTTGGCCGAGGGGATCTCCACCGGGCATCCGGACATGCCCGAGTTTGTGGCCTCTCCGGATCAGATCGAGGCGATCATCGCCTATATCGGGAGCCTCGGCCGATGACGTGGATCCGCGCGAGAGAGCGCTGATGACACAAGAGGAGGTATCGGATGAAACGCGGAAAAGGAAGCGAGGATACCGAGGCTCCTGAGCTGGCAATCTCCGCCGGGAAGGTCTGTTTCATAATCGCCAAGGCGCATGGATTCGACGTCAAGGTTGCCGTCACCGAGCCGGATGCGGGCTCCAATCCCACGGACGACGGCGAAATCGCGGTGCTTCAGGACCATGATGATGACCCCGTGCGTGAAGAGCTCGGGTCGCTGATCTCGGATCTCTCCGTCGACGAGCAGATCGACCTCGTAGCGTTGACATGGCTCGGCAGGGATGACGGCAAGGCGGCCGATTGGGACGAAGTTCGCCAGCAAGCCGCCTACGCTCACAACAGGCACACGGCCGACTATCTTTGCGGCAACCCGCTGTTGGGCGATCACCTTGCGGCCGGACTCGACGCTCTCGGCCTGTCTTGCCCCGACTGAACCGAAGTTGATGCATATCAAAGCGGGACGCATTCGGCCGTGCTGGTCTACCCGTCTCTGATGGAGTCCGGGCATGATCTACACGACGATATTGGTCCAGCTCGATGTCGACGCCCCGGCGACGCCGCGCCTGATTTTCGCGCACCAGGTCGCAAGGAAGTTCGAGGCGAATCTTATCGCGGTGGCGGCCGCCGAGCCCTCCACAAGAGTGTCGCCGAGCGAATCTTCTCCGGCCGTGGCCGACATGTTGCGTCAGCGGACGCTGGAGATCGAGGATCGTGTCAGCAAGCTCAAGGAGGAGTTCCTCGCCGTCGTCGGTGAAAACGAACACGCATCTTGGCGTGCGGAACTCGACGACCCTACACGCGCCGTGGCCCTACACGCGCGGGCCGCTGATCTGGTGATCACCGGAGCGCCGGCCGCGGCTGCCGCCGGCGATTTCCAGAGAACCGTGGATCCGGGAGCATTGGTGCTTTCCGCGGGCAGGCCGGTTCTGTTTGCAGCCGACGATCTCGCCACCTTCAAAGGTGAGAGGATCATGGTCGCCTGGAAGGATTGCCGCGAAGCGCGGCGGGCCGTGGTCGATGCGATGCCTTTCCTGTGCAACGCCAAGGAGGTGACCGTTTTCAATGCGGCCGAGGAAGGAACGCTCGTCGCGCGGGATGGCGCGGCCGATGTGGTTCGCTTCCTGATGAGGCATGGTGTGAAAGCCCGGTCCCAGTTGCTCGAAAGCGAGGGCAGCTCGGTGGGCGACTCGATTATCGCTGGGGCTGATCGAATCGGGGCCGATCTCATTGTAGCCGGTGGTTATGGCCATAGCCGGTTCCGCGAATGGGCGTTCGGGGGCGCGACGCGATCCCTGCTCGGATCTGGCTGGTTCCACAGGCTGCTGTCGAACTGAGTAGCCACCGCAATCCATGTCCGCCAGGCGGGCATAAGATCCAAGGAGACAAACTATGCAGCTGCTGGCATCTCTGTTCCTGCCGACTTATCCGGACCCGCCGGGCCCGAAGATTGCATCGAATGCGGTGGCCGTGGCCAAGCGGCTTGGCGCCACGTTGGATGCGGCGGTCATCAATGTCGACATTCCGGACGTTTCCAACGCGCTGTCCAGCTTCCTGCTCGACCTCCCCGCGAAGATCCGTGAGGTCGAGGCGGCCAGCAGGAATCGCGGCAAGGCCCTGTTGGAGAATGTCGCGGCCGAAGCTGCGCGATGCAAAGTCACCTTGACCAGCCAGGAGCTGAAAGCGCAGCCCGCGTTCATAGGGGAAACTGCAGCCAGGGAGGGGCGCTATTTTGACCTCTGCATGGTCGGGTGGACACGCAATATCGAGTCAATCCGCATGACCGCGGAGGAGGTCGTGTTCAGCTCCGGCCGGCCGACCTTGATTCTTCCGGGTGACGAAGATGTCGGTGCGCTCGATAACGTGGTGATCGCTTGGGACGGCAGCCGAGTGGCTGCAAGGGCTTTGGCCGACGCCAGGCCGTTCCTGGAGCGGGCATCGGCAATATCGATCGTGAGCGTGACCGATGAGAAGGTGCTGCCGGGCAAGGATATCGCTGAACGCCTGGGTGATGGACTTGTGGCGCGCGGGCTGCGTGCGAAGGCCGAGTCCATTCAAACCGGCGACAGTGAGATCGGCGTCGTCCTGCAGGACCATGCGCTTAAAATTGGCGGCAACCTGCTGGTCATGGGTGGCTGGGGCCACTCCCGCCTCAGGGACTTTGTGCTTGGCGGAGCAACGGAGGGGATTTTGTCGAATCTCCGTCTGCCGGTCTTGATGTCGCACTGATGCACGTCGCCCGGAAGCGCGGTTCCGGGGCAACAGCGACATGCATCGAAACTGCGACTTGAAGCGCGTCGCCTGGATCCAGTTTCAACGCACCGCGCTTTGGGCTCGGGCAATGTCGTGCTCATCGAAGGGGTAGAATTGGACGGCCTTCAACTTGACCGGCATGTCATAGCCCTCGATGAGCACCTTGACCCACCGGCCGACCTTTATCAGTTCTCCTTGCCATCTCGAACTCCCTTTCTCTCCGTGCGATCGTGCAATATCGCGTCCCGCTTTCACCGTCCTCCGCGCTGACTACATCGGCATTTCCGGCTCAAGCGCGCGCTCCTTTGCCGGTTCCGGGATCTCGGTCATGGTCGCTTCGGTCAGCAGAAGCACGCTGGCGACCGAAACGGCGTTTTCCAGCGCGATGCGGACCACCTTGGTCGGGTCGATGATACCGGCCTCGACCAGGTCGACATATTCCTTCCGGCCGGCGTCGAAGCCGAAATTTCCTTTGCCTTCGATCATCCTGGCGACGACCACGCCGCCGTCGACGGCCGAATTCTCGGCGATCTGGCGCACAGGCATTTCGAGCGCGCGCCTGAGGATCTGGATGCCGGTGCGTTCATCGCCTTCGCACCGTGCTTCTTCCTCGGCGACCGCGCCGATGCAGCGCAGCAGGGCCAATCCGCCGCCGGGCACGATACCCTCCGCGACAGCCGCCTTGGTGGCGCTGATGGCGTCGTCGAGCGCTTCCTTCTTGGACTTCATCTCGGCTTCCGTCGGCGCGCCTACCTTGATGACGGCCACGCCGCCGGCGAGCTTGGCGAGCCGTTCCTGAAGCTTCTCGCGGTCGTAGTCGCTGGTCGTATCGCTGATCTCTCGCCGGATCTGCTCGACGCGGCCCTTGATTGCCTTCTGGTCGCCGCTGCCGCCGATGATCGTGGTGTTGTCCTTGTCGACCACCACGCGCTTGGCACGCCCCAACTGAGCCATCGTCACATTCTCGAGCTTGAGGCCGATATCCTCGGAAATGACCTGTCCGCCCGTGAGGACGGCAATGTCCTGCAGCATGGCCTTGCGGCGATCGCCGAAGCCGGGCGCTTTCACGGCGCAGTTCTTGAACGTGCCGCGGATCTGGTTGACGATGAGCGTGGCGAGCGCCTCGCCCTCGACGTCCTCCGCGATCACCAGCAAAGGCGAACCCGATTTCGCCACCGCCTCGAGCAGCTTGATGAGGTCGTTGAGCGAGGAGATTTTCTTCTCGACGATGAGCACGAGCGAGTCCTCCAGCACCGCCTCCATCTTCTCGGTATCGGTCACGAAGTAAGGGGAGAGGAAGCCCCGATCGAATTGCATGCCTTCGACCACGTCCAGGACCGTTTCGGTGGTCTTCGATTCCTCGACCGTTATGACGCCTTCGCCGCCGACCTTCTCCATGGCCTCGCCGATAAGTTCTCCGATCAGTGGATCGTTATGGGCAGAGATCGTCGCCACCTGTTCCTTCTCGCGCCTGGTCGAGACCGGCCGCGATATCTGCTTGAGCGTTTCGATTGCCCGCTTCGTCGCGCGGTCAAGGCCGCGCTTGATGTCAATCGCGCTCGCGCCGGCGACTACGTTGCGCACACCGTCGGCGAACATCGCGTGGGCAAGTATGGTCGATGTGCTCGTTCCGTCGCCGACCATGTCGCCCGTCTTCTCGGCCGCCTGCCTCAGCATGCGGGCGCCGAGATTTTCCTCCGGGTCCTTCAGGTCGAATTCCTTGGCGATTGTCACCCCGTCGTTGCAGACGATGGGCGCGCCCCATTTTTTTTCGATCAGAACCGACTTCGAACGTGGACCGAGCGTCACCCGCACGGCGTCGGCAAGTTGGGTCGCGCCGCGCAGGATTTTTTCGCGCGCCGCCGAGCGGAACAATACCTGTTTGTGGGCCATGATGGTCTCCAAGATTATCCGACCAGTTTCCATAGCCGCGGTGGCGCCGACCAACCTTGATGCGCATCAATTGTGCATTCCTGTCGGCGTTGACCGGAATCAATGAGGACTGGTTCGCCAACTGGTCTGATGCGCACTCAGGTCAGGAGGCGACGATGCGAACGAACGAGACGCCACACTACGACACCAGCGTGAACACGACCGGCTGCTGCCCCAAGTTCAATCCCGGCGGCTGGGACGATCAGGAGTTGCATTTCCGCGACAAGCCGTTCGTGAGAGCAGTAACGCACAGCGTCATGCATGTTCCCGTGAACATGGGCAGCGTTTTCGCGCGCGTTAATCGGCACATCGACGATGCCGGCGCTTCGGCCGAGGGCCAGTCAATCGTTCTCAGCCGCGATCTCTCGCCCTGGAGCAGCGAACATCTCTTCTCGGTCTCGAAGCCGGTGCCGGAAGAGGCAATGACGACACTGAGTGGAGACTTCGTGACGAAAGTATTCGAAGGCCCCTACAGCCAGGCAAGGCAGTGGCACGAAGAGATGCAGCAGGTCGCGCGCGATCGAAAACTGGAACCGGGCGACGTCTATTTCTTCTATACCACCTGTCCGAAATGCGCCGAAACTTACGGAAAGAACTATGTCGTTGGGGTGGCGGCCGTGGGCTAGCCGCAACTCAACGCGTCATCATCCGTCTGGGCAGATGAACTTGCTTTCGAGCGAGCCAGGCCGATAGTCGCTGAACCGGCGGAGTCTTCGCATGAGTCGAATAATCGGTTTCTTGCTGGTCATGCTCATCGCCGTCGCGACCGCGAGCGGTGTGGCCTTCCTGCTCTACAGGAACGAGCTTGCGCTGCTGCGCGAAGGCGTTAGCCGAGGTAGTCGGATTGCCAGTCTCGACAGCGGCCCGGTTGAATACGCCGACAGCGGCGCGGGCATTCCGCTGCTTTCGATCCATGGCGCCGGCGGCGGTTTTGACCAAGGGCTTGCCCTTGCTTCCAGCCTTGTGGGGGAGGGCTTCCGGATCATCGCGCCGTCGCGCTACGGCTATCTGCGCACGCCTGTTCCGCAAGACCCTTCTCCAGCCGCTCAGGCCGATGCGCTCGCGGCGTTGCTCACCAAACTGGACGTTTCCAAAGCGGTGGTCGTCGGGGTTTCGGCTGGCGCTCGGTCCGCGGTCGAGCTGGGCCGGCGGCACCCGGACAAGGTTGCCGTTCTCATTCTGGTCGTCCCCGCCCTTTATTCGCCCGCCAGTCCGGTCTCGATCGACGTGGGCCGGGGTAACAGGTTTGCGTTCTGGGCCGTCAACACCGGCGGCGATTTCGCCTGGTGGGCTGCCGAGAATATCGTGCCATCAGTACTCATTCGCTTCATCGGCGTTCGGCCGGCGCTGGTAGCGGCCGCGCCCCAAGCCGAAAGGGACCGTGTCATGAGCTTCGTCAGAGGCGTTGAACCATTGTCGCTGCGCTTCTCCGGCATCAATATCGACAGCGCTCCGGAGCTGCACGAACAGTCGTTAGCTGAAATCGCTGCGCCGACATTGATCGTCTCGGCGCGCGACGACCTGTTCAACACGCTGCCGGCAGCCGAGTTCGCGGCGGCCAGGATTCCCCGCGCCAAGCTGGTGGTCTACGATACCGGCGGACACCTTCTCGTCGGGCGGACGCAGGAGGTTCGCACGGCAATCCGTACCTTTCTGGCCGGCGCGGGCCTGATCCCATCAAACCATTAGCCCGCGGAACCGGTAATTGTCGGTGTGACGACCGCCGCAGGAGCCTTTCCGTCTTGGCCAAGGGTCGGCGTTAGCCGGCGGACGAGGCCAAGCCCGAGGAGCGCCAGCGCCGTGAAGCCCGCGCCCGCCAGGAAGGTCATCCTTGGTCCGAAAAAGTCCCAGAGCGTGCCCGCCAGCAGACTGGCGGCGAGCAGCGCAAGTCCAGTCGACAGGTTGAACATCCCGAAGGCGGTGCCTCGCAGTTCCGGCGGGGCGGTGTCGGCGACGAGCGTTGCCAGGAGGCCTTGCGTAAGCCCCAGATGCAGGCCCCACAGCCCCACGCCGAGCGCTGCGCCCGCCAGATTTCCAGGGAACGCCAGCACGATGTCCGAGGCAATGAGGAAGAGGAAGCCGAGAATGAGCATCGTCAGGCGATTGATGCGATCGGAGAGCACGCCGGCCGGATAGGCCGAGAGCGAGTAGACCACGTTCATGACGACAAGCACCAGCGGGACGAGCACGATCGGCAGGCCCATGCCCTGCGCGCGCAGTATGAGAAACGCTTCGCTGAACCTGGCCAGGGTGAACACGGTGGCCACGCAAACAACCAGCCAGAAGGATGAGCCAAGGCGCTTGAGCTCTGGCAGGCTCAAGGGGGCGCGCACTTCGCGCAGGTCCGCTGGCCGGTCCGGCTCGCGGACAGCGGTAACCAGCAGGACGACCGCCAGGAGGCCTGGAACAACCGCGACCCAGAACACGGTCCGAAACTGATTGGCGGTCAGCCACATGAGGCCGATCGCGAGCAGCGGCCCGACAAACGCCCCAACCGTGTCGAGTGCCTGGCGAAGTCCGAAACTCGCGCCGCGCGCGTCGGCGGGGGCAATGTCCGCAACCAGGGCATCGCGCGGGGCGCCGCGAATGCCCTTGCCGACACGGTCGACAAAGCGAGCCGCCACAAGCCAGCCAATCGAAGAAGCCAGAGGGAATACCGGCTTGGTGAGAGCGGCGAGGCCGTAGCCGATTACCGCCAGCAGCTTGCGTTTTCCCAGCCAATCCGACAGCGCGCCGGAAAAAACCTTGGTGATGGCGGCCGTCGCTTCGGCAATGCCTTCGATGGTGCCGACGGTCACCATCGATGCGCCCATGACGGTGACGAGATAGATCGGCAGCAAGGCGTGGATCATCTCCGACGAGACGTCCATCAACAGAGACACGAAGCCCAACGCCCAAATCCCCGCGGGGATGATTCCAAGGCGGGTGCGGGTGGTCTCCATTGTCTCGAACTGCTTCATGGCTCCCCTGGGCACGCCGACATTGGGCATGTTCAACATAGCGAACTTGCGGTGCCCAGTGTACACCGCGATCAGCTGTTTTGCGGCTCCTTGGCCGGGGCTTCCAACCAGGTACCGCGCTCGCCCCTGACGATTGCCGGGGCATCTTCGAGCTTGCCGATCGCGGCAGGCTTGCCCGTTGCTTCGGCGAACTCGATCGCGGCGCCGACCTTCGGCCCCATGGATCCGGCCGGAAAACTCGGTCCGGATATCTCTGCCGTGGCAACGCGCCGGAGCGCGCGGGCCTGCGGCGTGCCGTAGCCGGCATAGACCGCATCGACATCGGTCAGCATGAGCAGCATGTCAGCCTTCAATTGACGCGCCAGAAGCGAGCTTGCCAGATCCTTGTCGATGACGGCTTCGACGCCGATCATGCTGCCATCGTCGCGGGCGATGACCGGGACACCTCCGCCACCCGTGCAGATGACGACGACGCCATGTTCGACCAGATAGGAGATTACCGACACTTCGAGGATATCGAGAGGCCGCGGCGAGGGCACGACACGGCGCCATTTTTCGCCGTCGGGCGCAACGGTCCAACCGCGCTCGCCCGCGAGCCGTCGCGCTGTCGCCTCGTCATAGACGGGGCCGATTGGTTTCGTCGGATGGGCAAAGGCGGGGTCGCGCGGGTCGACCTTCACCTGGGTCAGCAATGTCGCGAACAGCCTCTGGCTGGTGAGGTTGGCAAGTTCCTGCTCGATCATGTAGCCGATCATGCCGGCGCTTTCGGCGCCGAGCACGTCGAGCGGGAAAGCGCCGTCGGTCGAGGCCGCCGACTGCAGCGCCAGCAGGCCGACCTGCGGGCCGTTGCCATGCGTGACAACGAGCGAATGGCCTTGGTCGATAAGCGCCGCCAGGGCGGATGCCGCATGCTTGACATTGCCGCGCTGATTTTCGGCGGTCATGGGCTCGCCGCGCCGCAACAGCGCGTTCCCGCCGAGAGCCGCAACGATCAGCATCTCAATTGCCGATCGTGGCGACGAGCAGCGCCTTGATCGTGTGCATGCGGTTCTCCGCCTGGTCGAACACGATCGACGCGCCGGATTCGAACACCTGATCGGTAACCTCCATGCAGTCGATGCCGAATTCGCGCGCGACAGAAGCGCCGACCTCGGTCTCGGTGTCGTGGAATGCCGGCAGGCAATGCATGAATTTCACGTGCGGATTGCCGCTGGCCGACATCACCTCGCTCGTCACCCGATAGGGCGTCAGCAGGCGGATACGCTCGGCCCAGGCCGACTTGTCCTCACCCATGGAGAGCCAGACATCCGTGTAGATGAAGTCGGCGCCTTCGACGCAGCTCTTCACATCTTCGTCCAGCCTGAAACGGCCGCCGCTGCGCTCCGCCAGGGTTCTCACATGGGCGCAGAACTCGTCGTCCGGCCAAAGCTCCTTGGGTGAAGCGATACGCATGTCGATGCCGACCTTGGCAGCTCCCACGGCCAGGGATAGCGCGACATTGTCCCGACCCTCGCCGACGAAGGCGACCGTCATGTCGGACAAATGCTTGTGCGTGAATTCACGCATAGTCATGAAATCGGCGAGGATCTGGGTCGGGTGCGCTTCATTGGTCAGGCCGTTGTAGACGGGCACGCCGGCATGCGTGGCAAGCAGCTCGGCCTGATGTTGTGCAAAGCCGCGATATTCGATCGCATCATACATGCGGCCGAGCACGCGCGCGGTGTCCTTCATGGACTCCTTGTGCCCGATGTGGCTGCCGCTGGGGCCGAAATAGGTGACGTGGGCGCCCTGGTCGTAGGCGGCCACTTCGAATCCCGTCCGCGTGCGCGTCGAGTCTTTTTCGAAGATGAGCGCGATGTTCTTGCGAATGAGGCGCGGTGTCTCGTGACCGGCCTGCTTGGCGGCCTTCAGATCGGCGGCCAGCTTCAGCAGGAAGCGGATCTCGTCCGCCGAAAGGCCGTCCAGCGAGAGCACCGAGCGTCCATGAAGGTTGATCGACATTGGGGGTCCTTTCAGAGCGGGTCTCGGGCGACGGGGCAGGTCATGCAATGGCCGCCGCCGCGGCCGCGGCTGAGCTCGGCACCCTCGACGGTGATCACCTCGATTCCCGCGCGGCGCAGAAGAGTGTTGGTATAGACATTGCGGTCGTAGCCGATGACGACGCCCGGCTCGACGGCGACGACGTTGTTGCCATCGTCCCACTGCTCGCGTTCGGCCTCGTAGCGGTCGCCGCCGGTGGCGATGATCCGCAGCGATTTCAGTCCGAGCGCCTCCGCGACAACTGATATGAAGGGCTCCTTCTCCTCCCTGACCTCGACCGCCGCATCGCCGTCTCCGGGCCGGATCGAGAAGGTGCGCAGCCTTTCGACCACCGGCGGATACATGGTCGCGAGGTCCCGGTCGCAGAAGGTGAAGACCGTGTCGAGATGCATGAAGGAACGGTCGCGGGGCATCAGAGCCGCGATCACGCGCGTGGCCTCCCCCACGGCGAACAGGCTTCGCGCAAGATCGCCGACCGCCTGCGGCGTGGTGCGCTCGCCCATGCCGACCAGAACGACGCCTTCGCCGACAGGCATGACGTCGCCGCCCTCGAGGCTGACGCCCATCCCGGCCTGGGGCGAGACGAACGGGATGCCGCTGTCGCGGAACCTTGGATGGAAGCGGTAGACGGCTTCGACGTTGGCTGCCTCGGGACGCCTGGCGGCCCAGTACATCGGGTTGGCCGACACGGAACGGTAGATCCAGCAGGAGCTGTCACGGGTGAACAACTGGTTGGGCAGCGGCGGCAGCACGAAGTCCTGCGGCGCTAGCGTCCTTCCGGTCAGCCCCTTGGGCTCGAACGGCAGTTCGGCACGCGCAATGCCGCCGACGAGACAGGTTGCCAGCAGGCCGGCCGACATTTCGTTCAGCCAGCCCCGCATCTCGTCGACCATGTCGAGGCCGACCACGCCGGCATGCACCCGGCGGTCGAGAAGCCAGTCGCGAGCCTTGCCGATGCCCATTGTCTCGGCAAGCAGCTCGCCGAACGAATGCACCACCACACCGCGCTCGCGCAAGGCGTCAACGAAGACGTCGTGTTCCTGGCGCGCCCGCTTCACCCACAACACGTCGTCGAACAGCAGCGCCTTGCAGTTATCCGGCGTCAGCCTGCGCAGGCTGAGATCCGGTCTGTGGACCATGACCTCGCGCAGGCGGCCGACTTCCGAATGCACTCCCAGATTTGTCATCGTACGGCCTCTCAAAGCGCGCTGACAGCGCCGGTCCACATCTCGTAGACGGCAAGGATTGCGACCGCGACGAGCGCGATTGCGATGACGGCTTCCACCGGGTGGAAGACACGCTGGTTGCCCTCGCGGCGAGCCCATACGTAGAAGATGATGCCCGGGGCATAGAGGATCGCGCACATGAACAGGTACGCAGGCCCCGCCGCATAGACGAGCCACAGCCCGTAGATCGTTGCCAGCACGCCGGCGAGGAGCGGTCCGGTGCGCCCTTCGCCGCCCTGGTAGCTTTCTCCGGTCAATGCCAGTTTCGCGGCGAAGGCTCCCGAGAAGATGTAGGGCACCAGGATAGCGGTCGAAGCGATGTAGAAGAGCGCCTGGTAGGTGCTGTGGGCAAAGAGCGTGATCACCAGGAAGGCCTGGACGAGCAGATTGGTGATCAGCAGCGACGTCGCGGGAACGCCGCGTTCGCTTTCCCGGGCGAAGAATTTCGGCATGGTCCCGTCCTTTCCGGCGACATGCGGAACCTCCGCTGCAAGCAGCGTCCAGCTCAGGAAGGCACCGACGACGGAGATGACGAGCGCGAGATTGATAAGCACGGCGCCCCAGGGCCCGACAACCGCCTCAAGCACTCCCGCCATCGACGGGTTCTTCAGGGCGGCAAGTTCGGGCTGGCTCAGTATGCCGAGCGAAAGCAGCGAGACCAGCGCATAGAGCGCAAGGCAGGTGAAGAAGCCGAGCACCGTCGCGGTCGCAATGTCCTTGCGGCGCTCCGCCCGGGCGGAGAAGACACTGGCGCCTTCGATGCCGATAAACACCCACAGCGTAACCAGCATCGTGCTCTTGACCT
This sequence comes from Mesorhizobium sp. WSM4976, assembly GCF_029625685.1. Classification (NCBI taxonomy): domain Bacteria; kingdom Pseudomonadati; phylum Pseudomonadota; class Alphaproteobacteria; order Hyphomicrobiales; family Phyllobacteriaceae; genus Mesorhizobium; species Mesorhizobium sp. WSM4976. Next base: position 272,343 of record NZ_JARTVT010000001.1, read on the forward strand.
GGGCGGCGATGGTGCCGAGGGAGCCGTTGCCGAGCCCGGCGAAGGCGAGTGTCCAGACATTGAGCTTGAACGCGACGGCGACGATCCCGACGAACAGGACGACAGGCGCGATCTTGGCTACGGTCACGATGGTGTTGACGACCGCCGCCTGACGGATGCCCGCAAGGATCAGAACGTGGATGAGCCACAGCAGGATCGATGCCCCGAGCACCGCCTGCCAGGTGTTTCCGTCGCCGAAGGCGGGGAAGAAATAAGACAGTGCGCTGAAAACGATCACCGCGTAGGAGACGTTGCCCACCCATGCGCTGATCCAATAACCCCAAGCACTGTTGAAGCCTACGAACGGACCGAAGCCGGCCTTTGCATAGGCATAGGGGCCGGCATCGAGCTCGGGACGGCGCACTGCCAGCGACTGGTAGACAAACACCAGCGCAAGCATGCCGACCGCCGTGATGGCCCAACCGATCAGGATCGCAAGCGGGCCGGCGCCGGCCGCCATGTTCTGCGGCAGGCTGAAGACGCCCGAGCCCACCATCGAGCCGATTACGAGCGCGGTCAGCGACCCCAGCCGGAGCTTCGCCGAAGCCGGGCTCGCGATTTTTTCCCGGATAGGGACGTTGATGTCTGTTGTGGCCATGAGGCCCTCCCACCTTTGGAACGATGGGGGGCAATTCAACAGGAAAGGGGGCCGGCAGCTTTGATGCGTGTCAAATCAGGAGCCCAGCGCCGGCGGCTTGCCGCGACTGCTCTACCGAAGCAGCATGGCGCAGTAGCCCGCGGCAGCGGCGCTCAAGGTCATGCCGGCCAGGGGCAGCCAGAATTTCACCGGACCCGCGAATACGGCCAGGAACAGTCGTCCGATCGCGTTGGCCATCAGCGCTGTCAGCACTGCATGTCCAACGGTTTCGATCGGCATCGACTGCTTGATCAGCCGTATGGCGCTTAGCACCGAAGCATCGACATCAAAGGCACCCGCGATCGCGGAACTCGCCAGCAGGCCTTGTTCCTTGAATTGGAAAGCCAGCGCGGCGCTCGCTGTCGAGGCGCCCGCGAACAGCAGCGCAAAGATCAGCAACGGTAGCAGTTCGAACGGATTGCGCGTCGCGCCGGCGCTCTCCGGCTTGCTGCCGCGAATTGCCAGCGCGATCGTTCCGCAGATGCCGAGTGTCAGCGCGGCAGCGAGCGCGGGTATGGCGATGAAACCGGTCACCGGCGGCGCCAGTATCAGAACCACGAGGCAGACACGCAAGATCGAGATCATAGCGGCCAGCGAAGCCGCGCCGGCGAAGGACAAGGAATTGTCCGACCGAATGGCGGTGCGGGCCAGTGACAGGGTGACGGCGGTCGATGAGACCACGGCGCCGGCGAGTGCGCTCACCATCAAACCGCGGGCATTTCCGAGGACGCGCGCCGCGACATAACCAGCGAAGGAAATCGAGGCCATCAGCACCGTCAGGAGCCAGATCTCCCGCGGGTTGAAGCCGCCCCACGGGTCGAATGGACGGTCCGGCAGCAGGGGCAGGATTATGGCGGTCATCACCGCCAGGACCAGCGCCGAGCGAAGCTCGATCCAGGTCAGACGTTTGAGAAGCCCGTGCAGGATTTCGCGGCTGGCGAGGAGCGCCGCGAGCGCTGCGCCTCCCGCAGCGGCAACGCGAAAATCGCCTGCCACGCAGAGCGCGCCAAGCGTAAAGACGGCCAGGCCCGCCATAACGGTTGTGACGCTGAAATCCTCGTCATGGGCGGCTTCGCGTGCCTTGTACCAGGCGAAAATGCCAGCGAAGGCAAGGAAGCCTGCAACCAACACCGAAATCGCGTTGAGCGCTTCGGCCAATGTCCCAACCAGGCCGCCGAGAAGCCCGGCGATGCCGAACGTGCGAATGCCGGCTGTCCGGCTGCGGTCGGGCGCATCGCGCTCTCTCCAGCCGCGTTCCAACCCGACAAGCAGGCCTATTGCCAAGGCGACCCCGAGCCGGGCAATGAGCGTGTCCATGGCGGCTACCTCAGATTGGCTGTATGCGCTCCCAGCCGCTTCGGCCAGCGGCCGGCTTGGCAGGGCTACCGCCTGGCCTCGCCATGGCAGGGCTAGCTCTCCAACGCCTCGCGGCCCGAAACTTCCGCGATGGAGACGCGGAAGAACACATGGGGCAGATGCTGCAAATCCGAGGTGGTGGCCGGCTTGAGCGCGCCTGGCTCCCACCAGTCGAAGTGCTTGCTCAGCACGAACCATGCATGGTCACGCTGCGCCTCGTGTCCGATCCGATCGGGAAGTTCCTCATAACGGCCGGTGACGATGACGCTTTTCCAGCCGTGACCCGCGCCGGGGGCGTCGACCTGCACGGACACGAGCGGATTGGCGCGCATCCAGTCGATCTTCTTGCCCGGCATCGAGAAGGCATAGAGGTGGTTGTCCGCATGGGCGTAGTGGAACGGAACCACGTAGGGTCGCCCGTCCTTCGCGCAGGCTAGGCGGCCGGCGCGATTGGCCGTCAGCAGTTTGGTGCACTCCAGAGTGGACAGCGTGCGAATCTGCATCGGCGAGACTCCTAGCTGCCGGTCTCGCGCCGCGATCTTTTCGCAGTGTGGTGGCCGGAGCGCCTTCTTTGGTCGGCATTTCCGCGGGCGAGGGCCATGATATCCAGAACCTCTTTGTCGGAGAGCTGCGGGAAGTTGCCGTAGTAATAGCTGAGCGCCCGGAAACGTGCAGGCTGATTGAGGCAGATCAAATCCGCTTCTTGCGCAAGTTCGTCCGCGGTGTCCACCGGCGCCACGGGAAGAGCGACGATGATCTTTCGCGGTGAACGTCGCTTCAACGCGCGAATGGCGACCTTCATCGTCGTTCCGGTCGCCGCCCCGTCGTCAACGACGATCACCGTTTTGCCAGCCACCGACAAGGGCAGCTCTTTCCCACGATATACCGCCCGTCGCCGTTCCAGTTCGGGGCGCTCCTGCGCGATCAGGACACGAAGCGCGCCGTCATCGAGGGCGTAAGCCTCTACGATCTCCCGGTTGAGAACGATGTCGGGAGGGTCGCCGTCCACGATGGCGGCCACGGCCAGTTCCGGATTGCCCGGCGCTCCGACCTTTCGAACGATCACCAGGTCCAGTGGCGCCTTGAGGACCTTGGCTACCTCGGCGGCCACAGGGACGCCGCCGCGTGGCAAGGCGAGCACAATCGGGTCCTTCAGCTGAAGCAAGTCCAGCGATGCTCCGAGCTTCTGCCCCGCCTCCTGGCGATCGCGAAACATCGTCATTCCTCCGGCCACAATTGGCGCAGTGACTTCTTCATCGAGTTTCGGACCTGGACTATTTCACCGTGGGAAATATGCCGGTCGAGGAGCCTGAACACCGCCCCGATCGCCTTGTCGGTGTCGATCTCCGGCTCGTAGCCAAAGCTGTTGCGGACGCAAATGACGAAGTCGCTCTTTTTGCGTTCCCATGCCGGTTCGGCCGGGTTCCACCCTTCAAAATAGATGCCTCTGATCAGCGTCGGCAACTGGGCCGACAGGTCGGCCATTTCCTCCAGCGAAAGCCAGTCGCGCAAGGTATGCAGGACCGCCTTCAGCAGGCGGAATGCGCTCTGCTCGTTCCAGTCCAGGTCTTTGGCAAGCTCGTTCACCCATTGCTGCGCCTGCTCGGCGGCATGTGTGATCGAAGTGTGTGAAACTGCGTGTGTCATCCTCGTTATCCTTCGACTGTTGCTCTCGCTGCGGGAACCGCATGCTCCGGATCAAGTTCAACGCCCTGGACTTCAGCCGCCTGACTTCGCCACGAGGAGGGGAATGATCCGATCGGTCTTGGCGACGGCGGGCTGGCCGGAGCCGGCATAGGGGATGCCCAGGGCATCCCAGGTCTCGACCAGCGCGTCCTGCAATTCGGCGATCAGCGCGTCGGAGTGGAACGGCGTCGGCGTGATGCGCAGCCGCTCGGTGCCGCGCGGCACCGTCGGATAGTTGATCGGCTGGATATAGATGCCGTGCACGCCAAGCAGCCGGTCGCTCGCCATCTTGCAAAGCTCGGGGTCGCCGACCAGCACCGGCACGATATGGGTGGCCGATTCCATCACCGGCAGGCCCGCTGCGGCAAGCACCTGCTTGGTTCTGGCCGCCTGGCGCTGCTGCGCGTCGCGCTCGGCCTGCGAGCGCTTCAGGTGACGGATCGAGGCGGTGGCGGCCGCCGCGATCGCCGGCGGCAGCGCGGTGGTGAAGATGAAGCCCGGCGCATAGGAGCGCACCGCGTCGATCACAGCGCTGGTGCCGGTGATGTAGCCGCCGAGCGTGCCGAACGCCTTGGCGAGCGTCCCCTCGATGACGTCGATGCGGTCGGCCAGGCCCTCGCGCTCGGTGATGCCGCCGCCGCGCGGTCCGTACATGCCCACCGCATGCACCTCGTCGATATAGGTCATGGCGTTGTGGCGCTCGGCCAGCTCGACGATCTGCCTGATCGGCGCGATGTCGCCGTCCATCGAATAGACGCTCTCGAACACGATCAGCTTGGCGCGCTCACGGCCGGCAGCCTGAAGCAAGCTCTCCAGATGCGCGACGTCGTTATGGCGGAAGATCTTCTTTTCCGCGCCGGACCGGCGCACGCCCTCGATCATCGAGGCATGGTTGAGCTCGTCCGAGAGCACCAGGCAGTTTGGCAGCAGCCGGGCGATGGTCGAGATCGAGGCCTCGTTGGAGACGAAGCCGGAGGTGAAGACGAGCCCTGCCTCCTTGCCATGCAGGTCGGCGAGCTCCTGCTCCAGCTCGACCAGCGGGTTGGAGGTGCCCGAGATGTTGCGGGTGCCGCCCGCGCCCGAGCCCATCTTGCCGGCCGCGCTCTGGAAGGCGGCAATCACATCCTCGTTCTGGCCCATGCCGAGATAATCGTTGGAGCACCACACGGTGATTTCCTGGGCACGGCCGTTGGAACGCCAGATGGCGCGCGGGAACTTGCCCACCATGCGCTCGAGGTCGGCGAAGACGCGGTAGCGCCGCTCCGCGTGGAGCTGGTCGATCGCATCCTCGAAGAACCGCTGGTAATTCATGTCGAGCTCCTGTGCAGCCTAAATCCGTTTTGGGTAGCGCGTTGAACTACCTGGCGGACACCATACGAGGCATGCGAGAACCTCACTTTGAGCTATGTCAATTCCGGGATGCCTCCGGCGATCGAGACAATTTGAGTGGAGGCGGCTTCACCCAGCGGACTCATGTTTCACAAAAAAAATGGATGACCGCGATATTTGGAGTAAGAATGACGAACAGCCTGCATTGAGGGTAGTCGTGGACCGGTTCATTGCACGGGCTAATATTGCCCATTTCGAAGACTTGCTTGCCACAGAGACCGACCCCCAGAAGCGGCGGGTGATCGAGAACCTGCTTGCACGCGAGAGGCAGAAGCTCGAAATTGCGGAGCATCAATCCGAGGCAGCTGGGAAACCTTCGGACCCAAAGAAATGAGGCTTCGTTGGGGGAAAAGCTCCTCAGTGCACCGGCCCGATGCACTGAGGAAATGATCAACTGTGGCTTCAGGCAGCCTTGACGGTGATCTTCTTCTCGGCCTTCTGCGCTTCAGCCGTCTTGGGCAGCTTCACAGTCAGAATGCCCTTGGTGAAGCTGGCGTCGATCTTGTCGGCATTTACACCTTCGGGCAATCGGAACGAGCGCTGGAAGGAGCCGTAGCGGCGCTCCGAGAGATAGTAGTCCTTCTCCTTTTCCTCTTTTTCTTCCTTCTTCTCGCCCTTGATCGTCAGCACGTTGTTGGCGAGCTTGATGTCGACGTTCTTTTCGTCGATGCCCGGCAGTTCGGCCGTGATCTCATACGCATCGGCCTTTTCCACCAGGTCCATCGCCGGCGCCACCGACCACTCACTGCGCAGCTTCGTGGGGAATTCCCTGCCGAAGAGCGAACGGGTCGCGGGCAGATGGAAATCAAAGGGATGAAAGTCATCGAAAAGCCGGTCGATTTCGCGTCGCAGGCTCTCGAAAGGTCCCGCCCAGTTATCCGATCGGGCGGGAGCGTTCTTCTCGGTTCTCACGGGCAGTTTGGTAGCGGCTTCGGCCATGGCTTTTCTCCTTAAAGGTGGATTGAGCAACAAGTCTCGCCGCCTCCGCTCTTTTCACCGCAGGTTTTCCGGCACGTGCCAGAGAGAGATCGGCGGACCTGCTCGACAGGCATCCTCGCTGAACTGACCCATCTGCTTCGCGACGTACGTGTTTGGCACGGACCACCGCGACCGTTCATGCGCGACCTGTCGAGGTCCGCATCAAAGCACCGGCATGAGCAGCCATCGTTGATCCGCGTCAAACAAGCGACAAGAAGGAACGATTTGGGATCAATAGCCCCAGCCACGCTCGTTCAATTGGCGCCGTGCCAAGGGACCTCCTGGCCGAAAAAAGTGACTCAAATCAAAGCGCGACGCGAATCTTCGATCACACTGGCCGAATGTGGAATCCGATCGCAAGCGCACCATCCGGTCGCAACCTCGAACTGGCCGTCATCGATGACGATGGCGTGCACGCGCTTGTATTCCCCTGCGAGAAGTCGCCGGCAGGCTGGAAGAATGTGGCAAACGGGGCGCGGGTCGACATCCGTCCGACTCACTGGCGTGTCTGGAATCCGGAGGAACGCCAGCTCGGCTTCCCGCAGAATCCGCACTGATGCGCGCCGCCCGCTGGCTTGCGGCGTTTCTGGGCGGCACGCATTTCAGCGCGACGAACTTTAGCTCTTCGGATCGGCGATCAAGGCCATGCGCACCAGGTGCGAGAGACTGCTGGCGCTCATCTTGCTCATGACATTGGCGCGATGGATTTCAACCGTCCGCGGACTGATCCCGAGATCATAGGCAATCGTCTTGTTCGGCAGTCCCGAAACAAGGCCGTCGAGCACCTGGCGCTCCCGCTCCGACAGCGTCGCAAGGTTCTTGCGAATCTCGGCCGATTGCGGGTGCGCCGCAATGGGCTGGCTGCGGTGGTCCAGGGCGGAACGAATGGCATCGATGAGCACCTGGTCGTCGAATGGCTTCTCGATGAAATCGGCAGCGCCCTCCTTCATCGCCTGCACGGCGAGCGCGACGTCGGCATGACCTGTCATCACAATCACCGGCGCATTCAGGCCGCGTGCCTTCAGCTGCCGCAGGAACTCGATGCCGTCAATGCCCGGCATACGCACATCTGTGACGATGCAGCCGTCGATCTCCTTCGGTTCCGGTGCCAGGAATGCGGTCGCCGATTCGTGCAGGCGCACGGCAAAGTCGGCTGTCGCAAGAAGGAAACCCAGCGACTTGCGGACATCGACGTCATCATCGACGACATGAACGACATCATTGGCCACGGGCAACCTCGTCCTTCTCTACGGCACGCAAGGTGAACCGGAATGCGGTTCCCCCGCCGGGCGCCGACTCGGCCCAGATATGGCCACCATGCGACTCGACGATAGTGCGACAAATGGACAGGCCCACTCCCATTCCCTGCTTCTTGGTGGTGACGAAGGGCTGGAAAAGCTGGGCAGAAACCTCGGGCGCCAACCCCGGGCCGGTGTCGATCACGCCGATCTCCACCATCGCGTCATCTCGCGCCTTGGTGACGACGCGCAGTTCGCGACGGGGCGCGCCTTGCATGGCCTCCACGGCGTTTCTCATCAGGTTCAGCAATACCTGCTCGATCTGGATCCGGTCGGTCAAGATCAGTTCGGCCGACGGATCGAGATCGTAACTGACGCGCACATCCGCTTCCCTGGCGCCGACCAGGGCCAGCGATGAAGCATCCTCGATGAGCGCCGACAGGCGCTCCACCTGACGCTCGCTTTCGCCCCTGGCGACAAAGTCCCTGAGACGGCGGATCACGTCGCCGGCTCGCAACGCCTGTTCGGCGGCCCTCTCCACAGCTTCCCGCAACATTGCGGCATTCTCGTCCTTGCTCTTCTCCAGGAGACGGCGGCTGCCCTTGAGATAGTTCGTGATCGCCGTCAGGGGCTGGTTTATCTCATGTGCCAATGTGGAGGCCATTTCGCCAAGCGCGGTGAAACGGGCCATGTGCAGGAGTTCCTGCTGCTGTTCCTGCATCCTGGCTTCCGTTATATGGCGCTCCGTAAGGTCGCGGCAGAAACCGGTGAAGAAGCGGCCCGTTCCCGGATGCATTTCGCCGACCGCTAGCTCCATCGGAAAGGTTGACCCGTCCTTGCGCATCCCGGTTACCGTTCGGCCGAGACCGATAATACGCCGTTCTCCCGTTGTCAGGTAACGCTGCATGTATGTGTCGTGCTCCTCCCGGTACGGCGAGGGCATCAGCATCTTGACGTTTCGTCCGATGACCTCGCCAGCCTGGTAGCCAAACAATATCTCGGCCGCCGCGCTGAAAGATTGGATGTTGGCGCCTTCGTCGATGACAATCATCGCATCGGGTACTGTCGCCAGGATCGAACGCAGGTGATCCTCGCGCAGCTGCAGCGCGGCGTTGGCGAATGACAGATCGCTGACGTCCGTGCCCTGAATAAAGATTGCGGTGATCCGGCCATCCCTTGCCCTGACGGGCTGGTAGACGAAATCGAGGATACGCTCTTCCGCAAGGCCGGTTTCATCGTTGCGCAGGACGATCTTGGCACTGCGGCCGACATAAGGCTCGCCGGTTTCGCAGACGCGATCGAGCAATTCGACGAATCCCTGGCCCTCGAGCTCGGGCAAGGCCTCGCGAAACGACTTGCCGATAACCTGCCGCTGGGCGATCAAGTGCTGAAACGCGGCATTGGTCAGCTGAAAGATGTGGTCCGGCTCGCTGAGCAATGTTATGAAGCCTGGAGCCCGGTCGAACATCAGGGCGAGAAGCTCGTGTTCCGGCAAGATATCGAGGGCCAGCGGCGATGGCTTGGCTGCTTCTGGCCCGCCTTGTTCCGTCTTGCTCACGAGCAGTCTCCGGATCGAGAAACAGCAGCGGCCGCCGATTTAGCACTCATCATTCCGCCCGCCAAACAGCCGCGCCGTCGCGACGATTTGATCCGTATCAAGGCATCACAGGCTCGCACAATGCAAGTGACAAGGCATTCCGCGTTCCGAGCGAGGTGCCTGCATGTCCTATAAAACGATAATCGTCAATCTGGCCGTTGATACAGACCCCGCGCCGGTCGCGAAGCTGGCGGCGGAACTTGCGCAGCGCTTCGATGCTCACCTCGTCGGCTTTGCGGCGGCGGACGTCCCGCCTTTGGTGTCCACGGGAGAGGGCCTTGTCTACGAAGGCGAGGTCATGCAGGTCCAGCGCGCCGAGATCGAGAAGCGCCTTGCCGAATTGCGCGACATCTTCGAGAAGCTCGTCCCTGGATCGGTCAGCAGCGAATGGACGCAATACATTTGCGGACCGACCCGCGCCCTCGGCCTTGCGGCCCGCTCAGCCGATCTCATCGTGACCGCCGAGGGCGGGGAGGATGTCTTCCGTGCCGTCGACGTCGGAAGCCTCGTGCTTGGCGCCGGTCGTCCCGTGCTGGTAGCGGCAGGCAATGCCGAGCATCTCTTGGGCAAGACCGTCCTTGTGGCCTGGAAGGACAGCCGGGAAGCGCGAAGGGCCTTGTCCGATTCGTTGCCGTTTCTGGCAAAGGCCAACGAGGTGGTCGTCGCCACGATGGAAACCGCGTCCGGGGAAGATGTGCGAAACAGCCTCGCCGACGTCGCGGTTTTTCTGGAACAGCATGGCGTCATGGCGCGAACCGAAGTGATCGCCGGCGACGCGGATGGCGACAGGCTGGTGGCGTTTGCGCGCTCAATCCACGCTGATCTGATCGTCTCCGGCGCCTATGGTCACAGCCGGCTGCGGGAATGGGCCTTCGGCGGGGTCACACGAACGCTCATCGGCGAGAGCAATATCAATCGCCTCTTGTCGAACTGATCGGCAGGCCATGGTGACCGGCGGAGCCGATCCGACGGAAGGAGCGGCCGGCCGGCACGCCGAACCGCAGTCGACCGGCCGCGCGCCCGACATCGCCAGGCAACCCTACTGGTCGCTTGAAGCGGTTCAGCTGGTCGGACAACTGGAGACCTCCGTTTCCGGACTGTTGAGCGCGGATGCAGCGGCCCGGCTTGCCAAATTCGGACGAAACGCTCTGGCGCCTCGGACCAACCGATCGGCATTGGCTGTATTCGTGCGCCAGTTTCGCAGCCCGCTGGTCCTGATCCTGGTCTTTGCCGCCGCCGTTTCGGTGTTCGTCGGCGAGGGTCATGAAGCAGCAATCATCGGCGCGATTGTGCTTGCCAGCTGTATCCTCAGCTTCACGCAGGAATATGGGGCCTCCCGTGCCATGGAGGCGCTGCAGCAGCGCATCTCCCGCAAGGCCACCGTGCTTCGGGACAGCTTCGAACGGACTGTCGATGTCGACACCATCGTTCCTGGCGACGTCGTCTGCTTGTCGGCGGGAAATCTCATCCCCGTCGATGGCGTCGTCCTGGAGTCGCGGGATTTCAACGTCAGCGAATCCGTTCTGACCGGTGAAACCTTCCCCGTCGTGAAATCCGCCGGCCGTTCCGCGCCCGAAGCCGGCATCGCGCAACGGACCAATGCCGTGTTCACCGGCACCTCGGTTCGCAGCGGGACGGCGAAGGTGCTCGCCGTCGCCACGGGAGCGCGGACCGAGTTCGCGTCTATCGCCGAAGCCTTGGAGCGGCGGATCCCGGAAACCGAGTTCGCCCGAGGCATCAGAATGTTCGGATATCTGATGACCGAGATCATGCTTGCGATCGTCATCATGGTGTTCTTCGCCAACGTGATGCTCAATCGGCCGCTGATCGAATCCCTCTTGTTTTCGCTCGCCCTCGCTGTCGGCCTGACGCCTGAACTACTTCCCGCGATCATCAGCGTCACCCTGGCCAAAGGCGCGCGTACGATGGCCGCCAGCGGCGTCATCGTGCGTCGGCTCGACGCGATCGAGAACCTCGGCAGCATGGACCTGCTCTGCACCGACAAGACAGGAACACTGACGGAGGGTGTCATTCACCTCGATGGATCGTTCGATGTCGAGGGCACCGCTTCGAAGGACGTCCTGCTTTGGGCGCGGCTGAACGCGACCTTGCAGACAGGGCTGAAGAATCCCCTGGACGAGGCAATTGCAGGTGCTCCGCATGGGCAGGAGGATCTGTCCGGTTTTACCAAGATCGACGAGATCCCCTACGATTTTGTCCGCAAGCGGTTGTCCGTCGCCGTGCAGGACAGTTCGCGCGAACAGAACCTCATCACCAAGGGAGCCGTCCAGAACGTCGTCGAGGCCTGTGGCTTCGTTCAAGGTCCGCACGGCTTGGCGCCCCTAGGCGCGCGGGAGCGCCAGGCAATCGACGACAAATTCAGGCGCTGGAGCGCGCAAGGGTATCGCGTTCTCGGACTGGCGATCCGCAGATTTCAGGACAAGGCGGGCTTCAGCCGTGACGACGAAACCGGAATGGCATTCGCGGGCTTCCTGCTCTTTCTCGATCCTCCCAAAGAGGGGGTGCGGAAAACACTGTCGGCGCTTACCGACCGCGGCATTGGCGTAAAGGTCATTTCTGGCGACAACCGCTATGTCGCCGCGCACCTGGCTGAGGCTGTGGGCCTCCGGTCCGACAGTATCATGACCGGCCAAGACCTGTCGAAACTGACGAAGAATGGGCTTCTCGCCGGTGTGCGCCATACCGATCTCTTCGTGGAGATCGATCCGAACCAGAAGGAGCGGATTGTCGAGGCGCTGCGCCGGAGCGGCCATGTCGTCGGTTATCTTGGCGACGGCATCAACGATGCGCCCGCGCTTCACGAAGCAGATATCGGCATCTCGGTCGATACCGCTGTGGACGTCGCTCGCGAGGCTGCGGACATAATCTTGCTGAAGCGCGACCTGGATGTGCTTGTGCGGGGCGTCGACGACGGCCGCAAGACGTTCGCCAACACGATGAAATACATCTCCATCACGACCAGCGCCAATTTCGGCAACATGATCAGCATGGCCGCCGCCTCGCTCTACCTACCGTTCCTACCGCTGCTGGCCAAGCAGATCCTGCTGAACAACTTCCTGTCCGACATTCCGTCGCTTGCGATCGCGGGTGACAGGGTTGATGCCGACCAGTTGCGCCGACCGCGCCACTGGGACATTCATTTCATAAGACGTTTCATGGTGAGTTTCGGGCTGGTTAGCTCTCTGTTCGACTTTGCGACCTTTGCTTTCCTTCTATTGGTCGCGCATGCTGCCGAGGCCATGTTTCAGACGGCCTGGTTTGTCGAGTCAGTGTTGACTCAGCTGGCCATCCTTTTCATCGTGCGTACCCAAATGAGGCCATGGAACAGCCCTCCCAGCCGCTTGCTTGCGGGGCTCGCCCTAGGCGTAAGCGTCATCGCTATCGCAATTCCTTACGCTCCGTTCGCCAACTGGTTCGGATTTGTGCCGCTGCCAGGACCGGTGCTGGCCGGGCTTCTCGCGATCACCGCGCTGTATGTGCTTGTGTCGGAGATCACCAAGAGTTGGCTCTTCGCCCACGGTAGCCGCGGCAAGCGCAGACGAAAGGCGACCGGCACACATCTGGATCGAGTTGCAACCAGAACTGGCCGTGCCGCGGGTTAGCTCGATGACTGCCGTAGCGCGCCACTCGCACCGGCCTAAAAGTGGAATGGCGCGCTTCCTGCAAGGCGGCGGATCGAGGTCGAAGATCGAAAAGTCACCCCCCAACCGCAGCCTTGGTGACGTTGACGCCAAGGTCGTAGACCAGCTGCCCGCCATAATAACCCGTTATGGTGACCAGGGCCGCGCCGGCTATTTCAATCGCGGGAATGGCCGGGGCCAGCGTGCCAAGCTCTCGATTTCGCACCCACAGGACGAGCCGGAGCAGGCCCCAGCCAAGAAAGGTCAGCGCACTGATCCCGCCCAGGCCCTCATGGATTTCCGCTATCTCGCTGCTGAAGCCGGCGGCCTCCGCGTGGTCGAGAGCCATGCCGCCGAAGTACCAGGTGCAGACGGCAAACAGCCCTGCGCCGACGGCGGCGAAGGTCGAAATCGTGCCCACGCCCGACCGCGTCGTTACTGCATTGCGATGGGCGAGCGCGGCGAGGTCGATGACAACGAGCGCGTACATGAGCACGATAGGGAAATGCACAAGGATGGGATGGATATGCTGAATTTCGGGCATCGCGGATATTCTCCAGAAAGGTCGATGGTCGCTGGACGCTTGAGCGGCAGTCAGTCGTCGCTGTCCCCGAATTCCGCGTCTCCCCGATCGCTGCGCGCGCCGGATACGGACTTGACGTCGCCGCATTCGTCGTCGCCGACACCTTTGACCGACTTGAGACCGGTGGCGCTCATAACGGGGATGGACTCGAGGTCGATTGTTGCGGAAGAAGCGGCAGGTGCGGCCGCGCATGATCCATGGTCGGATTCCGCGGCGGCGGGTATGACAAAAGCAGTCAGGCCTCCAAGGGCGAGAAGCAAGACAGGACAGTTGCGCATGGTTTCGTATCCTTCTCAGCGCACCCGTCATCGGGCGCGATGGCACTTGATAGAGATGTGGCCCTTGCCGCCGGCTGACGATGATTGACAGCGGTTTGACAGCTTCCGCATGCGACAGCTCTCTTCCATGAAAACCGTATCGATGGGCCTGGCAGCTCTGGGCATGGCCGCGCTTGTGATGGCCTTGCCGTCGGCCGTGAGGGCGCAGGACGACGACGATGATCATGATCGTGCGCGCGACCTCTATGAGCGCGGCGAAATCGAGGGACTTGCCGATATCATGACGATCGTGCGCGCCAAGGCTCCCGGCGAGATTGTCTCGGTCGATCTCATTCGCGTCGAGGGCAAGTGGATCTATCGGTTTCAGGTGGTCTCCGCCGATGGCAGGCGCCGGATCGTTGACGTCGATGCCGGCGCGGGCGGTGTCTTGGGCGATGAAGGCGGCCACAAATGAAGATCCTCGTGGCTGAAGACGAACCGCGCATTGCCGCCGACATCGCGGCGGTCCTGAAGGCCTCGGGCATGGCCGTCGACATCGTGGACAATGGTGAAGCCGCCTGGTTCGCGGGCGATGTTGAGAACTACGACGCGGCGATTCTCGACCTGGGCCTGCCGAAGCTCGACGGCCTTACGGTGCTGAAGCGCTGGCGGGCCAATGGCCGCCGTTTTCCCGTCCTCATCCTGACGGCGAGGGGGCTGTGGACCGAGCGCGTCGAAGGCATCAATGCCGGTGCCGACGACTATCTTCCGAAGCCTTTTGAAATGGAGGAACTGCTGGCGCGACTGCGGGCAATACTGCGCCGTTCGAGCGGGCAGGCGGCACCGGTGTTGAAATCAGGCCCCTTGGTGCTCGACACGCGTCAGATGCGCATCTCGCATCGTGGCGTTCCAGTAGCGCTCTCGCCGCTGGAATATCGGCTTCTGGCCTTCCTGATGCATCATGCCGGCCGTGTGGTCGCGTCGACCGAGCTTGCCGAGCATCTGTACAGTTCCGACAACGAACGCGATCCCAACACGATCGAGGTCATCGTCGCGCGTCTGCGGCGGAAGCTTGGCAGCAACGCCATCGAGACACGGCGCGGGTTCGGTTACCTTGTGCCCGACGGGCCGGATTGATGCGCAATTCGATCCGTTTCAGGCTCTGGTCGGCTGCCGCGATATCGATTGTCATCGCCCTTGCCATAGCCGGTGTCGGTCTTCGCTACCTGTTTGAACTGAACGTCGAGAGGCGTGTTGTCAGTGAACTGACGGACGATCTCAATGAACTCATCGCCACGACGAGCTTCACGGCCGATGGTCGTTTGTTGGTGGCGTCCACGTTGGCCGACCAACGCTTCGCCAGTCCGCTGTCCGGCCATTACTGGCAAGTGGAAGACGTGGCCACCCACAGCCTCGTCCGGTCGCGTTCCCTGTGGGATGCGACGCTAGCCCTGCCCAAGCAGGCCGGCAATGGCGAACTTCGGAAGGAAGAACTCAAGGGGCCGGGCGGTGAACTGACCGTCGCCGTCATTCGCACGATCACCGATGCCGATGGGCGGGTCTTTCGCGCCGTAGTGGCGGAAGACCATCGCAATGTCGAAGTTTCCGTTGGCGAGTATGTCCGTGACCTTGCGCCGGCCCTCATTGTGCTGGCGTCCGCCCTGATGGGAGCTTTCTTCATCCAGATCACCGTCGGCCTGGCGCCGCTGGAAAGCTTGAGGATCGCCGTCAAGAACGTGATCGCGCAGCGGACGGCACGGCTTGACGGCGCCGCGCCGAGCGAAGTGCAGCCACTCGCCGACGAAATCAACCGCCTGCTCGACGCCCAGGAAAAGGCCCTCTCTCGGGCGCGCTCGCGCGCCACCGACCTTGCGCACGGCCTCAAGACGCCGCTGCAGGTCCTGTCCGCCGATATCCGGACCCTACGCAAGAAGGGCGAAAGCGAACTTGCCGACGAAATCGAGAAGAGCGCGAGCGCGATTCGCCGTCACGTCGAGCGGGAGTTGGCACGCGCTCGCCTGGCGCCCGGCGTTTCGGGCGATGCCGCTTGCGTTGTCCGTGAGGTGGCGAGCGGCGTGGTCGCGGTCGTCAAGCGCACGCCGAGGGGCAAGCAGCTCACATTCGTCATCGATGCCGCCGAGGATTTCACCGCGCCGATCGACGAGGGCGATCTATCCGAGATTCTCGGCAATCTGGTGGAGAACGCGACGCGGTTCGCGAGCTCAGTGGTTCAAGTGAGCGCATCGGCAAGCGCTGGCGAGGTGATCATCAAGGTCGTCGATGATGGGCCGGGCATTCCCGAGGCCGCCCTGCACGCCGCTCTGTTGCGTGGCGTTCAGCTCGACAGCAAGGGCGGCGGCAACGGTCTCGGCCTGGCGATCGTTTCGGATATCGTCGAAGCCTATGGCGGCCATCTCGAAATGGCCAATGTCAACTCCGGTCTGGCGGTGACCATCCACCTGCCGCGGCATGTTTGAGCGGCGTTCAGAGCGTTTCACCGTTTCACGGAAACGGCGAACTGCTCCATATCTTTGCTTTGACGCAATTCCTTACGCAAAACAGCTCACACTTTTCCCGGAGTTGCTCTAGGCAAATCCAGGGAAGTAATCGACCTTGATTTTGGAACGCCGAACGCCCATCGCCAAAAGCGTCTTGCGCACAGCCTTGACCATGCTCTGCGGCCCGGAGACGTAGAAGGTGCGTTCGAGATAGTCGGGCATGGTGAGGCGCACAAGGCGCGCGTCGATATAGCCCGGATACTGGCCGCGCACCGCGCCTTTGGCCACGGCATGGAATACCCGTACGCCCAGTTTGCGTCTCGCGGTGTCGAGCACGTCGCGATAGGCGATGTCGTCTTGCCTCTCTGTGCCGTAGAGCACTACGACAGGCCGCGCTTCATTGCGGTCGATGAGATATTGCAGCATCGAACGGAACGGCGTGATGCCGATGCCGCCGGCCAGGAAAGCGATCTTCGTGTTCGGATCGGATGGAAGGGTGAAGTCGCCCGCCAGTTGCGACGCGTGGATCGTGGCGCCGGGTTTCATGCCGCCAAGCGCCTGCTTGAATGCGCTCGACTGCGGATAAAACTTGACGCCCAGCCGCACCGATTGCTCGGTGGGCGATGAGGCGAGCGTGAAGTAGCGGCGGTTGCCGCGATTGTCAGAGCGGTCGAGGCCAAGTGTCCATTCAAGGTACTGGCCCGCCTGGAAGGCGAGCTTTCGCTGCGACCTGAAGATGAAGTCGTAGCTGTCTACGGCGGTTTGCTCGATGCGTTCCAACGTCAACACAAACCGCCCCTTCGGGCTCACGGCGTAGGCGAAGAGGTTACCCGCCAGGAGAGCGAGTTCGGGTGTGAAATAGAACGAGCCGACATGGATGTTGGGCGCGAACAGAAAGCCCACGAGGGCGGCAAAGGCGATACGGGGCCAGCGGGTCGTCGGAGCGGTCAGGGGCTCGGTCAACATCACGAAGGCGAAGAACAGCAGCGGCGACGAACTGAACGTCTCGGCGAGAGCGGCGCCATATTCGGATGGGTCAGTGGTCGCCATTATGGTCGCCAGCGCCGCTCCCAGGAACGTGGCTACGAGATCGAGCCGGCGCAGCTTACGCACCACAAGAGCGCCGCCGACAAGCACCAGGGGGAAGAGCCAGATGTTGCTCCCCACCCACCATGTGGCGGGATGATCGAGCAGCAGTGCCGTCAAGGCAACGCCAAGCGCGGCCGGATTGAACAGGTGCTTCCTGCCGACGGCCAGTATGTATTTCGACGAGATCGCCCAGACCGAGGCGAACGCCACGGCGCCAATGGCCTTTGCATCTGTGGGGGCAATCGGATCGAGGATGAGCGCCAGGATCAGCGCGGTGATGTAGACGGACTCGCTGTTGGCCGGAACCCCGAAGATGCGCGCAAAAGCCTTGTTGGTAATCCAGCACGTTGCCAGCACCAGGGCGGTCGTGAAGGCGAGCGCTGTCGGATCATGCGGCACAAGCTTCAGGAAACCGAAGAGGAAGGCGGCGATCAGCAAGGCCGCCAGGTAGTAGAGCACCAGCCGGTACATTGTGAGGTGGTCGAGAAGCCGGTCGAGGGTCTTGATCATCACTGGCAGAAGTCTCCGAAGCCGCTTGTCGGCGTGGCACGGCGGTTGCTGTCTATGAGATATCCTTCGAGCCCCGGCGTCTGCTCGATAAAGAGGATGCCGTCCCGGCCCATCGCAAAGGCGGCGGTGGCGAACCGGTCGGCCTCCAGCACATCGGAGCCGATGACGGTCAGGCTGACGATGTCGCTGATCGGGTCATGAGCCGCGCGGGGATTATAGATGTGTTGTCCGCGCGCGTATGTGCCGGAAGTGGCCACGCCATGTCCCCGCGGATAGACTACCTTGACGATCTCGTCCGTGTGGAAGGGATTGCGGATGCCGACGCTCCAATCTCGGCCGGAAGCATTTCTGCCGCCTGATTGGATGTCGCCCCCGGCCTCGATGAAGAAGTCGCCGATGTCCGCCCGACGGACGATTTCGGCCGCGTTGCGGATAGCCCAGCCCTTGACGATGCCGGAGGGGTCGAGCGCGCCGTCGGGCCTGTGGATATCGAAATACCCGTCGGTTTCCCTTCTGGTTTGCTCCGCGATCCTCATCACGTCGATCATCTGGCAGCTCCAATCGCGGACAGGAATGTCGCCCCGGTTTATCGCGGAGATTTCACTGTCCGCACGGTAGGTGCTGAAACGCCGGTCGACACCGTCGAAATAATCGAAGACCTTCCCGACAAGGTCGTCGGCCGAGCCGCCGAGCTCGACGGTGATGGGCATGCCCATCATTATCCTCGTCTCGCGCATTGAATTACGATGAAGCTTTCTTCAGGGCGCCGCCCAGCGATTGGATAAAGGCCTTGCTCGTCAGCGTGGCACCCGAGATGATGTCGACGTCGGCGCTTTGCGCGCTGATCGCCTCGTCGCGCAGCATGGGCAACGCCTGCCGGTTGATGCTTACGGAGGTGCGGCGATCATTGGGGTATTTCAGTACCTTGAGCGCCGTCAGTCGGCCGCCCTGGACAAGCGCCTGGATCTGTATGATGCCGTAGTACGCGTCGGCCGCTGGACCGATGTAGACACCGTCGGCATAGCCGCCGGCCGCCAGCTTCATGCCGGTATGAATGACGCGCGCTTTGGCTTGCGGATATTCGGGTCGCGGCTGAGGGATCGGAATGTAGACCGCCGGTGTCACCGCGAACGTAGGCGCATCCGGCGTGGGCGCACTCTCGACTGCCGGGGCGGGATCTTGCTTCGGTGGTGGCGGAGGCGCCAGCTTCGCGGCCTGGGGGGGACTGACGATGGCCGGCTCCGGCTTTGGAGCGGCTGCGATCGACGCCGTGGTGTCTGGATTCACCTCGACCGGCCCCTGTGGGGCCGACTCCCGCTGCGCATCCCGGGGAACTACGCGCCGCGACCTCGCCGGGGCTATGACCGGATCGGCCGACGCCGATGGCACCGTCGATGGGACGGATGGCTGTGCAGTGCCCTGCGTTGCGGCATTGGCGGCGCCACCCATGTCGACCAGGTCGTTGGCAGGTGGCGTGCCTGCCTGATCCCAGACATAAGCGCCCGACGAGGCGATCACGAAAAGCGATAAGGCGATTTGTTTCATAAGCATTGAATCCCGGCTTCAGGGCCGCGCAACGGCCGGACCGTCGCATGCCCTCTCTCAGCAATATCGCACGAGTTAGCTGACAGCTGGCTGTCAGCGCGCCTGACCTGCGAAAAGTGCTGCATCGGCGAAAATGGCGGGGGGTTTTTGACCTGGATCAGGGTATAGCTGCTGTCAGCAAGCGATGAAGCTGCATTCCCCGCTTGCCGACCTGGAGGCGATACCGTGGCAACATCCAACTGTTCATCACCTCGATCATGAGCCGTCTTCACACTGAAAATCATCTCGTGTCGCGCATCGGCTGGTTACGAGCCGCGGTGCTCGGCGCCAATGACGGCATCGTTTCGACGGCCAGCTTGATCATCGGGGTCGCGGCTGCCAACGCGACCACGACCAACGTGCTGGTGGCCGGCGTAGCAGGCCTTGTGGCAGGCGCGATGTCGATGGCCGCCGGCGAATATGTATCCGTCAGTTCCCAGGCCGACACCGAGAAGGCGGATCTCGCCCGCGAGCGCAAGGAATTGGCGACCCAGCCCGAATTCGAGCGACAGGAGCTTGCCCAGATCTATATCGATCGCGGCGTGGAGCCTCGGCTGGCGTTGCAGGTGGCTGACCAACTGATGGCCAAGGACGCTCTTGGCGCTCATGCGCGTGACGAACTCGGTATATCCGAGGTGACCGCCGCACGACCGATCCTGGCCGCTCTGGCTTCCGCTGCGGCATTTTCAATCGGTGCGGTCATGCCTCTGGCGATGGTGCTGATTTCGCCGCCCTCGAGGCTTGTTGCCGTTGTCTCGATTGCATCGTTGCTGTTCCTGGCGGTGCTGGGCGCGATCGGCGCGAGGGCCGGCGGCGCCAATGTGTGGAAGGCGACAGCTCGCGTCACCTTTTGGGGAGCGCTGGCGATGGCGCTGACGGCCGGCATTGGCGCGATGTTCGGTACCACGGGCTAGGCCGCGGGTTCACCCGGTTGATCGAGATCAATGTTGAACGCCGCTTGGATGGCAATGATTGCGGCCTGAGGAGTGTGCCGGCATGAGCTTTTTCGATTATCTGATGGGCGCTGACGCCAGAACCGCCTTGATGGGACGCATGATGCAGAAAGTGGGCGTCGACAGGCAGCTGCGAGTCGTGGCCGATCACGTCGCCGTCACCAATCGCGCCGTGGACCGGTGCCGCTCCTGCGGTCACCAGGATGAATGCGCGGCCTGGCTCGACGAAACCGAGCATGCGGATCATCCGCCGGCCTATTGCCGCAATGGCGACTTGATTGCGCGTTTGCAGTCTATCCGTTGATCGAGGCCGCGGCCTTGATGGTTGCCGCGGTGAGCCACCCGCGCTACCGAGAACGGGCGGCTTCGCTCCTGTGACGAAATACAGGAAGCGTTGACGGCAGTCGGCGCCGGTGGGACTTCTGCAGTCGACAGGTTCGTGCACGAGGCAGGCAGCTTGGACAATCTGCATCTTCTGGAAGCACTTTTGCTTTTTGCCGCGCCAGGGCCAACCAACGCTCTTTTGGCGGCAGGCGCCGTCAAGCGGCAGAATGCGACCACGCTGCTTGCCGCGCAGGCATGCGGATATGGGATCGCGGCAGCCTTCTGGCTTTTGCTGCGTTCCTTGGTGCCGCCTGCCACTGGTCAGATGGTTCAACTGGTTGCAGCTGCTTGGCTGGTGATCCTCGGCTTTCGCCTGTTGGCGGCCAAACGCGCCGGGGCAACCGAAAACGGCGGCGGCACCTCCATCCTGGCAACCACCGCTCTCAACCCGAAGGCGTTCATCTATTGCCTGGTCATCGTGCCGATGGACGTCGAAGCGGCCGCGCTGGGCATCGCCTGGATGGCGCTGCTCGTGATCATGGCATTGACCGGATCGATGTGGCTGCTGCTGGGCGGGCGGTTGAGCGGCGGCAAGAGGGTGGCCGACGCAATCGCCGGCGCGGCGCTCATCGTCTTTGCGTTGCTGCTGCTTCGCCCCCTGATACCGTTGTCCGCGATTTGAGTGTGTGCGACGGGAGCGCGAAGGGCTTCAAGAGACAAGCACCACCGAGAACGGCCCGGCGCAAAAGAGCTTGTCCGTGACCTTCTTTACCCCGGCAACGTTCTCGGCCGCAACCACGGCAGCTTTTCGCTGACGTTCGTCGAAGATGGCGCCGCTCAGCTCAACGTCTCCCTTATCGACGGTGATGCCGATAAGGTCACTGCCGACGCTCCAGGACTGCCCCCGCAGCTCGGCAAGAATGTTCCTGCGGATGATCTCGTCGTCGACAGTCGCAGAACCCGATTTGGGCAGAGTGCGAAGCAGGATGCGCATCAGATCGGAGCGGCTGACGATGCCGACGATCTTATCCGCGTCAACGATAGGCACATTCTTGATGTCGTGGGTCGCCATCAGTTCGACGACCTCGGCAAGCGAAGCGCCTGGCGCTGCCGAAACGACGCTGGCGGTCATGACCTCGGCCACCCGGCGGCCGCTCGAACGGACATACTCGTCGGCGAGCTTGCCTGGACCGACAAGAAACTCCAGCCAGCGAGGCCGCGCCCGTCTGGTACCAAGTTCGCCCCGGCGCAGGAAATCGCCTTCGCTGATGATGCCAGCCAACGATCCATCGTCTCCCACGACCGGCAGGCAGCGGATGTTCCTGGTCAGCATCAGATCGGCCGCGTCGGCGACGGAGGCAGAGGTGGCGATTGTGACCACCGGCGTCGTCATGATGTCCCGAACCTGCATCGAAGTCTCCGCTTTTGTGAGCCTTACTCTCGGACGTCGGGAGCAACGCTGCCTTGATTGATATCAGTTTGCTCGCGGGCCTTCCTTTTCTCGCGTATCGGGTTCGATCAGTATCCGCTCGGCGGCTCCATCGAGATCCTCGTACTGGCCGCTGCGCAAAGCCCACAGGAAGCCGGACAAACCGAGCGCGCCGAGAAACAGGGCCACTGGAATGAGATAGACGAGCGTGGTCATGGGTGGGCCGCTTCGATGACGTCGGTGCGGCGCCTGGCGGGAGCGGCTTCAGGAGCCGCTTTCGCCGTCGTCTGAAGCCGCATCGCATTTGCGATTACGACCAACGAGGAAGCGCTCATCGCGATCGCCGCAATCAGCGGCGTCACATGTCCGAGGATGGCGATCGGCACGGCGAATGCGTTGTAGATGATCGCGATTGCGATGTTCTGACGGATGAGCCGGCCAGCCTTGCGCGAGACATTCAGGGCGAGCGGCACCGCCAGCAGGCTCTCGCGCAGGAAGACGAAATCCGCGGCCTGCCGGCCGATATCGGCCGCGGTCGCCGGAGCCATCGAGACATGCGCGGCGCCAAGCGCCGGCGTGTCGTTGAGGCCGTCGCCCACCATCAGCACCTTGTGTCCGTCGCGGGCCAACGTCTCGATCCTCTCGACTTTGCCCGAAGGCAGGAGGGCCGGCACAAAATTCTCGATGCCCAAGGCTCCCGCCGTCTCGGCGCAGGCTCTCGAGGTGTCACCGGAAAGCATCTCGACCGAGATGCCGGCGTCCTTCAACCGTTCCACCGCCGCCTTGGCATCGGCTCGCGTGGCATCCTCGAAGGCGAAGCATGCTACGATCCTGCCATTCTTCGCGAGGACCGTGCCGCCAAGGCCGCCATATCGCCCTTCACCGCCGGTGCGGGCCTTCCATCCGGCCCAGTCGCGCCGGCCAAGGCGCCAGATGTCGCCGCCGGCCGACGCTTCGATGCCGAAGCCCGGCTCTTCCTGCACGCGGTCGAACTGGGTTCGACCGCAAACGCTGCCATAGGCCGTCAGCGCCTTTGAGAACGGGTGCCGGGAATGCGCTCCCAGGTCGGCCGCGATCGCCAGCATGGCCGGATCGATCGACGCCGCGTTGATGAGCCGCGGCAACCCCAGAGTGAGCGTCCCGGTCTTGTCGAACACAGCCGCATCGATCGCCGCGAGACGCTCCATCGCAGAACCGTCCTTGACCATCACGCCGGCCTCGAACAGGCGCCGGGCCGCTACCACCTGGACGATCGGAACCGCGAGGCCGAGCGCGCACGGGCAGGTGATGATGAGCACGGCGATGGCGATGGTGAGGGCGCGGTGCCAATCGCCTGACGCTATCATCCAGCCGAGGAATGTGACAAAGGCCGCAAGATGGACCACCGGCGCGTAGAGTGCTGATACGCGGTCGGCGATGCGCCTGTAGCGCGAGCGGCCACCCTCGGCTGCTTCCATCAGCCTGACCATTTCCGCCAGGAAGGAATCCTTCGACGCGGCGGTGGCCTGCATCGTCAGCGGACCCGTCAGGTTCAAAGTGCCGGCCTGAACATGCGTGCCTGGGCTGACGGCTTTGGGCGCGCTTTCGCCGGAGACGATCGAGCAATCGAGGTCGGAGTTCCCGCCGACGATATCGCCGTCGACCGGTATCCGTTCTCCAGCGGTGATGAGAAGGCGCATGCCTGGCGCGAGTTCCGCGACCGGCACATACTCGCGCGTTCCGTCGTCCCTCAGCACGACGGCCCCTCTCGCGGCAAGCCGCGATAGGCCATCGACCGCGGTTCGCGCCCGCTCGCGCATCACGTGGTCCAGCGTGCGCCCGATCAGCAGGAAGAAAAGTAGCGACACCGAGGCGTCGAAATAGGCGTGCTCGCCGTGGGTGATGGTCTCGTAAAGGCTCATTGCATAGGCGAGCGACACTCCCACGGCGATAGGCACGTCCATGTTCATGCGACCATGGCTCAGCGCGTTCGCGGCGGAGCGGTAATAGATCCCGCCGGCGAAGGCGAGCGCCGGGATGGCAATCAGCGCGGACAGCCAGTGAAACAGATCGCGGGTCGGGCCTTCCGCACCAGACCAGACCGAGACCGAGAGCAGCATGATGTTGCCGGCCGCGAAACCGGCCACGGCGACAGCGCGGATCAGTTCCGAGAGCGTCCGATCCTTCTCGTGAACTTCCGGATCGAAAAGGTGCGCCTGATAGCCAAGCCTGCCGAGCACGGCAAATAAGGGCGGAACGATGTCCCCATGCCAGCGGACCGATACCCGCTTCGTAGACAGGTTGACGCGAGCGGATTCGACGTTCTCGACCCCGCCGAGCGCTGCTTCGATCGCCTGGATACAAGCCCCGCAATGAACCGTCGGCACCGACAGGTCGGTCTGGTGCATGTCGCTGCCGAGGGAGCGGCTGGCCAGCTTGATTTCTTCGCTCGATGGCGTTGCCGTGGCGGTAACCTCCAAGGCCATCTCAGCCCCTGGTGCACAGCAGCTCACTGCAGGGCTCCATTCGAAACGATGACGCGGCGAACGTCGCGAAACGGTGCCGTTAGTCCGGCGTCCGCATCGATCTCCACAATCCAGACTCCGTCCTTTGGCGTGTGCCGGGCGGCAAATTCCTGCGTGTTGCCGGCAGAGTCGCCAGCCGGCGCGGCAAGGGTCAGGGCTTTGTCCTCGGCCTCATAGGCCGGGTGGCGAAACAGCATCCGAACGCCATGCAGTGGCACCGGCTTGCCCTGGCTGTCGACAAGCCGGTAGCGAACCTCGCCGGAGGCGATGCTCAGCTTGCCCGTCCAGCCCAGCGCGGCTTGCGCCCTTCCTTTCTTCGCTTCTTCGTTGAATTGCTGGCTAGCGACATAAGTGTTCTCGACCACAAGACCGGTCCAACTCGTCTCGGCGAGCGTAGCCATGGTGACGTTGACGCCGATCACCACGGCGAAGAAGCTGACGATGACGATCAGCATGTGCTTGCCGGTGAAGCCGTGTGGCTCTTGCGTGTCGGCGCTCATTTTTCTTTCTCCGGCGCGTTGAAACTGGCGGTGTACTCGGCGGATTCGGAACTCGCCTTGTCGACGATCCGAAATTCGAAGCTCTGTACCAGCTCCTTGATTTGATCAGCCGGTTGCCTGACGAAGATTTTGAGCATCTTCAGCCGGTCAGGTTCGACCGGAATGGAGAACGAGCGACTTGCTGGCTGGTCGAGACCGACGACGCTCATCTCACCGCCGTCGAGACCCTGCAGCGTGACCTCGATCGTCCTTGGCTCGGGAATCATGTTGAGCAGCTTGACCGTATAACCGTTGCGGATCGACCCGTCCGAAAGCGTCACGAACTGCGGATTGCGATCGTGCAGGACATTCAGTTCCAGCCGTTCGCGCGTGAGCAGCGAATAGACGAGCACCAAGCCGATCGCCGACCATACGCCGAGATAGATATAGGTACGCAGCCGGAAGATCTTGCCCAGATGGAAATGCGCCAGTCCATCGACGAAGCTGCCGCTCTGCGTCCTCACCAGAGCCGGATTGATCGGACCGGTGCCCCCGGCAGTGGCCATTGCCATGTTGGCGTTGTAGTCCGCCAGCGTTGCGTAGGAAATCAGCCCGCGTTCCCGGCCGAGCTTGTCCATGACGCTGTCGCAAGCGTCGATGCACAGCGCGCAGGTGATGCATTCCAGCTGCTGGCCGTCGCGGATGTCGATACCCATGGGACAGACGGCGACACAGGCATTGCAGTCGACGCAGTCGCCGACGGATTGCCCGGCCGCAGACGCCTTTTTGGCGTGGCGCGAGCGCGGCTCGCCGCGCCAATCGTTATACGTCACCGTCAGGGAGTTTTCGTCGAGCATGGCGGCCTGGATGCGCGGCCATGGGCACATATAGGTGCAGACCTGTTCGCGCATCAGCCCGCCGAACACATAGGTGGTGCCGGTCAGGACCGCGATCGTGAGATAGGCGATGGGAGCCGCCGTGCCGGTGACGACTTGGCCCAGCAGCTTTGGCGCGTCGGCGAAATAGAAGATCCACGCGCCGCCCGTTGCCACGGCGATGATCAGCCAGATCGCGTGCTTGGAGACTCGCAGGAAGAGCTTTCGGGCGCTCCAGGGGGCCGCGTCCAGCTTCATGCGGGCATTGCGATCGCCTTCAATTGCGCGTTCGACGACAAGGAACAAATCCACCCAGACTGTCTGCGGACAGGTATATCCGCACCAAGCTCGCCCGACTGTCGACGTGATCAGGAAAAGGCCGACACCTGCCATCATCAGCAGGCCGGCGACATAGTAGAATTCCTGCGGCCAGATCTCGATGAAGAAGAAGTAGAATCTTCGATTGGCCAGGTCGATGAGAACGGCCTGGTCGGGAGCGAAGGAGCCCCGATCCCACCGCAGCCACGGAGTCAGGTAATAGATGCCGAGCGTGATCGCCATCACCAGCCATTTGAATTGGCGGAAACGGCCTGAGGCGCGCTTCGGAAAAACCTTCTTGCGCGCGGCATACAGCGGCTGTCGCGTCTTTGCGGAGTTGACTGCCTCGGCCTCGAGCCGTTCTACCTGAGACTGATCCAGCACGACAAACTCCAATCGCGGCGAAAGGATGCCGCCTGTTTAAGGCAATCTCGCAACCGCGCGGGCGCGCCGCGTTGATGCAGGTCAAATCGAGCCGTCAACAGCAAGTCGAGGCCCGGCACGGCCGGGCCTCGTCGCTTGAACGGTTGAGGGCTGAGAACAGGCCCCGTTCCTATTCTCCACCGCCAAGCGAATGGACATAGACGGCCAGTTCCTTGACCGTCGTCTCGCCGAGACGGCCAATCCAGGCGGGCATCACCCCGTTCTTCGGGGCTCGCACCTGGGAAGCAATCGCAGCTTCGCCGGAGCCGTGGAGCCAGATCGCATCCGTCAAATTGGGTGCTCCGAGGTCCCGGTTGCCCTTCGCATTCTCGCCATGGCAGGCGGCGCAGTTGTCAGCGAAGACCTTGGCTCCTGGCTCGATCAGGCTCTTGTCCTGCACCGGCCCCGAAAGGCTGGCCACAAAAGCGCTGACCTGGGCGATCTGCTCGGGCTTGAGCACATCGGCAAACGCAGGCATCTCCGATTGGCGGGTGTCGGGATCCGCGGCGAAGCGGATGCCGTGCGTGATCGTCTGCTGGACCTGTTCTGCCTTGCCGCCCCACAGCCAATCGTCGTCGTTGAGGTTCGGAAAACCGATCGAGCCTTGCGCGCCGGAGCCGTGGCACTGCACGCAATTGACCTTGAATGCCGCTCCGCCGGCGGCGACGGCGAACTCGCGCAAGGTGTCGTCAGCGGCAATTTCTGAAACGGTCTTGGACTGTATCGCCGCGGCATATTTCGCCTTTGCGGCCTCGGCCGCGGCCATTTCGTTCTTGACGTCGTTGCGGCTGGAGAAACCCAGGACACCCCTGGTGGCGGAGCTCAGCATCGGCCAGGCCGGATAGGCGATCGTATAGGCGAGTGCCCAGGCGATGGTGATGTAGAAGGTGATCACCCACCACCGCGGCAGAGGATTATTGAGCTCCTTGATGCCATCCCACTCGTGGCCGGTCGTCGTCACGCCGGATATTTCGTCGACATGCTCGCTGCTCATGATCAATCATCCTTGAGAGGAATCTGTGCGGCATCGTCGGCATGCGCCTTGCCGCCCGGGCGTAGAGCGAAAGCTATGCAGCCGACAAAGAACAGGGCCATGGCCAGCAGACCCCAACTGTCGGCGAACTCCCGCATCAAGTTATATTCCATCGGTATGCCCTCCTCAGCGATAGCCGGCTGCTTCGTCGTAGTTCTTGAAATCGACCAGGGTGCCGAGCATCTGGAGATAGGCTACTAGAGCATCCATTTCGGTGACCTGTTGCGGATTGCCGTCGAAGTCGCCGACTTTGGCCTTCGGATATCGTTTCTCCAGTCCGGATGTGTCGGCGTTGGGATCGGCTTGCGCCATCAGATCCGCATTGGCATTGGCGATCATGTCGTCGGAGTAGGGGACGCCGACGCGCCGGTTGGCGATCAGATGCGTCGAGAAATCCTTCACCTCGATCGGCGTGTCCTTAAGGAAAGCATAGCTCGGCATGATCGACTCGGGCACGACCGAGCGCGGGTCGATGAGGTGCTGGACGTGCCAGGAGTTGGAGTAGCGATCGCCGACGCGGGCGAGATCGGGTCCGGTGCGCTTCGACCCCCACTGAAATGGATGATCGTACATCGACTCGGCCGCCAGGCTGTAGTGCCCGTAGCGCTCCACCTCGTCGCGGAACGGCCTGATCATCTGGCTGTGGCAGAGGTAGCAGCCCTCGCGCACATAGATGTTGCGTCCGGCGAGTTCGAGCGGCGAGTAGGGCCGCATGCCCTCGACCTTTTCGATCGTATTGTCGAGGTAGAAGAGCGGTGCGATCTCGACGATGCCGCCGACTGTCACGACCAGCAGGGAACCGATGAGAAGAAGCGTCGCGTTCTTCTCGATCAGCGCGTGTTTGTCTATCAGGCCCATGTCTGGCTCCTTATTCGGCAGGCTGGAGGGCGGGAGCGGAACCCGGCAATGGCTGCTCTTTGCGCTGGTAGCCACGGATGGTCATGGTGACGTTCCAGGCCATGATCAGCATGCCGGCTAGGTACATGGCGCCGCCAGCGGCGCGCATGACGTAGTAGGGATGCATGGCGGCGACCGTCTCGGCGAATGAGTAGACGAGGAATCCCTGCTCGTCGTACTCGCGCCACATGAGCCCTTGCATGATGCCCGAGACCCACATCACTGCCGCGTAGACAACGATGCCGAGCGTCGCCAGCCAGAAGTGCCAGGTGACAAGCCGCAGCGAATAGAGCCGCTCGCGGTTCCAGAGCTTGGGCACCATATAGTAGATTGCGCCGAAGGTGATCAGGCCGACCCAGCCGAGCGCGCCGGAATGGACATGGCCGATTGTCCAATCCGTGTAGTGCGAGAGCGAGTTGACCGTCTTGATCGACATCATCGGCCCTTCAAAGGTCGACATGCCGTAGAAGGCGATGGCGGCGACCATCATACGCACGATCGGGTCAGTACGTATCTTGTCCCACGCCCCGGAAAGCGTCATGAGGCCGTTGATCATGCCGCCCCAGGAAGGCATCCACAACATGATCGAGAACACCATGCCGAGCGTCTGTGCCCAGTCGGGCAGGGCGGTGTAGTGGAGGTGATGCGGCCCAGCCCAGATATAGAGGAAGATCAGCGCCCAGAAGTGAATGATAGACAGGCGGTAGGAATAGACCGGCCGATTAACCTGCTTGGGCACGAAATAGTACATCATTCCAAGGAAGCCGGCTGTCAGGAAGAAGCCGACCGCATTGTGGCCGTACCACCATTGCGTCAGAGCATCCTGAACGCCCGAGAAGGCGGAGTAGCTCTTGGAGCCAAGGAACGACGCCGGCATCGACAGGTTGTTGACTACATGCAGCATCGCGATGGTGATGATGAAGGAGAGGTAGAACCAGTTGGCGACGTAGATATGCGGTTCCTTGCGCTTCAGAATGGTGCCGAGGAAAAGGATCAGATACGCGACCCAGACGATTGTCAGCCAGACGTCGACATACCACTCGGGCTCGGCATATTCGCGGCTTTCGGTGATACCCAGCAGATAGCCGGTCGCGGCCATGACGATGAAAAGCTGATATCCCCAGAAGACGAACCAGGCGAGATTACCGCCGAATAGGCGTGCCCGGCAGGTGCGCTGGACGACGTAGAGCGAAGTGCAGATCAGCGCATTGCCGCCGAAGGCAAAGACCACGCCTGAAGTATGAAGCGGGCGCAGCCGTCCGAAGTTGAACCAAGGCTGGATGTTAAGGTGAGGGTATGCGAGCTGCAGCGCGATCAGCACACCCACCAGCATGCCAACCACACCCCAGAAGACCGTTGCGATGGCCCCGTAGCGGATCGGTTCATCCATGTAGGCGGTGGGGTCGATCGGTGCCGCAGGCTTGAGGTCCATATTGCGCAGCAGGATCGCGGCAAAGCCGGCCACCACGAAAAACAAAACCCACATGTGCTGGCGAAATGGTTCATCCACCCCGAAGCCGGCGGCTACGAGGGCGCCGAAAGCAAAAAGGCCTAGAAGGACGATCTCCGTGCCAAATTTCATCGCAAGTCCCCGATCTCGTCTCGAAGTTCCGGCGGAAACACCCGCCCGAGGCACCTTTTCGAGATTTCCCGCTTCCCGGGCCTTGATCCAGGTCAATCGCGGACGGCTTTTGTTTGGAGGGCGTTGGCGCCGCGCGCTGGACTGATCTCGCTTCAGGCAGGGACGCCAGCGAAACGATCTGCAATGCCGAACCTTGGGACCTTGATGAGATCAAGCACAGCGAAGGCTCGCAGAAGGATCGTCGCTGCTCAGTCGCCGCAGCGTTCCTCCAGCCGAGCTATGCTCGCGACGCTGATCTGGCGCTTGTTGACGATCCGGATCGTGCCGTCGGACCGCAATCTGGATAATTCCCGGCTGACCGTCTCGATGGTCAGGCCAAGAAAATCGGCGATATCGGTGCGTGTCAGCGGCAGGTCGAAGCTTATCGGGTTCGCCGGACAGTGCGCGGGATCGGTGTTTCTGGCGACCATGAGGAGGAAGCTTGCGACCTTCTCGGACGCGGTCTTGCGCCCCAGCGCCGCCATCCAGTCGCGTGCTTCGTCGAGCTCGTTCAGCGCATGCTTCAGCAGCAGACGTCCAAGCTCCGGCATCTCGTTTGCCATCCGATCGATGATTGCCTTTGGAAACGAGCAGAGCGCCACATTCGTCAAGGCTTCCGCCCTGATCGGCCTCTTTGCCTCGAACGGTCTGCCCAGGAAATCGGGTGCGAAATGGAACCCGACAATCTGCTGACGACCATCCGAGAGATTTCTCGTGAGCTTGACCACGCCGGACAGAAGGTTGGAGTAGGTTCCGTCGTTGGGCAGTTCAGCGCCTGCCAGAACCTCATGCCTGGAAGAGGCTCTGGCCAACTCGGTGAGTTGGCGGGCGTTGAAGGCGCCGCATAATCCATCCTGCCGCGCTTCGCAGGATTTGCAAATTGCGGGGACGTCGGCTTGTTGAACATCCTGTCTGGCGATCATTGCGACGCCCGTGGTCCAATAGGAGCGGCAATCTGCGCGGGTTTTGACCTGACTCGCCTTGATCGAGATCAAGGTTTTGCCGGCGTCGGTCAGGCAGTTTAACCATCATGACCCCGCCCGCCGCCCCCATCGATCCGCCGCGCCCAGTTCCGACCGTGAGCCCTGCCGACAACGTGCCGCGTTACACGAGCTATCCGACGGCGCCGCATTTTCATCCGGGCGTTGACGCGGTCAAGGTTCGCGGGTGGATGGAGACGCTCGAAGGCGATGACGAGATATCGCTTTATCTGCACATCCCCTATTGCGACCGCTTATGTTGGTTCTGTGCCTGCCATACCAAGCAGACACGTCACTATGCGCCCGTGGCCACTTTCCTTCGCTCACTCCACAAGGAGATCGAAACGGTCGGCGGCCTCGTCAGCGGCCGTGGCAGGGTCCGCGCCGTTCATTTCGGTGGCGGCTCGCCGACAATGCTGAAGCCCGATGACATCCTCATGCTCGGAAAGGCGTTGCGGGATCGATTCGACTTCCTCGACGATGCCAGCCTCAGCGTCGAGATCGACCCGAACGACATGGATGAGGGTCGGCTGGATGCGTTTGCCGCGATCGGGATGACAAGGGCGAGCCTCGGTGTCCAGGATTTCGATCCCAAGGTGCAGAAGGCGATCAATCGCGAGCAGAGTTTCGCGCTGACCAAGAGTATCGTCGATGCGGTGCGGGCGCGTGGCGTCACATCCGTCAACCTCGACCTGCTCTACGGCCTTCCGCATCAGACCGGCAAGAGCGTCGCGGCGACCGTTGCCCAGGCGCTGACCTTGGCGCCGGACAGGCTTGCCCTGTTCGGCTACGCGCATGTGCCTTGGTTCAAGAAGCATCAGACGATGATCGATGAAGCCTGGCTGCCCGACTCCGTCGCGCGCCTGGCGCAGTCGCAGCTTGCCGCGCAGCTGATTGTCGATGCCGGCTACGAGGCATTGGGACTGGACCATTTCGCGAAACCGGGAGACACGCTGGCGGTTGCCGCCCGGGCGGGCAAGATCCGCCGCAATTTCCAGGGCTACACCGAGGACCAGTGCGAAACCCTCATCGGTCTCGGCCCCTCATCGATCAGCCGGTATCGCCAAGGCCATGCACAAAACATCGTTGCGACGGGCGAATACCAGAAAGCCGTGGATTCGGGAGAGCTGGCGATAGCGCGCGGCATAGAATTCAGTGTCGAAGATGAGGCGCGTGGCTGGGTCATCGAGCGCCTGATGTGCAACTTCGCCTTCTCGGCGGTGGAGCTTGTCGACCGCTTTGGGAATGTCGGCCAAAGGCTGCTTTGCGAAGCGAGCCGACTGGCCATCAGCGGGGCGGGCCAGCTTCTTCGGCTGGAAGGCGACAACTTCGTCGTGCCGGCGGCAAGCCGCCCGCTTGTCCGCACGGTGGCGGCGAAATTCGACAAATACCTGAGCAATGGGACCGGCAGGCATTCGGCAGCGGTTTGAATAGTTCAGGCGGCGGATCAGAAATGCTCGCCCACCCTGAACGGCCCGACACGGGTGCCGGCTGCGATCAGATAGGCAGTTGACCAGCCGATCAGCAGAAAGCCGTTGATGCCTTCCAGGGCCGCCAGCACGCGCCAGCCATGAGCCGGCACGACATCTCCATATCCGACCGTCGAAAAGGTGATGGTCGAAAAATAAAGCGCGGTCTCGAAATCGCTGAAGATCCCGAGCAGCCGATAAATCCCCGCCCATAGCCAGACTTCCGTCGTCATGACAGCGAAAAGTCCCATGACCACGCTGATCATGGCAAGGACCCGGCTGCGCCGCCCGTGCATGCGGAAGAACGCCACAAGGCGTGCCATCACGTAAGTGATCGCGATAAGGCCGAAAGTGTGGATCACAACCGTCAGGCTTATGACGATCGTACCGGTGCAAAGATTGAGGATCATTGGCGGAAATCAGGGGCTCGAACGACCACAGTCCATCACAGTCCATGCGCGGAATCAAACCGGATGCCAGCTCGATGAATTGCCCCCGGTCCGATCCTGCTTGCCGGTCAATGGAGCAGGAAACGGCGGACCGCTCTATCCGCTGTTTTAGACAATAGTGGACGAACGGCTATAGCGAAGGGTCCGAACCCGACCGCTCACGCTTTTCCAGGAATGTCTCTGGCGGCAGGGCCGAGGTGGAAGAACATGGCGAGCTTGAGACTCGTCGCTATCCTTTCCGCCCGCTCGACGAACACCGCCGCGATCTCGGGAGCGAAGAGCCCGGACGCCGTCTCGCCGAAGAGAGCCAGCCAAATCCCGAAGTCTGATTCGGTCACATCCTCGAGCTTCACATGAGCCGGCACTGGCCGGCCACGATAGTCGCCGCTTTTCAAGATGACGGAGCACCAGAAGTCCGTCATCTTCTCCAGATGGGGCTCCCAGTCACCAACGATTTCCCGGGCGAAGATAGGCCCGAGGCGCTCATCCTTTCTCACCCTGGCATAGAACTCGCGCACCAGCACCCCTATCGAGGACCGGTCAACGCCGGGGCACGCCAGGGGCTGTTCGGGGGCGGGGCGAACACTGTCAAGCAGGGCCGGCTTCGAAATCATCTAAGTTCCTTTTTTGTGAGGCAGTCAGGTGAGGTTTTGTAGGCAGTCAGGTGAGGCCCAATCGGCGAAGCGCGGCCTGCAGGAAGCCGCCGCGTTCATGGACCAAGCGAAACCCGAGGTTGTCCGGCGGAGTTCCGACCGCGCAGCCGCCGCTCTTGCCGTCACGGATGAAATTCGACATGTAGGTTCGGTGGAAACCCTCCACAACATGCACGCCGCAATTCGCGATCGAGCCGGCGATGAGCGCGCCGTCGCTGGACATCGTCGCATGGACATAGCAGGTCGCCGTCCACTCCCAGACATTTCCGGCAATATCCGCAACGCCCTTTGAATTCGCGCCAAAGGCTCCAATAGAACGGGGCTCGGGATCCGGTTTGCGACCAAGCGCCGCCTCGTTGCGATATTGGGTGAGCCACCGCCGTGCCGGGTCGGACGGATCGCCGGCGCCCCCCTCGATGTCGGCCCGGAATCGCTCGCCCGCGGCATAGGCCCATTCCGCGTCGGTCGGCAACCGCCAGGTTTCACCTGTCTTTGCCGACAACCAGTTTGCATAATCCTGGGCATCGAGGAAGCTGACGCCCGTCGCCGGGACGTTGCCGACGATGGTCGACTCGGCGGGCTTGCAGGCGCCATCGGAAACGCAACGGTCATAGTCCGATGCGGTCACCTGGTATTTCATAATTTGCAGAGGCGTGACGATGTTTTCCTGCGCCTTCGGGGCGGGTACGGGATGATTCTTCTGGAGAAATTCGCCAGGCTGCGAGTGTTCGAACGACCCGGGCGTGAGGGCGACCAGCTCCGCCATGGCAACCGACATACGGAGTCGTGGCGGCGACCTGTCCATCGCATTGCTGACGCCGAGACCGATCAGGGCGGCAGCAATGACTGTTCCAAATGTGAAGACAGGATCGAAGGACATGTTCAGACTCCGCCTGCGGCGCGCTTTCGCCTGCGGCGCCGGGAGGTAATAGGGCGATCGGCTTCAGTTTATGAGGCGATAGCCTTGGGGGCTTCGATCTGCGTCATCAGGTCTTCGTCCCAGCTTCCATCGACCGTGAAGTGCGCCGTGGCGCCGAGTTCGACCGCCTCGATCAGATTATGGTTGACGTAGGCGTAGACTCCGGGCTGCCTGAAGGTGTAGAGCGCCGCGCCCGCCGAACCGCCACGAATGAACCAGGTTTCCATGTCCTTGGCGGGCGGGTTCGCGAACTTGCCGGCTTCCCATACGAAGTCGCCGTGGCCGCCGATCAGGTGCGGACGGGTGTCGCGATTGGCTTGGGAGTGGACGATCAGCACCGTCTCCCCGACCTTGGCCTTCATGGCGTTCTCGCCGGTCAGCGAACCAGCCTTGCCGTTGAAGACGACATGCGTCGGGACCAAGCCGCGCATCACCTTCACGGTGTCGTCATAGTTGTCGCCGGCCGAGTCGTACTTCTTGAATTTGCCCTGTTCGTCACGCGGGATGTAGAAGTCGCTCTCGCCGATATAGTAGATGCGGTCGTAGCGCACGGGCTTGCCTTTTTCGTCCTTCAGGCCGTCGCGCGGCAGCACCATCACCGCCCCGCTCATCCCCGAAACCACGTGCCAGGGGATCATCGCTCCGCCAGGCGCGCAATGGTAGACGAATGTGCCGGATCGGGTCGCCTTGAAGCGCAGCGTCACCTGCTCGCCGGGATTGATCAGCGTCAGCGCACCGCCGCCGAGCCCGCCGGTCGCCGCATGGAAGTCGATATTGTGGGCGAGCGTGTTGGTGTCGGGATTGATCAGGGTCAGCTCGAGGTAGTCGCCTTCATGAACGACCATAAGCGGGCCCGGGATGGAGCCGTTATAGGTCATGGCGTTGAGCTGAGTGCCATCGGCGTCGATGACCAACGGCTTCTCTTCGATCTTCATGGTGAACTCGACGATCTTGGGGCCGCCCTTGGCCACCTGGTCGTGTGCGTGCACGAAAGGCGGCGCGACAAGCGTCACTTTCTCGCGCGGCAGTCCGGCCACGTCATTGACGGCGGCCATTGCCGGCATCGAGCCGACCGCGGCAACCGCGGCGACGGTGAGAACAGAACCAAGCAAAGCTTCACGTCTCGTAAGCATTTTGTCATTTCCTTGATTTCAATAATTTCGATGTGGACAGATTAGTATCTTGGCACGAAACGTCTTTGCTTTCGCGCAAATCTGGGACAGACAATTTTTGACTTGATGACATCGTTGAAGCCTCCCGTCGCAAGGATTGTGCTGAAGAGGGAGTCAAACGCAAAAATGCAAACGGCCGGGTCGGACCTCTTTCGGGTCCGCCCGGCCAGTCCCTCCGGCTCGTCATTGCCGGAAGCAGGTCACATATGCTGTCCGATCAGTTCGAAGCGGTCTTGGTCGCTTCGGCGAACAGGCCGGCGAAGACGGGCTTTGCCTTGCCGATCTGCTTGACGGCTTCCGCCGCTTCCAGGTTGACCGGCTTCCCGACGACGATCAGCGCCACCATGCCCATACCATAGTGGGGGGCGCACTTCACGCCATAGACGCCTTCCTTGGTGAGGGTGACCGTGATTTCCTCGCTCGGCTTACCCTTGAACGGTTCGGCGCCGTCCGGGAGCATTCCACTGATGATCTCGGCATTGTGGGTCTTGTCGGTCGGCACGAACTTTACCGTGTCGCCCGGCGCAGCTCGGACGAAATCCGGCTGGAACACCATCGAACCCTTCTGACCTTTGTTCAGCATCTGGATGACATGTTCCTCGGCGTTTGCGGCGCCGGCCATCGAGAGCAACGCGATTGCCGCCGCAATGAGTGGCAATTTCATCGGAGAATTCCTTTCTCGTTTCAACCGTTGCGCACTTGTAGATCGTCGGCGGACGTGGCGATTTGCGCTAGCTCAAATTGCCGCGCGAGAATGATTGCGCGGAACCGGCATGATGGTCAGTGTCGGCCCATGCGTTTATTCAGCACTGTTACGCGCTTGCCGGCGTGGCCGCGTGAGCATTCCGCCAAAGAGCACAACGTAGCCGACGAAGGCGGTAACCCATAGCGCCGCCGAGACATGCAGGAGAATCGGAGCGCCGGGGGCCATCGCCGCAGCTACGCGAAGGATGGCTGCGATGACGATCGCAACGAAGATCATCCGCGTTCCGGCGCTTGCCGCCAGCTCGCGACCTGTGTGGCCGAGGGAGGCGCGGGTCATCACGGCAAGCGTCATGCAGGCCACCGCTCCGACCGCGAATGCGTGAATGCCTGCCGCCGTTGGGATACCCGGCACGAGGATGGCCAGTCCGGCAAGCAGCAGGCCTAGCGGCACGAAGGCGAAGGAAATATGCAGGATCAGCACCAGCGGATCGCCCGCTGTCCGGTAGCCAGCCCAGCGGGCAAGCCGAACGATATTGAAGGCCGCTCCCCCGATCAGAAGCGCGCCGGTTGCAATACTGGCGGGAAAGAAGGTCCAGGCCGCGAGCCCGACGGCGGACAGCGCGATCGTTCCGATGTCGAACTTGCCAAATGATGCCGGGACCCGGCCGGGGTTCTCGCGCACCAGCCAATTGCGGGTGAAGCTGGGGACTATTCGCCCGCCTACGATCATGATGAGGACGACGGTGGCTCCAAGACCCAGGCGCCGACTCATGTCGGAGATGCCCTGGTAATGCGCCTCAACATGAAACATGACGTTTGCCGCAAATAGGGTCGCGACTGGCAGCAGCACCTTGAGGTTCCGCCAGTTCCGTCCCGCGATGATCTCCGTAGCGGCGGCCGCAACCACTGCGAGAAGAAAAGAGCAGTCTATGAGCGCGCTCAGCAGCCACCCGGTTTCCGCGGAAAGGAACACGGCCGCCCGACCGACGACCCAGAGCAACACCAGCGCAAGGAGACGAGAGTCCTGAACGGGAAGTCGGCCGGTCCAGTTCGGAATTGCGGTCAGCAGGAAGCCGGTCACGACAGCCGGCAGATAGCCGAAAAGCAATTCATGAATATGCCAATCCACGGGCAGGAACGTGCTGAGGGTTTCGAGCCTGCCGTAATAGAGGGGCAGCCACAGCACCATCGCAGTGGCGGCTTGCAGCGAGCCCAGGAGGAAGAATGGCCGGAACCCGTAGGAGAGAATTGCCGGGTAGGCGCTTGGCCGCGTCCGTGGAATTGCCATGACATGCCCCATTGAAAACCAGGCAAACGCCTGCTGGACCGCTTTTATCCGGGCTCTGAGGGCCGGAGTTTGCCTCAGCGCAAACAAGGCAGTGATCGCCTGCCCACGCGACGGAAAGGCTTCACTTGTCGACGGGCGGTCGTCCGTGACACAATCAGGCCGGGCCTGAACGCGTTGCACCGTTGAAGTTGGGGACGAAGACGGTTGGCAACCCCCGATCGATCACTGATTGCCGGACTGCCCGTCTTCGAGGGAATCGCCTCCGCGGGCCTGCATCGCATAATCGGGCAGGCAAGGTCCATTCGCATCGCCAAGGATCAGCCGGTGTTCGAGCAGGAGGCAAGGGCGGGGGACAAAGGGTGGTCGTGATCGAACCCCATCGCCTCCTCGTCATCGCCCAAGGCCGCTCGGCAAAGAGCTAGGCGCCTCAGCCGGCCTCGATGGCCGCCTCCAGATCGCAGCGAAGCTGTTCCTCATCCAGGTGATGCTCGCGTGCCGCGTCCGAAATGGTGTGGAAGGAAGCGATCGGACAGCCGACGCACAGCATTCCGTGCTGGAGAACGACACGAACAGCCGCGGGCGTCTGGCGCATGATCCCATCCATCGTCGCATCGTGGTTCAATTTGCGTTTCATCTTGCCTGCCCGCATTTTGCGAACAACTATCCTGACTGGCCTCTTCAACGCGCTCGTTGCTCTGAAGCAAAGAAGGCGCTGTCTTGTCTTACGGGATGCGATTTTGCGATGCTGTCTGGAGCTGCGGGCGGCCTGCGCCTCGGCATTTTGCGATGGATCAAAGCCCGCCGGCTCCTTGCCGGATAGATCGATGGCGCGCCCCGCCCTAACATGGACCGGTCATGAACCCGTCACAGCGTTTATGCGTTGTGCTTCATCCGGACCGGTTCAACCCAGCGAAGGAGTCGGAAATGACCGAGCATCCCAGCGCCAATCGTTTGTCCGCGCAGGAACTGCAAGACATCGATGCCTACTGGCGTGCCGCCAACTACCTGACCATCGGGCAGATCTATCTGCTCGACAATCCGCTGCTTCGCGAGCCGCTTCGGCTGGAGCACGTCAAGCCAAGGCTGCTCGGCCACTGGGGGACCTCGCCGGGTCTCAGCTTCATCTATGCGCATCTAAATCGCGCCATCAGGCAGCGTGATGCCAATGTCATCTACGTCTGCGGTCCCGGCCATGGCGGGCCGGCGATGGTGGCCAACACCTATCTGGAGGGCACATACAGCGAGACCAATCCCGACATCGCGCTGGGCGAGGCCGGAATGAAGAAGCTCTTCCGCCAGTTCTCGTTTCCTGGCGGGATCCCAAGCCATGCGGCGCCTGATGTGCCCGGCTCGATCCATGAAGGCGGTGAGCTTGGCTACGCGCTCTCGCACGCTTATGGCGCGGCCTTCGACAATCCGGACCTGATCGTCGCTTGCGTCGTTGGTGACGGCGAGGCGGAAACTGGGCCGCTCGCCACCTCCTGGCACTCCAACAAGTTCCTCAACCCGGCGCTTGACGGCGCGGTGCTGCCGATCCTCCACCTCAACGGCTACAAGATCGCCAGTCCTACCATTTTGGCGCGTATCCCAGAGGAAGAGCTGCGTGCGCTGTTCCTGGGTTACGGCTACGAGCCGCTGTTCGTCGAAGGCGACGATCCGGCCATGATGCATGAGCGGATGGCGGTCGTGCTCGACGATGCTCTCGACCGCATCAAGGCGATCCAGGATGCTTCCCGAAGCGGCGCGAAGATCGCCCAGCCGCGGCCGAAATGGCCGATGATCGTGCTGCGAAGCCCGAAGGGCTGGACCGGCCCGAAGGAGGTCGACGGGCTTAAGACCGAGGGATTCTGGCGGGCCCACCAGGTCCCGCTTTCCGGCCTGGCCGAAAACCCCGACCATCTGAGAATGCTTGAGGAATGGATGAGGAGCTACCGGCCACAAGAGCTTTTCGACGCTGCCGGCGTGCCCGTGGCCGCGGTCCGCGCCACCGCGCCGCAAGGTGACAGGCGAATGAGCGCCAATCCGCATGCCAATGGGGGTCTGTTGCGGAGATCTCTCGAACTGCCCGGCCTGGATGAGCATGCTGTCCCGGTCAAGCGACCCGGCGGCGTCAAGGCGGAATCGACCCGTGTCATGGGCGGTTTCCTGCGCGACGTCATGGCGTTGAACCGGGCTGCCGGCAACTTCCGCATCGTCGGGCCCGACGAGACGGCCTCGAACCGGTGGCAGGATGTCTTCGAGGTGACGGAGCGCGCCTGGATGGAGGAGATCCTTCCCGAGGATGTCCATCTGGCTCGGGAAGGCAGGGTTCTGGAAATTCTATCCGAGCATACGTGCCAGGGTTGGCTGGAAGGTTACCTGCTTACCGGGCGCCACGGCTTTTTCTCCTGCTACGAGGCCTTCACGCACATCGTCGATTCCATGTTCAACCAGCACGCGAAATGGCTGGATGCCTGCCGCAAGCTTGCCTGGCGGCGGCCGATCGCCTCGCTGAACTATCTGTTGTCCAGTCATGTCTGGCAGCAGGAGCACAATGGCTTCAGCCACCAGGATCCAGGCTTCATCGACGTGGCGCTGAACAAGAAGGCGGACGTCGTGCGCGTCTATCTGCCGGCGGACGCCAACAGCCTGCTTTGCGTGACCGACCATGTGCTTAAGACATGGAACCGCATCAATGTCATCGTCGCCGGCAAAGCCAATTCCTGGCAGTGGCTGTCCATCGAGGAGGCGAAAGTCCACTGCAGCGCCGGCATCGGCATATGGGAGTGGGCGTCGACCGACGGCGGGGCCGAGCCGGACGTGGTGATGGCCTGCGCCGGCGACGTCCCGACGCTCGAGACGCTGGCCGCCGTTCAGATCCTGAGGCGCCACATTCCCGACCTCAAGGTTCGTGTGGTGAACATTGTCGATCTAATGACGCTGCAGCCGAAGGAACATCACCCGCACGGGCTGTCGGACCGCGAGTTCGACGCGTTGTTCACCAGGGATAAGCCCGTCATCTTCGCCTATCACGGTTATCCGTGGACGATCCACCGCCTGACCTACCGGCGGACCAATCACGACAACATCCATGTGCGCGGCTACAATGAGGAAGGGACGACGACGACGCCGTTAGACATGACCGTGCTGAACGGGCTCGACCGCTATCATCTCGTGCTCGGCGTGCTCGACCGCATTCCCGAGCCCGCCGGCGCGCACATCCGGCTGAGGCAGGCCATGGAAGGCAAGTTGATCGAGCACGGAGCCTATATCCGTAAGCACGGGCAGGACATGCCCGAGATACTCGGCTGGAAGTGGGAACGCTAATCGATGACAAGGCGGCGGGTTAAGAGGATCGGGTCCGCAAATGGGACCGGCCGGCCATGACCGATGCAGTTCTCGTCCTCAATGGCGGCTCATCGAGCCTGAAGTTCGCGGTGTTCCAATGGCGCGACGAGCTCCATTTGCTGGTCCGTGGCAGCGTTTCGTCAATCGGCGAGCGGCCTCGGCTCCATGTCGCGCCCACGGCAACGACGCCGCCGTTCGACAGGAGCCTTGGCGAACAGCCGATCTCCATCGGCAAGGCGTTCGAAGCCGTTGCGTCCTATCTTGCGGACCGCGGCCTCCTGCGCCGGGTGCGCCGGGTCGGGCATCGCATCGTGCATGGCGGCCGGGAGTTTGCCCGCGCAACGCTGCTCGACGAGCGCACGCTCGGTGCCTTGCGCGGGCTCGAGCCGCTCGCCCCGATTCATCAGGCGATCAACCTGGAGCTCGTCGACCTGGCCAGCCGTCTCCTGCCCGACACCACGCAGGTCGGCTGCTTCGATA
Source organism: Mesorhizobium sp. WSM4976 (assembly GCF_029625685.1). NCBI lineage: Bacteria > Pseudomonadati > Pseudomonadota > Alphaproteobacteria > Hyphomicrobiales > Phyllobacteriaceae > Mesorhizobium > Mesorhizobium sp. WSM4976. The sequence continues at coordinate 313,723 of NZ_JARTVT010000001.1, forward strand.
CAGCGTTCCACGCGGCGCAGCCCGAGCACGCGAGGCTCTATGGCCTGCCGCATGAGATGGCAGAGCAAGGCATCGTCTCCTACGGTTTCCATGGGCTGTCCTACAGCCATATCGCCAGCGAACTCCACAACCGTTACGGCGCCGCCGCCGGCGGCCGGACGATCGTTGCCCATCTCGGCAGCGGCGCAAGCCTGTGCGCGATGAAGGCAGGCGTAAGCCACGCCACCACCATGGGCTTCTCGACGCTTGACGGCCTAGTCATGAGCACGCGTTGCGGCGCGATCGATCCGGGCATCCTCCTGCATCTTCTGCAGGACTGGAAGCTGTCTTCGGACGAACTTGCCGACCTGCTCTACCAGCGCTCCGGTCTGCTGGGGGTATCCGGCATCTCGGGAAACATGCAGACACTGCTTGCATCCCAAGACCCGGCGGCGATGCGCGCCGTCGATCTCTTCGTCTATCGTGCCGGGCGCGAGATCGGATCGCTTGCCGCGGCGATAGGCGGGCTCGACACCCTTGTTTTCACCGCGGGCATCGGCGAGCATGCGCCCGCGGTCCGGCAGAGCATCTGCGAAGCCGCGGGATGGTTGGGCGTCGCGCTCGACAAGGAGCTGAATACCCACAGCGAAGAACTGATCAGCGCACCGGACTCCCTGGTCGACGTGCTTGTCATTCCCGCCGACGAGGAACGTGCGGTGGCCGCTGAGTTGCTCGGCCTCGAAGCCAAGCATTGAATCATGTAGCCCAGAAGCGCGCGGCGCTTCTGGGCTACATGATTGAGACAAAGTCTGGGAGGGTCTCGGCTGAATTGGTCAGGCGTGCCGTGCCTGGCCCGGCAGCTTGGCGCCGAGCTTGCGCTGAACCAGGACCAACGTGGGGTCGTCAGGATCCGTGGTGACGATGAAGCCCATCTCGCGCTCGAGCTCGATCGCTGCGCGGTTCTCGCGACTTTCGATCGATTCGATCGTCTCGATCCCGTGATCGTCGGCGTAACGCGCTATATAGCCGAGCAATTCCCAGCTGACGCCGAGATGCTTGCGATCCTCGCGGATGCATATGGCGACTTCGCCACGGCGGTCGGCCGGGTCGGCGGCGAGGGTCGCTACAGCAATCAGCATTCCATCGGTCGAGAAGGCAAGAAAATTATGGACGTGCGGATCGTCGGAGCGGGTCATCGCCACCAGCCGCTCATGCGAAACCTCCTTCACCGCCCCGAGGAAGCGGAAGCGCAGATCCTCCGGTGTCACATGGGTGAAGAACTCGGCGACGATCGGCTCATCGTCGGGACGCGCGCGGCGCACTTCGAAGCGAAATCCGGTGTGTGTCGTAAGCATCGTTTTCATTGTCAGCACTTTCAGGATTGATGCGCGGGATTGGCGCAATGGCCTCATTCACCCATTGCCAGCAGCGAGTCGCGTTTCAGAATTTCGATGCTGCGCAGGCTGAGCAGGCGGATCACGCCCTTCTCTTTCAGCCGGGTGAAGACCCGCGACACGGTTTCGATGGTGAGGCCGAGATAGTCACCGATGTCGTTGCGCGACATTGGTAATTCCACTTGCCGCAACCCACCCTGACGCTCCGACATTTCGACGAGGAATGCCGCGACGCGCTCGATGGCGTTCTGGCGGCCGAGCACCAGGAGATGCTCCTGCGCTCGGGTCAGGCCTTTAAGCGCCAGAGGCAGGAGTTGGCGCGACATGTCCGTGCCTGACGGAGCGCGGAAGACCCGGACACCGGTCGCGTTGATCGCCTCGGCGAAGAAGTGGTGGGTGGCGTCGGCCTCGAAACCGAAGGTCTCTCCCGCCAGGTGGAACGCGCTGATCTGCCTGCGACCGTCGGCGAGCAGGCGATAGATGCGGACCGCGCCGAATTCGACCTGATAGAGTGCGCCGGCCTTTTCGCCCTGGGCATAGATTTCAGCGCCTGCCGTGAAGAAGCTGACCGGCGTTGCCTGCCCCTCGAAGACGGGCGCAGGACTCTGATGGGGAAGATAGGACGGCAGTGCAATCTTGGCGGAGGCTTGAGCGTACATGGCTGTGGTTCCGGTGAATTTGTGACAACAGCAATCGCGCAAATCCGGCAATGCCGAAATTCGGTTATGTCCCTACGGGAAACTACCTAGTTCGACTCGAGATCACCCTTCCGAACCAAGCATTTCGAGCAGGCCCCTGGCCCGTGCGCCAACTGGTCCGTGCGCGCATTGGGGCCGTGTGCGTCGATTGACCAGGATCAAGGCCGGCATGACTTGACCCGACATTATTTGGACAAAGCCAGCCAAGGGAGACCAAACCATGACCTCCGATATGATTGAAATCTGGATCGGCATACTCGGCCTTGCCTATCTTGCCGCCGCAGGCCTCTATTTCGAAATGCTCCGTGCCAGGAAGCACGTCCGGGCAAGGCATGGTCACGCCCGGCCGTATTCGGACAAGATAAGGCGCTCGCGATAGGAAAGGATGCCCGGACCAGCGCGGTTTCAGTCTTCTATGCCGAGGGAAAGCCGGTCCGTTCCAGTCTGTCTTCCGAAAAACGGGGAAGCGTGATGAAGGCAATGGTCCTGGAAAAGCCCGGTACGCTTCTGAATCTCGTCACCTGCCCGGACCCCTTGCCGGGAGCGGGTGAGATCAGGCTCAAGGTGGAGGCATGCGCGGTATGCCGCACCGACCTCCACGTCGTGGACGGTGACTTGCCATGGCCAAAGCTGCCGCTCGTGCCGGGTCATGAAATCGTCGGCATCGTCGATCTTGCCGGTGAAGGCGTGTCACGATCCCGGCTTGGGCAGAGGGTAGGCGTTCCGTGGCTGGGGCACACCTGCGGACATTGCCCCTACTGCGACGCCGGCGCAGAAAACCTCTGCGACCAGCCGCTCTTCACCGGCTATACGCGCGACGGCGGCTTCGCCAGTCATGTCATTGCCGATGAGCATTTCGCCTTCGAGCTCGATGCCGCCGCCGATCCGGTGTCGCTGGCGCCGCTCCTGTGCGCTGGACTGATCGGCTGGCGCTGCCTCAAGAAGGCCGGCGATGGCCGCCGACTCGGCATCTACGGCTTCGGCGCCGCCGCGCATATCATCACGCAGGTCGCGATATGGCAGGGACGTGAGATCTTTGCGCTCACACGGACTGGTGACATCCAGGCACAGGAATTTGCCCGCTCATTGGGCGTTGTCTGGGCAGGGGCGTCCGACGAATTGCCCCCCGCCGAGCTTGACGCCGCGATTATTTTCGCGCCGGTCGGCGAACTGGTGCCGGCGGCGTTGCGCGCTGTCCGCAAGGGCGGCCGGGTGGTCTGCGGCGGCATCCATATGAGCGACATTCCATCGATGCCCTACAAGCTTATGTGGGAAGAAAGAGAATTGGTGTCGGTCGCGAACCTGACCCGGCGTGACGCGGAGGAATTCTTCCCGATAGCGAGGGACGCACGGGTGCGCACGCACACAAAAGTCTATCCGCTGGAGCGCGCAAACCAGGCGCTGGATGATTTGCGCACGGGCAGGCTGAGTGGGGCCGCCGTCCTTAAGCCGTGACGGTCCTAAACCGCGCTTTCGCCCAGCCGCCGCATCTGCCTTAGCCACTTTGCCCGCTTCGCGTCGCTGGCGCTCGCGACCATGCCAAATAAGGTTTCCCGGACCGGCCTGATGCCGACAAAATTGAGGATGCCGCGCCGCATGCCGGCGATCCCGTGGCTGAAGAACCATATCCGGTAGACGGCCGCCGGCATTCCCATCGTCGCCACCAGGCGGGCGGAGCGGCCACGCAGCAAGGACTTGGCGAAACCTTCGCCTCTGGCCGGATAGGCGAACGCCGTGCCTGGCCGCATCACCTGCTCGAGGAACGCTTTCAGCAAGGCCGGCACGGTGCCCAGCCAGAGCGGGAAGACAAAGACGAAATGCTCCGCCCAGACGACCGCCTCCGCCGCTTCCTTGAGGCCATCGGGGATTGTCCCGTGCTCGAACTCCTGCATTGTCCGCAGCATCGGAAAGTCCAGCAGGGCCAGGTCGATTTTGCGCACGCTATGGCCTGCCTTCTCCGCCGCTTCAGCATATGCCACGGCCAATGCCCGGCAGAGCCGGTCAGGAGACGGATCGGGATGGCCGACGAGAACGAGGATGCGGCGCGGCATGGCTCCCTCCGGTCACCTCGGGGCTATGGCTGCTCGACGCGGGCCACCTGGTAGGTGTGCATGGCCCCGTTGCGCTTGATCGAGACGTACTCGCCGGTGACGAAGCGCTCCTCGCCGAGATGAAAGCCAACCTCGTCGTCGCGATCGCCCTCGGCGTAGTCGAAATACCATTGGCCGCCTGGCTTGCGCCGCAAGCGCCCGACAAGATCGTCCTCGCCGGTGCGGAAACGCCGGACGCGACAAAAGCCCTTGTGCGATTTCCACTCCTCCGCGTCCAGCCGTCCCTCGTTGGTAAGCGGAGCCAGCACATCGTAGCCCTCTTCGCGGTCTCCTTCCGGATGACCTTTTTCGCGTGCCAGAAGCAGGCGGATGTTTCTGAATTTCGGGGTGAGGTCGTGCAAGCTGGTCATGGTAAACTCCTTCGAGGCCATTCCTAACGCGGCGGCCGGATGGGACCTTGATCAAGGTCAAACGGAATCTGGTTCGTCGGAAGGCTCAACTAGTACCTGTCGGCAGGTGGCCGCGAACCCAATTGACGATCTGGCCGGTGCTCATCGCCCCCGATACGCGCGCGATTTCCCGCTGGCGGTGAAACAGGATCATGGTGGGGATGCCGCGAATGCCCAGCCTCGCCGCGATGGCCTGCTCCTTGTCGGAATTCAGCTTGACCAGCCGGATGTGAGGCTCCAGCGCCTTGGCGGCGGCCTCATAGGCCGGCGCCATCATCTTGCAGGGACCGCACCACGGAGCCCAGACATCGACGAGGACGGGCAGGCTGCCGCGGCCGATCTGACGGTCGAAGTTCGCAGCGTCGACGTCCTGCGGGACCCCTGAGAACAGCCGGGCGCCACACTTTCCGCATTGCGCTTCGGCGCTGTTTCGATTCGGCGGCAGGCGGTTGACCACGCCGCATTTGGCGCAAACCACTAGATTCTCCTGCGTCATGACCTTCTTCCGTTTCGATCGTGTTCGAGACGCCCGTCGCCAAGGGCCCGCAGCGCATTGACGATGACGGCGACGTCTATGCCCTCTTGAAGCAGTGCTCCCGCCACCGGGGTTATATGCCCCATGGCGGCCGCGATCATCGCCGCGCCCGAGAGCCCCAACCCAACGATGATGCTCTGCAGGGCGATCCCCCGCGTGCGCCTGGCGATACGCAATGCTTCCGCGACAGGTTCCAGCCTGTCGGTCAGCACGACCACGTCCGCCGCCTCCGACGAAGCGGTCCCGCCGCGGGCTCCCATGGCAATGCCTACGGTCGCCGCGGCAAGGGCAGGAGCATCGTTGATGCCGTCGCCAATCATCATCGACGGCGCCTTCGCCTTCTCGGCCTCCACTGTTCCAACCTTGTCGGCCGGCGTGGCGTCGGCAAATACGGCATCGAGATCGAGGGAAGCGGAGACCTTTTCGGCCGCCGCGCCGTCATCCCCGGTCAGCATGACTATCCGGGTGACGCCTGCCGAACGCAAAGCCTCGACAGTGCCGGGAGCATCCTCGCGTATGGCGTCTCCGAATGTGAAAACAGCGGCAAGCCGGCCATCGATGGCCAGAAACACCCTAAGCACCTGCGTGTCGTGGTAACGGCTCTCTCCGCTCTCCGCCCAGTTGGGCAATGCCCCGTTTCCAAGAACAAGCGGCCTCGACCCGGCCACGACCGACATCCCATCCACCTGGCCCTCGAGGCCCTCTCCCTTATGCTCGCGGACCTCACGGGGTGGGGAAAGCAAAAGGCTGCCATGACGGGCAATGCGGACAATCGAATCCGCAAGAACGTGATGCGAAGCCTGTTCAAGCGAGGCGAGCAGCCGCAGCGGTTCATCGGTTTCCTGCCGACCTGGAGCGACGTCGATCTCGATCAGCTCGGCCCCGCCGAGCGTCAGGGTCCCTGTCTTGTCGAAGATCGCGGTGCGTACCTGGGCGAGCGCCTCCAGCGCCGCGCTGCCCTTCATGAGGATGCCGGCGCGGGCGGCGCGCGACACGCCGCCGATGAATGCAACGGGCGCCGCGAGGATCAGCGGGCAGGGCGTCGCGACCACCAGGACGGCGAGGGCGCGGATCGGATCATTGGAAAGATACCAGGCGATGCCGGCGATAAGCAGCGCGGCCGGAAGCAAGAGCAGGGCAAAGCGGTCGGCAATACGTATGAACGGCGCCTTGGCGGTTTGCGCGGCGGCGACCATGCGCACGATCGCGGCGTAGGTGCTTTTGTCGGCGATAGCCGAGGCCCGCATGACAAAGGCCTCGCCGGCATTGACGGTGCCGCTGCGCAATGCGTCGCCGGCGCCGCGCCGCTCCGGCAGGGGCTCTCCGGTGACGGTCGACTCATCGAGTTGGGCCGAGGCGTCGATCAGGATGCCGTCCACGGGCAGCAATTCGCCGGCGCGCACCAGAAGCTCATCGCCGACCGCCACTTGGTCGATCGCGACGGTCTCGGTGCCATGTGCGGATTTCCGGTGCGCCACACGCGGCGCCCTGTCGGTCAGTGCCCTGAGATTCCGCTCTGCCCGGCCGCGCGCCAGATCTTCAAGCACTGTGCCGCCGGCATACATTATGGCCACGACCACCGCCGCCAAAGCCTGCCCCAGCAACAGCGCCGCCGACATCGAAACCAGTGCGATCGCGTCGACGCCGACCCGGCCGATCCAGAAATCCCGCAAGATCGAGATGCCAAGCGCTGCCACGACGGGCAGCGTTGCTGCTGTCCAGATCGTATCGGGCGAGGCGATGTCGATACCGTTTCGCCAGACGGCCAGTCCGAGCGCCAGACCGAGTACGGCTATGATCAGCAGCGCACGCCGCAACACGGATTCGTTCATGACGTCCGTCAGAGTTCGCCGATCATTTCCCGCAGCAGCAGCCGGACATCCTTTGCCGTCGCGGCAAGTTGCGGGTTGTCGATCGCTCCCATCGCGACCATCGGATCGACCGCCGCTACCTCGGTCTTGCCGGGGGCGGTCTCGGTCACGATCACGTTGCAGGGCAGCATTGCGCCGATCTTGTCCTCGGCCTGCAGCGCGCGCCATGCGAAATGCGGATTGCAGGCGCCGAGGATCATGTATGGCTTGAAGTCGACGCCCAGCTTGACCTTCATCGTGTGCTGGACATCGATCCTCGTCAGGATGCCGAAGCCCTTGCCGGCAAGCTTTTTGGTTACGTGTTCGATCGCCGCGGCGAACGGCATATCGAGCTTCTTGCTGAAATAGTAGCTCATCGGATTCTCCTTCCAGGGCGATCTTCGCCAGCATGGACAGCTTGAGGGCAGTAGCTAGCAGCGGGGGGCGGATAACGCTTTGATCCAGCGCAATGAACGTCAGCCGTCTTCGGTGAATGTGGCGGCAAGGAGTTCTCCAGGATGACAATCCGAAATCTTGAATATGCGGTCTCACCGAAATCGGTCGTTGTCGTCGGCGCGACCGAGCGCGTTGGCTCAGTCGGCCGCGTTGTCTTCGACAACATTGTCGGCGGCGGCTTCGAGGGGGAGATCTGGCCGGTCAATCCCAAACGTTCGGAAGTGGCCGGCCACCGCTGCTACGGCAGGGTTGCCGATCTGCCTGGGGTTCCCGATCTGGCCGTGATCGTGACCCCTCCCGAGACTGTGCCCGACATCGTGGGGGAACTGGGCGAAAAAGGGACGCGAGCTGCCGTCGTCATCACCGCGGGGCTCAATCACGCCAATGGCCTGCGCCAGGCGATGCTCGATGCGGCCAAGCCCTCGCTCATGCGCATCATTGGACCGAACACCGTCGGACTGATGATTCCTCCGGCGAAGCTCAACGCCAGTTTTGCCCATATGGCGGCGAGGCCCGGGAACATTGCGCTGATCTCGCAATCCGGGGCGATCGCCACGTCGCTGATCGACTGGGCGGCCGAGAACAATGTCGGCTTTTCACGGATCATTTCCCTCGGCGACATGGCGGACGTCGACGTCGGCGACTGTCTCGACATGCTAGCCGGCGATTTCCACACGCGCGCCATCGTGATGTATCTCGAAACCATACCCAATCCGCGCAAGTTCATGTCGGCCGCGCGGGCGGCGGCGCGCCTCAAGCCGGTTATCGCGATCAAACCCGGGCGGCACGAGCAGGCGGCCAGGGCGGCCGCGACGCATACCGGCGCGCTTTCGGGCGCCGACAGGGTGGTTGACGCCGCCTTGCGCAGGGCAGGGGTGCTGCGTGTGGATGATCTCGCCGAGCTGCTCGACGCCGCCGAGACGGTCGCCCGTCACGCTCCCCTCGAGCGGGCACGGGTCGGCATCGTCACCAATGGCGGGGGGGCCGGGGTGCTTGCCGTCGACAAGCTCGTCGACCGTGGAGCCGAACTGGCCGAGCTCGCGCCCTCGACGATCGAGCGGCTTGACCGTGCGCTGCCGCCGACCTGGTCGCATGCAAACCCGGTCGACATCGTCGGTGACGCCGCGCCGGAGCGCTACGGGGCGGCGCTCGAAGCCCTGGCGGCAGATCCGGGGACGGATGTTATCCTGGTCATGAATTGCCCCACCGGGCTCGGTTCTTCGCCTGACGCGGCCAGGAAGGTCGCCGAGCTCGGCGACGAGGGCGAGATGGGCGGAAAGCCGCTTCTCGCGTGCTGGCTCGGCGCGCATACCGCGCGCGAAGGCCGGCGCGTCCTGACGGAAGCGGGCATAGCGAGCTTCGAGACGCCGGAGGACGCGGCGATCGCTGCGTCCTATCTCGGCGAATGGTCGCGAGCCCAGCGAGCGCTCCTGCGGACTCCGTCGAGCCGGCGTGGCGACCAGGCCGATGGCAAGGCGTTGGCGCATGCCATCTTCCGACAGGTGGCCGCGGAAGGGCGGCGCATGCTGACGGAGCCGGAAGCAAAAGCGGCGATAACCGCCTATGGAATCCCCGTGCCGCGAACCATCGTCGCCGGATCCGTCGCGGAAGTGGCGCATGCGGCCGCCGAGGTTCTCCAAGGCTCGGAAGCAGTAGTGGTCAAATTGCTGTCGAAGGTGGTCTCGCACAAGTCGGATGTCGGCGGCGTGATCCTCGACATCGCAACGGCGGACAAGGCCGCAGACGCCGCCCGGTCGATCGAGGCACGCCTGCGCGCGCGGTCGCCGCAGGTGAAGGCGGACGGCTACACGGTGCAAGCCATGATTGCGCGCAAGCACGCGCAGGAGCTCATCCTGGGCATGAACCTGGACCCGATGTTCGGCCCGGTCATTCTGTTCGGCGCCGGCGGCACGGCGGTCGAGGTCGTGAACGATACCGCGATCGCCCTGCCGCCGCTTGACGACGTGCTGGCCGGAGACGCGATCGACGCGACAAGGATAGGCCGCCTGCTTGCCGGCTATCGCGATCGCAAGCCGGCCAACCGAGGCGCGATCATCGCCGCGCTGAACGGCCTGTCGCAAATGATCGTCGACTTCTCCTGCCTGGTCTCCCTCGACATCAACCCGCTGCTGGCCGATGCCGAAGGTGTGGTTGCGCTCGATGCGCGTATCGAGATCGATCCGCGACGGGTGGATGTGCCGGCGCCGAACCCGGCGCTTGCCATAAGGCCCTATCCGTCGGGATGGAGCCGCGATTTCCAGACGGACGGCATGACCTTTCACATCCGGCCAATAATGCCGGCGGACGTGGCGCTTTATCCCGCTTTCCTGGCGAAGGTTTCGCCCGACGACCTCAGACTGCGCTTCCTGTCGCTGCGGAAGAACTTCCCGGACCAGATGCTGAAGCGGCTCACACAGCTCGACTACGACCGCGATATTGCCTTCGTCGCGCTTGAGAAGGACACGGGCGCACTGGCAGGTATCGGTCGGCTTTCCTGCGATCCCGATCACAGGAGCGGTGAATATGCGCTTCTCGTGCGGTCGGACCTGCAGGGTCATGGGCTGGGATGGGATCTGCTGAATCAGGTCATCGACTATGCGAAGGCCGAACGCATCGGCCGCATAGAAGGCACGATCCTCAACGAAAACCGCAAGATGCTCACAATGTGCCTGGAGTTCGGCTTCTCGGTTGCCCACCACCCGAGCGAGCCCGGCCTGTCCCTGGCAACGCTGGAAATCCGCTGAGCGTTTCACCGTTTCACGGAAACGGTGAAACGCTCTATCTTCTTGTTTTGGCGCAATTCTTGACGGAAAACCGCACATACTTTCCTGGAATTGCTCTAAGCGGGAGACAGCTTTATGATCCGGTCTTCCTGAAGCCGGCCGAGGATGAAACAGCGCCATCGATCGAGGCCACCATCTCGGCTGTGATTTCGGCCACCTTGCGGTTGGCCTCGATCTTGCGCCAGGTCATCGGACCGGCATCGCGCTGCAATTGCCGCGAAAGGATGTCGACCGTGGCATCGGAGGGGCTGCCCTTGCGCTCGCTGACCCGGCGCCAAAGCACCGACGGATCTGCCGTCAGCCAAAATCCCGCAAACGGGACGTTAGTCCCGCTCGCTGCGCGCTCGACCCTGTCGCGATCCTCCGGCCTGTCGAAGACCGCGTCGGCGATGACGCAGCCGCCTTCGGCAAGGACGAGCTCCGCGAGCCAGGCTATCTGGCGGTAGACGCGTTCCGATACGCCGGGCCGATAGGCCTTGTCCGGCAGCCTCGTTTCGGCCGCCACGCCATGCATGGCCTTGCGGATTCGGTCGCTCTCGACGATCCGGGCGCCGGGCGGCGCGCCAATCTGAGGGGCGAGCGCCTCGGCGACCGTCGTCTTGCCCGAGCCGCTCAAGCCGCCGATTGCGACGAGCCGAGGCGGCGTTTCGGCCAGCAGGGCTTGCGCGAGTTGGAAATAGGATCGCGCTTCGGCAATCAGCCCTGCGGAGTCCCGGCTGCCTTCCTCGACCTGCGTCGCGGTCACGTGAGCGCGCACCGCCGCTCGCACCGCCATGAAGAAAGGCAGGAGCACGAAGCCGTCTTCGTCATCGGCGTCGTCGAGATAGCGATTCATCACCAGATTGGCGAATTGTGGAAACCCCCGATGCCACAGATCCATCAGCAGGAATGCGAGATCATAGAGGACATCCACGGTGGCGATCTGATCATTGAACTCGATGCAATCGAACAGACGAGGCTCGCCATCGAAGATGCAGATGTTGCGCAGATGCAGGTCGCCATGGCAGCGTCGGACCCGGCCGGCCGCCTCGCGCCGGTCGAGCAGGCCGGCATGGCGGGCGAGGGTGTCGCGAAACGCCCCGTTAAGCGTTTCGATCTCCCTTCCGTCGAACACATGACTTGTCGCAAATCCGGCCGCATTGATTTCGAGAACGCCGCCGATATTCGCCGACCCGCTGCCGGCATGGATCACTTCGGCGCCGCGGTGATAATGCGCGATCATGCGGGCCACACCTGTCATCAGCGCGGGTGTCAGCTCCCCCGCTGCGGCCATGCGATCGAGGAGCTTGGACTGGTCGAAGCGTACCATTTCAATGACGGCGTCGACCAGTTCTCCCGCCTCATCCAGGGCAAGCCGGGCTCCCACGCGTGCGATGCGGTGGACATCGAGGTAGAGGCCGGGCGCGGTTCTGGAGTTCAGCTCCACTTCCTTTTCACACGCGGCGAGCCGCAACGCCGGCGTCGAAAAATCGACATAGGGCAGCTTGACAGCCCGCTTCATCTTGAACGCGCGCCGCCCGACGAGGAAGATTCGGGAAATGTGCGTTTCGATCGTCTCGACCGGACCAACCTCGCCATAGCTGGCGGGGTTCTTCAGCATCTCGACCACGACATCCTGGTTCTCGGTGATCATTCGGGTATGTCCTTGGCCCTGGTTGCACATCATTCGGCCATCCGGACCGAAGTCTTGCGGGATTCGCTAACGCTGAAGCGTCTGGACGTAACCGGCGAGGTTATGGATGCGTTCCGTGGTCACGGCCTCTCCACCGTAGGGACCGTAACGCTTCACGTCGTCAGGCAGGAACTGGTTGCCCCACACAGGCATGTCGCGCGCGCCATGCGCCGGGACGAGGCCGCGACCATCGATCGTGGCGTAGACCCGCCAGTAGGGAAATTCCCCGCCATTGCGCTTCGTCAGCATCGTCAGATCGGCGGGGCGTTTGCGCAGTTCATCGGCCATGGGCCCGTCGCCCTTACCGTCCACGCCGTGGCAGACCGCGCAGGAATTCAGGTATTCCTGCTGTCCATTGCTCATCTGCTGCGCCGCCGCGGCGCTCAGCGTCAGCGCCAAAAGACCAATCGTCGTCCGGAATCTCATTGATCTGCCTCCAGCCATCGATGTCAGGCTAAGGCATGCGACGCGCATGCACGTTGACCGGGATCAATCTTGCGAGGGGCGATTTGATTCAGCGCAAGGAAGAATCCCAACCGGCTCGCTACGGCTGCATTCCGTGTTCTCGAACAAGGAGCGGCCGCCATGCCATTCAAGACATTGCTCACGATTACCGGACCCGATCACGGAGATGGTGATCTGAGGCTCGCAGCCGGTCTGTGTGAGGAAATCGACGCGCATCTCTCCGTGCTTGTCGTGGTCATCGCGGCGCCTCCGTCAGGGGGAGAATATGCAGCGGTGGTCTCGCCGGCTTGGCTCGCGGAGCGCGAGGCCGAAATTGAAACCCTGGAGAAGCGCAGCTCGGCGATATCCAAGATGCTGTCGGAAAGCCCCGTATCGGCCGACCTCAGCAGCGAATACCCGGAGCAGTCCTGGACGGATGAGATCATCGGTCGGCGGGCCCGCTATGCAGACCTGACCATCGTCGGACCGGAGTTGCTAGCAAGCGGCTTGCTCAAGGATAAGGTCCTTGCGGGCAGCCTGTTCTCGTCCGGGAAGCCTATCCTGCTGGTCCCTCAGGGAGCGCGCGCGACATTGAAACCGAAACGCGTCCTTGTCGCCTGGGACGCCAGCCTGGAAGCCTCGCGCGCCGTGCGGGAGGCGCTCGACATCCTGTCATCCGCCGATGAGGTCCGCATCGCCACGATCGATCCGATCGAAGACGAACGGCATCATGGCGCGGAGCCGGGAGCGGATGTGGCGGCCTATCTCTCCCGGCATGGCGTGAAGGTCGCGGTCGATCGCCTGCCGAGCTCGGGCCATTCTGTCGCCGACATTCTTCGCCAGCATGCGACCGACACCGGCGCCGAACTCGTGGTCATGGGGGCTTACGCTCATTCCCGGCTGCGCGAGCGGATTTTCGGCGGCGTCACCAAGTCCATGATCGAGAACCCGGGGTTGGCGGTTCTTATGGCGCGTTGAAAGGCGCATTCGCCGAAAGGTGCCGTCTTCCTCCGACCAACCGCCAAGCGCCTCCAGCCGCGCTCAGATCGCAAGCCATTGTCGAGGAACATTCTTCCCTCCGCGCTCTTCGGGAGACGTTTTCTCGGATCGCGCTATGTCGATACTTGGATGGATTCTCGGCCGCCGGCTGGCCAATCAGGAACAGTCGCAGCGCAAGATCGGCGTTTTCGAAGCTGTGCCGGCCATGGGTCTCGATGGGCTGGGTTCTTCAGCCTACGGTCCGGAAGCGGCACTCACGATCCTGATTCCGCTCGGCGCGGCGGGTCTCGGCTATATCGGCCCCGTCATGGGCGCCATAGTCGGCCTGCTCGCTGTCCTTTATCTTTCCTACCGCCAGACCATTGCGGCCTATCCCAGCAATGGCGGCGCCTACATTGTCTCGCGCGAAAACCTCGGCCGTAACGCCAGCCTGCTCGCCGCCTCCGCGCTGATGGTCGACTACGTGCTCAATGTCGCCGTCGGCATCTCGGCCGGCGTCGGCGCGCTGGTTTCCGCGCTGCCCTCGCTCCACGCCTACACGCTTTGGCTTTGCCTCGGCATCCTGCTCCTGGTGACCGTGGTCAACCTGCGCGGCACGCTCGATTCCGGCCGCCTGTTTGCCTTGCCCACCTATCTCTTCGTGGTGAGTTTCCTGACAATACTGGCGATCGGCGTCTGGAAGGCGAGCCTGTCGGGCGGTCAGCCGTCGCCGGCAATTCCGCCGCCGCCGCTACAGCAGCCGACCGAGAGCGTGAGCCTGCTCCTCTTGATGCACGCCTTCGCCAGCGGCTCACGGCGATGACCGGCGTCGAGGCGGTCAGCAACGGCATGACCGCCTTCAAGGATCCGCCCGTCAGGCACGGCCGCCGCACATTGGCGGCGATTTGCCTGATCCTGGGGCTTCTGCTCGGCGGCATCGCCTTCCTGTCGGCACGCTATCGCATCGGCGCGATGGACCAGGAGAAGGACGGCTATCAGAGCGTTCTTTCGCAGCTTGCGCATGCCGTGGTCGGCGACGGTGTTTTCTATTACATTGCCGTCGGCAGCCTGCTCTGCGTGCTCGCGCTTTCTGCCAACACCAGCTTCGTCGATTTTCCCCGCCTTTGCCGCATGGTGGCTGAAGACGGGTATCTTCCCAAGCCATTCGCGATGGTTGGCCGCCGGCTGGTTTTCTCTGTCGGCATACTCTACCTCGGTTTTGCCACGGGGCTGCTGCTGGTGGTGTTTGACGGCATCACCGACCACCTGATCCCGCTCTTCGCCATCGGCGCCTTTCTGACCTTCACGCTGTCGCAGACCGGCATGGTGCTGCATTGGGTGAGGGCGCTGCGCACGGAAAAAGGCCTGAACCGCGCAGGCAATCGCATTCATCTGGCGATCAACTCGCTCGGCGCCACCATCACCGCCCTGGCGCTCGTCGTGATCGTTATCGCCAAATTCAGGGAAGGAGCCTGGATAACGGTGATCGTCATTCCTCTGGTGATCATCCTCCTGCGGCTGGTGCGGCGCTATTACGATCATCTTGAGGCCGGCTTGCGCGAGCCCGGAAAGCTCAATCTCGGCAATGTTCAACGGCCTGTCGTTCTCGTCGTGACCCAGCAATGGAACAGGATGGCGGACAAGGCGCTCAGCTTTGCCTTTCAGTTGTCGAGAGATGTCATTGCCGTCCATGTGGCGCGGCTGTCGGGTGAAGTGAGCGACGAAGAGCGCGCAATTCGCGGAAGGTGGTCGAAGGATGTGGAAGCGCCGGCGAAGGCGGCTGGCCTGCGCCCGCCCCGCCTCGTTCTCCTAAATGCCGACTACCGGCTGATGTACGAGCCGCTGCTGAAGGAGATCAGGGCGCTGCGGGGCGAGTTCGGTGGCCGCACCATTGCGGTGCTGCTCCCGGAGGTCGTGCCGCCCAATTGGTGGCAGTATGTTCTGCATACCCATCGCGCCCGCCGACTGCACGCCAAACTGCTCGAGTTCGGCGGATCGGACATCGTGATCATTTCCATGCCCTGGTACATCGAGGAGCCGAGGATCGAAGTGACGCATTGAATGGTGCCGCTCCCCTCGATCGAGCCGCTTGGCCAAAAGTTTCGGCCGGGCGATGGAAAATAGGAACGTTCCTTTTTCTCAGGCATTCTCCCTAGTCTGCATCTCATCCACTGCTGCTTGTTAGGCCCGGAAAATTGTCACCCAGAGAGCCTATTTTGTCGAACCCTGACGCCGGTGAGATCTCCATCGTCGATCTCATTCCTGCCTTGCGGGCTTTTGCGCGAACGTTCTGTCGGGTGCCCGACGACGCCGACGATCTCGTGCAGGAGACATTGACCAAGGGGCTTGCCAACCTGGACAAGTTCGAGCCGGGCACGCGCCTGAAGTCCTGGCTGTTCACGATCATGCGCAACACGCATTACACACGTATCAAAGCAGCGGCCAGGGAGGCGCCCGGGCTGCTTGACTGCGCCTCCAGTCGGCCCATTTCGGAGCCGTCGCAGGATTGGTCCGTCCAAAGCAAGGAAGTGCATCAAGCCATCCAGAAGCTGCCGTCCCATCAGCGTGAGGTTCTGATGCTGATCGGCGTGCTGGGCGTAAGCTACGAAGAAACCGCTGAGATATGCGGTTGCGCTGTCGGCACCGTTAAGAGCCGCCTCAATCGTGCCCGTGCCGGTGTGCTGGAGTTCCTCGGGGAGAGCTCGCCACAGGCGCTGATCGAGCGACGACGTCAATTTTCGGATGACCATTGGGACACTGAAGGTGCAAGGCGCTAGCCAGCCTACCGGCGCTGAGCGGCTTTCAGACCTTCGCCTCTCTCATCAACGAGGCCCAATTCAGGCTGAGCAGGGAAACAAGTTCAAGCGCCTGCGCTTCGGTGATGCCCGTCGTTGCGACCAGCCGCCGAACGAGTTCGTCCACTTCCGGAGTTCTGCCATCCTGCGCCATCGGGATGACTCCCAATCGGCTACAACGATTCACTTATGTTAATGTTCCACTGATCGCGCTGGCGCAGCGACAGCGGGGAACTGCGACTGCCTTCGACCCGCTCAGGGGATGCTGCACTCTTGCCGGTGATTTCCCTCAGTCGCACTCACCCGTCATATCGCCTTTGCGCTTTTCGACCAGCGCGTTCTGCAGTTCGAGTGCAAGCCTGGTCAGTCGGTCAGGGACCTTCTCCCGCTCGATGGCGATCAATAGGGACGCGATCTCCTGGTCCAGGCTCTGGATTGCCTGGGCGCATAGATCGCGCTGGCTCCGGCGAGACATCGCATTCTCTTAACAATAGAGGCCCCTTCAGATCTCACTGAGGCATACCCGACCGATCTTTGCAAGGCGCTCGCCGCAAGCTGCGGGATTTCCGGATTGCTGTCTTCGGATTTCCGGGCAAAACGCGATCCGCGAGCATGCGCTCAGTCCTTCGGGAGACGGTTCGCCGCGTGATCCTGGTACTGATCGGATTTGATCCGGTTGCCGTCGAGGCCGCGTTGCTCCGTATGCTGCTTCTTGTCACGGTTGGACAGGACCTCGTTCTCCCCGACCATGTCCTTTGCGAGCGTCGTCCTCGCTCCGCTACCGGAACCCTTGCCCTGGCTGCCCCGGCCCATATGCTTCTTACCGCCGGTTGCCATTGTTCTTCTCCCGGGCTGCCTGCGTGAAACTGTTCGGCGACCGAACTGCCGCCCGCGCGTTATGTTCCGCCGCCACGGCGGATAAGGAAGACCGTGCCGTCCCAACTGCCGAAAGGCATTGCGCCGTCGACCAACACGTCCATGCCGTATGCATGGGCAAGACGGTTGATATCGCTGGAATCGATGTCCGGCGGTGTCCGATAGGAATAGTTGAGTATTGCCGCCATTCCTCCTGGGCGCAGCACGCGCGCGATCTCCCCGAAATGCCGCTCGGCAACACCGGCAAGTACCAGGTAAGGAAAACTGTCGAGAGCCAGCACGTCGTCGAAGCTTTGATCGGCAAAGTCACCGAGATCCAGGCCCGAGGTCAGGCGAAATTCCACATTGGCGACGCCGGCGCACCGCCGGCGCGCGATGGCGATCATCCTAGGCGAGATATCGATGCCGACGATGCACCCCGCCATGGCGCCAAGCGCATGTTCGAGGCGCCCGATGCCGCAGCCGATGTCCAACATGTGCTTGTGAGCGCCGAGCACGCCTTGCCGGTCCAGCCACGAGGCAATCTCGCCGGTTGTGGCCGAGAGCCTGTCCTCGTCACCCAGCGACGACAGCTGCACGCTGGCTGCCGGGGAGATGGCCGCCGCCCGATCGAAGCCGGCGGCCAGCCGCTCGACGGTCATGGCGGCCGTTTCGCCGTTGGCGCGGTCATGCGACACGCAGGCGGCGGCCCTGCGGACGCCGTCGAAGGCGGAGGGCTTGTCACGCAGCATCGTGGCGATCTCTTCTAGCCAGCATCGCTGGAGGACATGGCTCGGGCACATGTCCATGGCGATATCCGCCAGTTGCGATGCGCTGGTCGTCTGATCGATATGGACGGCCAGTCTGGCCAGCGCGTTGTCGACGGAAAGTTCGTCCGCCATGCAATCCTCGATCAGGCGCCTGGCAATCGCGCCGTTTTGCCTCACGGCGGTCACGGGTGCGCGCTCCGCGTCCACACCTTTTGCGCTGTCCACCGGTCGTTCGCGCCCCAGCCATATTTGTAGCCTTCACGGCCGCGCAGGAAGTCGAATTCCCGCGCGCCTTCGCCAGCGGCTGCGGTGATCGCGTGACCGATCAGAATCGCGCCGGGGCTTTCCTCGGCATAGGCTGGATCGAAACCGCCGAGATAAGCATAGGCTCGGTCGCGGCAATGGAATCCGTAATAGGCACCGACGACGGCATCGCCGATCTGGATCGTCAGGCAGCGCGCCAGGCCGCTATCGGCAAGCCGCGGCAGGGCCCTGCGATGAAATTCCACAGCCAGCTCGGACAGCACGCCCCCGCCATGGTCCGCCCAGCGCGCGCCATGCAGCCGGGTCAGCCTGTCGAGAAATTTCTGCGGATCGGACTCGCCGCGGCTGACGACAACGCCCCCTCTTCGCCGGGCCGCTCGCTCGGCCCGGCGCAACTGGCGTCTTCGTCTCGCCGGAACCGAGCGGGCCAGGGTCTGATCGCCGTCGAGCAGCAGCACGGGACAGGTGGCGTGCGCCATCGACCGGCGCTCTTGTGCATTCGGCAGCTCAAGACTCAGTGACATGGCATCGGCCGAGAGGTCGGGCAGGATCCATTGCGACCATTCGAGCGAGAGCACCGCGTCGGCAATGGCGGCGCCAGCCTCCGCCTCCAGCTCCGGCATGCACAAGATGTCGAGGTAATCGCTTAGAGAGATGCCGATGGGGAGCAGGCGTTGGCCGCGATCATCCCTTTCGACATAGAGTGGTGCCAGGCCAGCGAGGACGTCTCCACTCCACACGGCAATGGCCGCAAGGTCGCCGGGCGCGAATGTTCGCCACCAGGGGATGAGCCAGGCAGGAGACTGGAACGGCGTGGCCGAGATGCTCTGCCGCCAAAGCCGCCACCAATGCGGCTCCAGGTCCTCGAATGCTCTCGCGTCACGAATGATCTCGGTGCACAGACCGCCCATCAGCCGGTTCCCAGCAGGGGATGACGGGTGCCAAGCTTTGCCAGCGCTTCGTAAGCATCCATGTAGGAGGTGATCATACGCTCAAGCGAGAAGCGGCGACGCGCCTCGGCACGGCATGCCTCGTGGTTCAGGGCTCCGGAAGCAACGATGGCCTTTGCCATCTCCTCGATGTCATTGACCAGGAATCCGGTCCTGCCATGCTGGACGACATCGGGAAGGGCACCGTTCGGGAACGCGACGACCGGCGTGCCGCAGGCGAGCGCCTCCATCGCTACAAGCGAGCTTGTTTCGGGCGCAAGGCTAGGAATGACCAGGCAGCGGGCGGTGTTGAGCAGGCGCCGCTTGGCCCAGAAGCCGAGTGGCCCGAGAAAACGCCGCTGCCGATCGAGCCGAGGGCGAACTTCGTCGGCGAAATAGCGCAGATGGGTTTCGTACGGATAGACCTGGCCGGCGATCGCTAAGCACACGCCGGCGCGCTTGGCTGCCTCGATCGCGAGATGGATGCCCTTTTCAGGGCAGATGCGGCTGAGCAGCAGCGCAAAATCGCGTCGCGATCGGAGCTCGTTCAGCGCATCGACGTCGACGCCGTTCGGGATGGGTCGTGCAAGTCTCGATCCCGCCGGCGCCGTCCGGTGCTGCGCCTGCGAGACTGCATGCAGCCACAGGTCCTCGCGTGACGTCGCCAGCATCTCGGGCGGGTACCAGCCCAGCGGCAGGTGCAATGTCACCAGGGTAGGACCGTCGTCGGGCAGATAGGCGTCGAAATCGATCCCGTGGAGGTGAACGACGTCGATCGGCCAGCGCGCCCGGGCGGCTGCGATCGCGTCACGATGCGCTTTATGGGCACGGTTCTTCGCCGCCTCGTCGAGCACGCCCGCTTCGGCTGGCGTTTCCACCAGGACGCCGGCCGTGCTTGACCCTTGGCAGGCGACGACAACCGAACGGTGGCCTTTCTCAACCAGCGCCCGGTCCAGCGCCGACATCACCTGCTCGGCGCCGCCGACCGCATCCGGCCCGACGGGCGCGAGGGGATAGGCGACGTTGAGAACAGTCAGTGTCATGGCCGATCGAGCCGGGCCTCACCAAGCCGCCGACATGCCCTGCGTCGCCGCCATCTCGTCTCCGATCGCGGGAGCGTAGCGGCGGATCATCGCCGCGCAGAACTCGGCGAATTCCTCGGGGATCTGGGGCGGGCTGGTGTGATGAGGCTGCAGGCCCCGATGTTCCGGCGTGAAGCAGAAGGTGACCGTCACGTTGAAGTCGGCCAGCGCTTCCATCTGGCGGTCGAACCAGTCCAGCGCATTCGGCCGAAAACTGTCGGCCCAAGACAGGCCCGTGCGCAGGTGGGTGACACCCAGACGTTCCATCCACGCAACAGCGTCGTCCAGCCGATGGTCCTCGTAGTGGAACCACTGCACCAGGCCCATTTGCGGGGTGTGGCGCACGAATTCCTCGAGCGCCGGCTTGGGCGTGCCGTCCTCGCGAAGCAGGCCCATGTAGAAGTGCCTGTAGTAGGACGAACCTTCCGCCTCCCGATGGCGCGTCGTCGCTTCCCAGGAGCGCGGCAGATCATAGAGGCTGTACCACTGAACGCGCGGCGCAAGTCCGAGCAAAAGCTCCGCCGTCCGGCGCAAGCCCCAGACTTGCACCTCCTCGGCGCCGAAGGTCGACACACCGACTTCGCTGATCCACACCGGAATGTCGGCGACCGTCGCGATCTCTCCGAGCTTGTGAGGCCACTCGTGGATTTGCCAGAGGTTCCAGTCGAGCGGGAAGCCATGCACGGCGACTGCGTCGACATGGTCGAGCACGCCGAACTCCTTCATGCGCGTCATGAAGCCGGCATCGATCGGCGAGATACCGCCCAGCACCCTTGTGATGGAAGGATTTGCCCGGCCGATCGCATCGGCCGCCAAGGTCGCCATTGTGGCAAAACGGCTCCAGTCCGGGTCGAGCTCCGGGTCCCAGTGCGATTTGTTGTTGGGCTCGTTCCAGATCATGGCGGCTTCAATCATGGGTCTCTCCTTTCGAAGGATAGACGGCGGCGTTGCCGGTCGGTTCACCGGACGCGCGGCAGAAATAGACCTCGTCTTCCGGATGGAGCAGGATCTCGAAACCGGCGCTGCGCAGCATCGCTTCGGTGCAGGCACGGTTCGGAATCCACCAATTGGTTGGGTCGTCCGCATAGCGATGCTCGATGAAATGCAGCTTCGGAAACTCAGGCTGATCAAAGAGGTCGCGTGTCCAGAAATGGTAGTCCTGTTCAAGCGGCAGGACCTTGCCGCTGCCGCGCTGCATCGACTGGAAGATCATCAGGTCGTTCGCGACATGGGCGCGGATCAGGTCGAGCGCCAGCAGCGGGTGGCGCAGGTGGTAGAGCACGCCCATGAACAGCACGATGTCGAAGCGCTCGCCGAGCGAGGCGACGTCATAGACCGACAGTTCCCGGAATTCGATGTCGCAGTCGGCGATCTCGGCGGCGAAACGCGCTTGGGCGAGATAGGCCTGATCGAAGTCGATTCCAAGCACGCGATCGGCGCCGCGCTTCTTCATTTCGATCGAGTAGAAGCCTGCGTTGCAGCCGATATCGAGCACCGACTTGCCCGACAGATCAGTCGGAATGGCTTCCGCGAATTTGCGCCATTTGATCAGCGGATAGTTGCCGAGGAAATGATCGGGAGCGGTCTCCACGCCCGCCAGCTCCATGTTGTGAAACCACGGCCCCAATTCGTCGATGCGGCGACGTATTTCCGTGCTGGAATGCAGCATGGCTAAGCTCCTTCGCCTGGAACGGTTGGCACTGCCGAACGGTCCTGCGATGCGAAGATCGGCAGGGTCTTATCCTGGACGGCATCGTTGCTTTCGAGCAGCCTGAGCGCCGTGCGATAGCCGTTGAAGGTACCGACATCGACATAGGCCGTCCCGGCCTTGACGCCGTAAGCTTCGCCTCCGCCGGCGAGATAGGCGTTGACCAGAGTGCCGAAATACTCGTCGACGCCGTCGCGCTGTCGCCACAGGGCCGCCAGTCGATGGAAGATACGGCCCGGCATCTTGAAGGCGCCCCAGACCCAGTTTGTGGCGACGTCCGCTTGCTTGACCTGGATCTGCTCGACACGCCCGGTCGCATCGAGGACGACGGCATCGAACAGTTCCGGGCGATCAACCGGAAACATCAGGAAGGACAGCCGGTCGTCGGCTAGGCGGCAGAAGCCGTCTTCAGGAAACCAGATCGTGTCGGGCAAGCCGATCAGGACGGTTTCTTGGGGCGTCACAAGCGGCGCCGCGCGGAAGATCGCGTCGCAGAGTCCGACCGGAGACGGCTGCGCCACGAAGATCGCCGCGGCGTCGCCGTAGCCGGCGGCGTAATATTCGAGGATGTCCGACTTGCCCGAACCGATGATGAAGCAAATGCGGTCGACGCCGTTACGCACCATCCGCCGCACCAGATATTCGCTCACCGCGCATGGGCGCTCGGTCTGCCCGTCGAGCCGGCTGCCGACCGGCAGCAGCTCCTTGGAAAAGCCGAGCGGCTGGATGCGGCTGCCGCGCCCCGCGGCAGGCACGATGCCCAACATCAGACAGCTTCCTCCATTGTGCCCCTCGACATGGATGCGAAAGCGTCGTTCAGGATGCGGTCGAGTTCGGCAGCGCGATGGGCTGAGGTATGCTCGTCGAGGACGCGCTCCCGGGCGCGGCGGCCGAGCGCCGCGATGTCATTGTCCGACAGGCCTAGCGCGGCAACGACATCGCCGGTGCTGTGCGCCAAAAGAATTTCGCTGCCCGGCGTGAAGAAGCTGTCGAGCCCGGGCCACTCGTCGGAGATGATCGCGGTACCGCAAGCGGCCGCCTCGAACAGACGGCCCGACGGGCACCAGCCCTGTCGCGCCATCGCCTCACGGGTGACATTGAGCGTCAGGCGCGAGGACGAAAAAAACGCCGGGTGGTCGGCGGGGGGCAGGTGCCTGACGAAATAGATGTTGCTGCTCCAGGGGAAGTCCTGCGGGTACTGCGCCCCGCCGATGACGAAACGGCGGTTCGGCAGTCGGGCCGCTGGAGCGACAAGCAGTGTTTCCACGGCCGCCTGCCGGTCCTCGGCATAGGTCCCGAGATAAGACAGGTCGGCGGCAAACTCGGACCTTGGCTGCGCCGGCCGGTGCCGGTCAGGATCGACGTGGCCATAAAGCGGTAGAACATGGCGCGCGCCAAGAATGCTCCTCAGTGTGTCGATCGCCGGCCCTCCCGTATAGCTCAGGACCAGGTCGAAATCGCGCAATCCCTTGGGCTCGAAGTAGGCCGGGTGATCACCTCGCTCGATGCTTGCCAGCGTCACCGGCGTATCGAGATCGTAAAACACCTTCAGGCCGCGGCAGCTGTCATTCGCGATCCGCGTGGCGTCGACGGCATCGGGACAATAGGAGGTGACGATGACGACGTCGGCTTCCCGTATCGCAGCTTCGGCTTCGTGGCGGATGTTCTCCCAGTCTGCGTAGAGAACAATATTCCCGCCATTGAGCCGGTCGATGTCCCTGGTGCCGGCATAATAGGGCCTATCGTGTTCGAAGAAGCTGATCGCCCAGCCAAGCGGCGCCAGCGCGCCGATCAGTCCGCGCCAGAGCGTGGCGTGTCCGTTGCCCCACGAGGATGTGACGGTGAGGCCGAAAATGACCATTCGCATCGGTTGCCGCTCCCGTCAGGCGATTTCATTCAAACGGATCAGCTTGGAGCCCCAGTCGCCGTGGACGACTGTTGTGATGGAGGCCGGCGCGATGTCGAAGCGGAAGCAATCGCCGAGCTGTAGGCCGAGGATCGCGCAGACAGCCGCCTTGATCACATCGGCATGGCTGACAAGCGCAATGCATTGACCCTGTCCATTCTCGCGCAGCGCGTCCATCAGGCCGATGATCCTGTGCTGGACATCCAGCATGGTCTCGCCGCTCGGCGTGCGGGCGCTCTGGCGCTGATCGTTCCAAAGCCGCCAGCTTGCGTCGCCGTTCAGTTCTTCGAAGGTCTTGCCGGACCATTCGCCGAAGTCGATCTCGTCGAGTTCCTTGCAGATCGCGATCTTCTCAATCTCGCAAGCGATCGCCATAGGCTTCGCCGTTTCCAGCGTGCGCTCGCGCGGACTGCTCAAGATCGCGGCGAGCGGCTCTCGCGCCATCCGCCGCGCGAGATGCAACGCCTGCGCCTGGCCGGCCTCGCCGAGGCGAACGCCTTCGAGCCGCCCGGCCAAGTATGAGCCGACATGATCATGCGCCGCATGGCGAATGAGGTGGAACGTCGTGGTCATTCGGCGGCGTCCAGCATCGGCTCGTCATTGCCGGCGATGAAGGCGAGCGTGCGCAGGCGCGCCTCTGCGTCGGTGAACTGTTGCGGCGGCGACTTCATGAAGTAGCTGCTGGGTCCTGTGAGCGCGCCGGCAATGCCGCGGTCGAGGGCAAGCTTCGCGCAGCGGACGGCGTCGATGACGACGCCTGCCGAATTGGGCGAATCCCAAACCTCCAGCTTGAGTTCGGCATTGAGTGGCACGCCGCCGAAGGTGGTGCCTTCGACCCGGATATAGGCCCATTTGCGGTCGGTCAGCCACGGGACATGGTCACTGGGTCCGACATGGATGTTGCCGGCCTCGAGCGGGACGTCGATCTGGCTGGTGACGGACTGCGTCTTCGAAATCTTCTTCGATTCCAGCCGCTCGCGCTCGAGCATGTTGAGGAAGTCGGTGTTGCCGCCGAAGTTGAGCTGATAGGTGCGGTCGATGCGCACGCCGCGCTCGCGGAAGAGATTGGCGAGCAGCCGGTGCACGATGGTTGCCCCGACCTGGCTCTTGATGTCGTCGCCGACCAGCGGAAGGCCGCGTTCCTCGAAGCGTTCGCGCCATTCCGGCCTCGACGCGATGAAGACAGGGATGCAATTGACGAAGGCGCAGCCGGCATCGAGCGCGCATTCTGCATAGAAGCGCGTGGCCTGTTCGGAGCCAACGGGAAGATAGGATATCAGCACCTCGGCCCCGCTCTCCCGGAGCCGCGCGATAACATCGGCAACGGGTTCGCCGGACTCCGGGATCTCGTCCCGGAGATACTTGCCGATGCCGTCGAGGGTCGGGCCGCGCTCTACGCGAACCCCGGTCGGTGCGACGTCGGCGAAACGGAACGTGTTGTTGGGCGCGGTGTAGATCGCTTCCGCCACATCGCGCCCAACCTTGTTTTCCGCAACGTCGAAGGCGCAGACCACCTCGATATCGTCGACATGGTAGCCGCCGAGATCGGCATGCATCAGCCCGGGGATCGGCTCGTTGCCGTTGGCGTGGCGATAGTAGGAGAGACCTTGCACAAGCGATGACGCGCAATTACCCACGCCGACGATGCCGATACGAACTTTCTTCGATGTCACGAAACCGCTGCCTCTTTGGTTGGAGGTAAGTTCCTCGCCGCCGAACCGGGAGCGGTCGCGAATGTTCCTTCGCGCCGCGAAAAATTGCTGAGCCTGATTTCGGATCAAACAGGCGCCGCTTCGCGTTGGCGGCCAGATAGGGGCAGGAGCCGTATGATCGTCTTCGGCGACCACAAGCGAACGCATAGCGCAGAGCAGCTCAGGGAAGCTGTCTTGGCCGCGGCTGGAGCGATTGGCGATCTGCCTGCCGGCATCGAGCGCCACGCTGCTCTGGTCGGTCTTTTCGTCGCCGCCTCTGAACTCTTCCAGGGCCTTGCCGATGGGGAATTCGACATCAAAGGCATCGACAGCGGTTCGTCGATGCAGAAGCTGGGTTCGGAAATTCTCGTCGAGTTGTCGCAGGAAGTGCTGCGGTCCTGGCAACAAGGATTTGCCCGAAGCGGATCGCCCGCTGCGTCGCTGCTTGCAAAACTTGGCGCCACAGACTGCGCCGGCACAATAACCACCGGACCGGCCGAAGGCTACGCGCTGTACGCCCTCTACCCGGAAACCTATCTGCTTGCGGCGCTGCAGTCCGGTCTCGACGCAAACACGTGCGTCATCGGCATCCGCAGCATCGGTCTCGGCCTTGCGGCGATGGTCGCCGCCGCCCTGCATGCGCCGCCGCCTATCAGCGTGCGGCCGATCGGCCATCCGTTTTCACGGCATATAAGCGCCGCGCCCGAACTCCTCGACTCTTGGCGCGACAGACCGGAAGTCAAATTTGCTATCGTCGATGAAGGTCCGGGCCTCTCCGGCAGCTCATTTCATGCCGTCATTGCATGGCTGTGCCGGCACGGCATCGATCAGGAGCGCATTCATCTGTTCCCGAGCCACCATGGCGGGCCGGGGGCGCAAGCTGCTGCCGAGACCGTCGCTGCCTTGTCGCAGTGCCAAAGCCATGTCGCCGACTTCGAAGATGTCTTCGATGGCGCGGTCGCCCCCGGGCCGCGGGACTGGCTAGGATGTTTGCTCGGCGAGGCCGATGTTGAACTTCATGAAATTTCCGGCGGCGCATGGCGCCAATGTCTTTCTGTGCCGACAGGTGCCTGGCCACCTGCATTTCCGGCATTCGAGCGGCGCAAATTCATGGCTTCGGCCGGTGGCGAGCGCTGGCTGATCAAGTTCGCAGGCTTCGGCGAAAGCGGAGATCGCAAGCTGCGTACGGCCAAGGCACTGCACGAAGCGGGCTTTGGCGCTCAGCCGATCGGACTCTGCCACGGCTTCCTGGTCGAGCGCTGGATCGATGCCGACAGGCTGGACCGGGAAGGCCTGGCAAGGGATCTGCTGATCGAATGGCTTGGGCGCTACCTCGGCTGGCGCGCCGCCAGGCTGCAGACCGCCGAGCCAGGCGCGTCGCTGAACCAGCTCGCACGCATGGCGGTGCAGAACTGCGAGGAAGCGCTGGGGGAGAGGTTCGCGCGCGCGCTGCAGAGTTGGTTTGTCTGCCGGCCGTTATTGCATTCGGGGCGGAGGGTGGAAGTCGACGGACGAATGCACGCTTGGGAGTTCCTGGTCCGCCCGGACGGAACTTTGCTCAAGACGGATGCGGTCGATCATTGCCGATCGCACGATCTTATCGGCTGTCAGGACATAGAATGGGACATCGCCGGCGCGCGGGCCGAACACGACCTGTCCGCCGCCGAGGTTTCGACGCTGGTCGGCTGCATCGAGCAGGCGACATCGATCGACAGGGCCCTGGTCGACTATTTCGAGCCTTGCTATCTCGCGTTTCAGCTTGGCCTCTGGAGGATTGCAGGGCATTCGGCCGACGACCAAGACCGGGCGCGTGCGACGCGGATAGTCGAACGTTACAAAGCCGGACTTGTTAGGCTTCTGGGCTGTTGAAGGCCAAGCCCGCAGGTCAGTCGAGCCTGCGCAGCATGTCGGCTTCCTGCTCAAGTATGCTTGCCACTTCCTCCCGTCGCAGATGCGTCATCATCAGGCTGACGCAACACTCGAGATAAGTGATGGAAGCTCTTCGCAGGAACGCGGCGGTTTCCGCCGCCGCCATCTGCTCTATGTCCTTGACTGGTCGCTTCGGCTGCACAGTTTTCCTCCGTCGCGGTTGTCATGCCCAACCGCAATGTCGGGCGGTTGTTCCGCAATGGTGAAAAGATGCCGCTGCTTCAAAGCTGCAGGTTCTGCAGCTTTCCCCCAGCCGCTCTGTCGATTGCAGCGACGGGCGCGATCGCCAGATCATCCATGCCTGAAAAGTAGACGATCGTCTGCAGCAGGCCCTGCCTGAGAGGCACCTCGGGCGACCAGCCGAGAAGCGCCTTTGCGCGGCCTATGTCGGGGCGCCGCCGGCGCGGATCGTCCTCAGGCAGAGGCAGGAATTTCACCGGCGATCCGGTGCCTGTCAGTTCGCACACCAGTCTTGTCAGTTCGAGGATCGAAAACTCCCCGGGATTACCCAGATTGACCGGCTGGCGTGGATTGGAATCGACATCTATCAGGCGGCGCAAACCCTCGACCATATCGGTGACATAGCAGAAGGAGCGGGTCTGCCGGCCGTCGCCGAAGATCGTCAGCGGCCGCTTCTCGATTGCTTGCATGACCAGGTTGGAGACGATACGGCCGTCGGCGGGGTCCATCCTGGGCCCATAAGTATTGAAGATGCGGGCCACGCGAATATCGGCCATCTCTGCACGCAGATAATCGAAGCAGAGTGTTTCGGCCGCGCGTTTGCCCTCGTCGTAACAGGCTCGCGGTCCGGTGCAGTTCACGTGGCCGACATAGTCCTCGCGCTGCGGATGCTGTTCTGGATCGCCATAGATTTCGCTTGTCGACGCCTGCAGGAAGCGGGCGCCGTTGCCGGCGGCGAGCTCCAAAAGATTGAGCGTCCCGATGACGCAGGTGCGCGTTGTGTGGATCGGGTCGGCTTGATAGCGAGGCGGCGAAGCCGCGCAGGCCAGATTGAAAACGCGATCGACAGGTTCACCGAGTTCCAGCGGGGTGCAAACGTCCTGCTCGATGAGCCGAAAGCGCGCCTGGCCAACCAACGAACCGATATTCTCCATTCTGCCGGTGAGGAAATTGTCGACGCAGATCACGCGATACCCGTCATACAGCAGCGCCTCGCACAAATGCGAACCGAGGAAACCGGCACCGCCGGCAACAAGCGCCGTCCGTGTTTGTTCAGCCCTTTTTGATCGCCGCATCTCGATGGTCTCCTGTCTGCCGCTCATGCTGCACTTTCGACGTCCAGATCGACCGCCGGTCGGGCGTCGACAGACGGCGTCAGCGCCGAAACGAATTCACGTGCCCTTGCCATGGCCGTATGTCTTGAAAGCACCGCCTCGCGAGCCAGTCTGGCCATGTCGAGCCTTGCCCGCTCGGATTTGGCGCTGAGGATCTCCTCGACATCTGCGGCATTGGCCGCCGTCTCGACCGCCGGTCCCGGGAAGAAATCGTCGAGTCCAGGCCAGCGGTCGCTTATGATCGGCGTACCGCAGGCAGCGGCCTCGAAGAGCCGCACGCTGGGCGACCATCCTGCTGCGATCATCGACGCCCGCGTAAGGTTCAGCGTGTAACGCTGCCGACTGTAGAAGGCAGCATGTTCACCGGGCGGCAGGTGCTCGATCCGCTCCACATTGTCCGGCCAGGCGATGTCGGAGGGATATTGCGAGCCGGCTACGACGAAGCGGCGGTCCGGCAGGCGCCGCGCAGGTTCCAGAAGCAGCGCTTCCAATGAGGGCTGCCGGTCCGCGCTATAAGTGCCAAGATAGCCAAGGTCCCATTCGATGGCGTGTCTGGTGCGACGATGTCGCGTTGGATCGACGGAGCAGTAGAGCGCCTCCGCCCGGCGCGCGCCGAACTCGGACCTCAGCCTCTCCAGGGTAGGTCCGCCGGTGAAGGAGAAGTAGACGTCGAAATAGGGAATCTGCCGGCGGGCAAGATAGTCGCAATCGTCCTCGGCCACCCGCGCCAGCGTCACCGGCGTGTCGATGTCGTAAAAGCAGAACTGTCCCGTGCACAGCGAAGCAAGATCGTCGATGATTGCCCTGCCTTCCGGCACGAAGGAGCCCATCACCACCGCGTCGGCCCGCTCCAACTCCCGCCGGTTGTTGCGGCGCAGCTCCGAGATCGTCTCGTAGTAGCGCAAGTCGCAGAAATCGGGAGCGCGCAAGTCCCGGTGATGCGCGTACCAGGGTACGTCGCGCTCCAGGAACGTGACGCGATGGCCGAGATCGTTGAGCGCGCCAAGCAGCCCCCTGAAAGTCGTCGCATGGCCGTTGCCCCAGGACGAAGACAGGGAAAGGCCAAGGAAAACGATGTCGAGCGGTCTCGTCATTCGGCAGCCTCCATGGAGCGGCGCTCGAAATGCGCCTTGAAGATGTCGTCCACCAGCTCGGCCCTCAGTGTGTAGGTATGCTCCGCCAGAACGCGCCGCAGCGCTGCGGCGCCGACCGCCTGCGCCCGTTCCGGCGTCAGCGTGCGCATGATCTCGGCGACATCGGCGCCGTCGCGGGCGACCAGAATCTCTTCCCCAGGGGTCAGGAACAACTCGATGCCGAGCCAGGCGTCGGTGAGGAGGCACGCGCCGGCCCCCGCCGCCTCGAAGACGCGGGTCGCGGGCGAAAAGCCGTTCGCCGCCATGCTGTCGCGGCTGATGTTGAGCACGGCCTTTGGCGTGACGTTGAAGGCGTTGTGATCACGCGTGCCGACATGCCCCAGCCACGAGACGTTCGCCGGCAAGGGCTTGTCGTCCCAGCCGGAGCCGCCAAGCAGGAAGCGCTGGTGGCCGAGCCTACGGGCCGGGTCGAGGAAGAAAGCGTCGACCCGCGCCTCGCGATCCGGCAGCCGATTGCCGAGGAAAGCCAGGTCGCAGGCAAAGCGCGGATTGGCGGCGAGCGGATGATGCGTCTCAGGATCGAGCGCGTTGTAGATCGGCACGCACTCCGCTGCGCCAAGCGCCCGATACTCCCAGACGACCGGGTCGCCGCCGCCGTAGGTCAGCACGATGCCGATCCTCTTCAATGCCTCATGCAACGGGTGTTCGGCATCGTTGCGCAACTCGCTTAGGGTCGCCGGCGCGTCGACATCCCAGAAGACGGTCAGCGCGTCTGGGCGGGCATTGTCGAGAACCGCTTGCAGCAGCGCATCGTCTTCGAAGCCCACGCCGCTTGCCTTGACCACGACGTCTGCCCGCGCGGCGCGCGATGCAACTTTCATCACCGCGTGCGGGGTCGGCTCGTAGACCACGACGCTGCACCAGTCCGGCGCCTCGATGTCGCGATGCTTCTGCCTCTCGTAGACGTCGGGCTCATAGAAGACGATGTCATAGCCACGCTGCGACAGTGCCTTGAGTAGGCCCCGGTAATAGGTGGCCGCGCCGTTCCAGTAGGACGACAGCAGGCTCGATCCGTAAAAGGCGATCTTCATGCGGCGGCCTCCGTTGCAGGTTTGATTTCGGTCGCGTCGCGATTGCCGCATGCGGCGAGGATGGCGAACAATTCGTCGGCGCGGTGCCGGCATGTGTGCCGCGCAAGGATGGTCTCCAGGCCCGATGCGGCCAGTGCTTGCGCAAGCTGGCTATCGTTCAGCACGTCGTGAAGGTGGCCTCTCATCTCGGCGCCGTTTCGGGCGAAGAGGAAATCCGTTCCGGCGCGGAACAGCCCTTCGACATCCGACCATGGCGCGGACACAAGCGGAATCCCGCAGGCCAGTGCCTCGAACATGCGAATTGTCGGAATGCCAGGCAGACTCTCCCGGTAGGGCCTGCGCGGGATGTGCATGGTGACGCGGTGCCGCGCGAAGGCCTTCGGCACATCCGCATTGGCGATCCAACCTTCATAGCGCAGGCCGGTATCTGCGAGGGCCGTCAGCGCATCGGGCGGATAGCGCACGCCGTGAACGGTTCCCGACAATCTAAGCGCGCTTGCCGGCTGGATCAGGAACTCGGCGATCTCGGCGCTGCGTTCGTCGTCGCCCCAATTGCCGATCCAGACGAGGTCGGAGACGGGGTCGATTTCCGGACAGGGCTTGAACAGCCGGTCGTCAGCCGCCTCATGCCAGGTGAAGACGCGTTTACCCCAGCCGGCGCGAAGATAGCTCTCCCGCAGCACTTCGCCGAAGACCAGCACCCCGTCATAATGATCGAGCTGAAGCGCCGCGATCGCCTGCGTCGCCGATACGGCGCGGTGATGGGTGTCATGGAACAGCAGCGTGAAATTGCAGTAGGCTCGCGCCTGCCCGATGCGCGCGACAAGATCTTTCTCCGTCCATTCGTGGACGATCACGATATCCGCGCCGGCAAGCCACGCCTCGTGCTCGAAGGCGGGACCATAGGTCACCGCCATCAGTTCCGGAAAGTCCTTGCGGAAGCGCTCGACGGCGAAGGGACCTTGCTGGGCGAGCAGGTTCGATCGGCTCCAGCCGTCGGTGGGCTCGAGCGCGACCACCTCATGGCCGCGCGCGGCAAGCTCGCGCATGATGCCGCGCTGGAAATGCGCGTTGCCGTGGTTCCAGTCGGAAACCGCCGAATGGGTGTAGAACAGAAAACGCATGGTCAACGCCCCGCCGCGGTCAGGGCCGCCCTGTTGTAGATGTCGCGCATCATTCTCACCTGCTTGCCCAGCGAGAATCTGCGTGCCTGTCGCGCGGCGCGCCTGCCGAGCCTGCGCCGCAAGCTTACGTCGCGGGACAGGCTCTCGATGCAGCCGGCCAGCGCATCTGAATCACGCGGATTGAAGAACGTGGCCGCGCCATTCCAGATCTCGCGGTAGGTCGCGATATCGGCGAGCACCAGCGGCGTGGCCGAGAGCGCGGCTTCCAGGGCGGCCAGCCCGAAAGGCTCGTAGATGGAAGGCGAAACGAAGATGCCGGACCGCCTCATCAGCCGGCGGACTTTACCGTGATCCATCGGCCCGAGAGAGACGCAGTGGTCGCAACGGGCGCGCTGTCCGTCGGGGCCGGCCAGCGGACCGGCGACCTGAACGGGCCAGTCGCAGAGCGCGGCGGCAGCATCGAGCAATGCTCCATTCTTGCCCTCGTCCCACCAGCGCGCCGCGGCGAAGACGAAAGGCTCGCGCCGCCCCGGCCTCGGGCCGGGCAAGGCGCCATTATGGACAACGCCCAACCCCGCGATCGCGCCGTAGCAGGCTTGGAGCATCTCGGCATGGCTCCGGCTCGGAGCGACAACGACGTCGGCGCGATCGAATCCGGCCCTGTTGCGATCTCGCTGCCAGGACCAGGCATCCGCCGGGACCTGGCCACGAACCGCGTGCAGCCATGTCGCCACGCATGAATGCGAGACGGCCACGATGGGACATTCGAGATGGAGCCTGGCCGCTTGCGCCGGCGCATTGAGATGGACGAGGTCGATCGCATAGGCCTTGGCAAGGCTTTGCAATTCGCCCGGCAGGCGGTCGAGATCTTTTTCATCGCGCGTCATCCAGTCCGGCGGGCTTTTCAGCCAAACCAGAGTGGCGAAAGACCGCGCCTCACGCGCCTGCTCCGGAGAAGGTTCCGGCCCCAGTCCGGCAAGCACGATGCTGTCGCCGCCCGCCGCCAGTTCGCGCGCCAGGTCGAGACAATAGCGCCACACTCCCCCGACGGCGTCGGTCGTCATCAGGATGCGCCGAGGACGATGGATCAGTGATTGCAGCATGAGGACTCCAATTCAGCCAGAGCATGCGGACGCTGGTCCTGGATGTCGCTGAAGGATCGGAAGGAGGCGAGGTAGTGCTCATGCGCGCGCTCCCAGGCGACATCGTCGGGTTCGCCCCAGAGTTCGCGGTAGCTGGGAGAGCTCGGATAGGGATATAGCGGCACGGGTTCGTTCGCCCAGACGCCGTGATCGATGAGGTGCTTGCGCCAATAGTCCACCAGCGCCGGATCGTCCTCGACGACGCCGATCAGATTGGCCTGGACGAAAGGCACGTTGCGGCGGGCGTCGATGAGAAGCGCGGCGAGATCCTCGGTGTCCAGCCGGCAGCGCTTGGCCAGCATCGCCCGACCCTCGACGGTAAGGCTTTCGAGACCGGCTTCGATCGAGACGCAGCCGGCAGCGCCGAGCAGCTCGAGCAGTTCCGGCTTCCAGAGGTCGATGCGCGTCTGGACGCCGAATTGGACGTCGCGGTCGACCAGCGCTTCCAGCAGCGCCTTCTGGGGCAGGAAGATCTCGTCGATGAAATAGATGTAGCCGACCCCTTGCGCGATCAGTCCATCGATCTCGGCCACGATGGCGTCGTGCTTCCGGCGCCGGTAGGCATCGCGAAAATCGATCTTGGCGCAGAAGCTGCAATTGTAGGGGCAGCCGCGCGAGGCCTCGACCTCGGCGCCGGCGCCCTTCTGGACGGCATCGAACCTGTGGTGGTGATGGCTATGCGTCGCGATCCAGTCGGACGGCCAGGTGAGTGCCGGATGATCGACGAAAGGACTGGCATGAACGCCGCCGTTGCAAGCCAGACCGTCGCTTTGGAGGCGGGCCGTGTGCGCAACCTTGCTCCAGTCGCTTTTCCGTGCAAGCGCTGCCACGACCTCCTCGCATTCGCCGCGCACGACCACATCGACGCCGAGCTTGCGCAAGGTCGGGGCCGGCGTCGCCGAGCCGTGCGGTCCGACCGCCACGGTGCGTCCACCGCGCCCAGCGAGATGGTTGAGGAATTCTCTGGGAACACGCAGCTCCGGCGGCGCGCAGCGCCAGAACAGATAGGTCGGCGCGGTGGTCACGACGGTCATGTCTGGCGCGAACGCCGCCACATGCTCAGCGAGCGCCGCGTTATCGAGGCCCTGAAGTTGTCCGTCCAGCATCAGGACGTGGTGTCCTTCGGAGTCCAGCATTGCCTTCGAATAGCCGAGCTCCAGCGGCAGATGCGGCTGGCGGCAGCCGAAATAGATGCTGTGCTCGTATGTCCAACAAGGATTGACCAGGGCTACCTTCATGCGACGTACCTCGTGGCTTCTGGGCGCGATTGGAGCCGATACCGCAGCAGCCAGCTGGCAAGATCGCAGACGCCTTCGCGCCATGGTACATGCGCCTGCCAGCCGATCGCGGCTTGCAGCTTTCGCGTGTCGGCGACGAAGAAGGGCTGATCCCCGACGCGCTCGCGGTCGTGGCGGATCGCGATGTCGCTGCCGGTCATATCGGCGATCTCCGCCAGCAGCACGCGCAGGCTGACTGCGTTGCGCGGGCCGCCGCCCAGATTGAACGCCTGGCCCTTGAGATCCTCGATCCTGGCGAGCACGCCGCGATAGGCGGCAACCGCATCGGACACATGCAGGATGTCGCGCACCTGCCTGCCGTCGCCGTAAATGGTAATCGGCTGGCCCGACAGCGCGCTGAGAAGAAAATGCGCAACCCAGCCCTGGTCCTCGGTGCCGAACTGGCGCGGCCCGTAGATGCAGCTCATGCGCAGCACCGCTGTCGGCAGCCCATAGGATTTGGAATAGTCGAGCACATACTGGTCGGCCGCGCCTTTCGAGCAGCCATAGGGCGTACAGAAATCGAGGCCGACCTTCTCATCGACGCCGCTCGTCCGCACCTCTTCGTCGAGTGGTTCACAGTGATCGCCGGATTGGCGCACCGTGATCTGCGGCAGGCTGCCATAGACTTTGTTGGTGCTGGCGAAGACCACGGGAGTTCCGCTGTCGCGGGCCACCTCAAGCACGTTGAACGTGCCCTTGAGGTTGATGTCGAAGTCTTCAGCAGGATCGGTCAGGCTGGTCGTCACGGCTGTTTGAGCGGCGAGGTGAAAAATCGCCTTCGCCGGCGCCAGTGCTGTCGCCAGCGCGCTCAGATCGCGAATGTCGACGATTTCGACGATCAGCCGCTGGCCATGTTTTTGCGCCAGCCAGTCGAGATTCTGCTCGACGCCTGGACGGCTGAGATTGTCGACTACAAGCACTGTCTCTCCATCGGAAAGCAGGTTGTCGGCGAGATTGGAGCCGATGAAGCCGCTGCCGCCGATAACGGCCACCGGCGCCTTTCGGGCGTGGCGGTGCGTTCTGGTCATGAGACCAATCCCCGCTCTTCCAGCTCGCGCCTCATGTCGGCGCCCCGGTCGATGACGACGCTGTTGCGAACCCAGGCGGCGAATTCGCCGAGCGAATTTTCCAGACGATGCTTAGGCTCGAAGCCGAGCAGCTCGCGCGCCTTGGCAATGTCGGCGAAGCAATTGCGGATGTCGCCGGAGCGCGCCTTGTCGAGGATTTCGGGCGGGCGCTTGGGGATGCCCATCGCCTTGGCAAGAAGACGGGCCACTTCGCTGATAGAGTAGGCGTGGCCGCTGCCGATGTTGATGGCATGCCCGGCCGCCTGGCGTTGCTCAAGCGCCAGCCGGAACGCGGTGGCGACGTCGCTCACATGTACGAAGTCGCGCTTCTGCTCGCCGTCCTCGAAGATCGTCGGCCGCTTGCCGCTGGCAAGCCGTGAAGCGAAGTTGGCGAGAACGCCTGTATAGGGATTGGAGAGCGCCTGTCCTGCGCCGAAGACGTTGAAGAGGCGCAACGCCACCGCATCGATGCCGTAGGCCTGGCCGAAGATCAGCACGGCGCGCTCCTGCGCGTATTTGGTCAATGCGTAGATCGAGGCGAGATCCGGCCGTTTCTCCTCGTCGGTGGGAATTGGCGACAGGGCTTCACCCGATGCCGACCTGAGATCCCACAGGCCGTCCTTGATATCAGTGGGCTTGCGTCGCGCATTGTCGATCCGCTCGCCGTCCGGAGTCCGGTAAAGGCCTTCACCGTAGATGCTCATGGAGGATGCCACGACAATCCGTTCGACCGGATGCTTTATGAGGGCCTCGAGCAGCACCGCCGTGCCGAGATCGTTGGTGCCGACATAGCGGGCGATCTCGTACATGGACTGGCCGACGCCGACTTCGGCCGCCAGATGGATGACCGCCTCGACATCAGCAACCGCCTCGGCGACCGCATCGCGATCGCGCACGTCGCCCTTGATCAGCTCGGCTCCGGTCGGAAGATTGATGGCTTCGTCGCCATGCACCTGGTCGACAAGCGCATCGAGCAGGCGCACCCGATAACCATGGTCGGCGAGCTCCTGGGCGACGTGGCCGCCGATGAACCCGCATCCTCCCGTAATCAATACGCGTTTCACGGCATCTCCCTTCCGGATTTGGTTTCGGCGCCCCGAACTGTGCGGCAAAAGGTTTGTTCCCTTGCTTCAACAAAGTTCCAAGCAGCGCAGAACTGCGACGCCCGCGAAGACCGACGAGGCGCCGCTGGAACATTGCCCTTTGGCTGCTGTTAGGACCGCTGAACGGTGCCCGCTGCGAGAAAGGGAAATCCATGTCAGAGGCCAAGACGACCACCAATCACGACGAGATCCGGAAGTGGGTGGAAGAACGCGATGGCCAGCCGGCCGTCGTTCGCACTAAAGGCAAGGGCGGCATTCTGCGCATCGATTTCGGCGAGCCCGAAGACACGCTGGAGCCGATCGAGTGGGACGAATTCTTCCGCATCTTCGACGAGAACGATCTCGCCTTCCTGCATCAGGATGAAGCCGGCGGCGGCGAAACGAGCCGCTTCAACAAATTCGTCGAGCGCAGCCAGAAGGACTAGTGGCTCGAGAAGCTGGCGTCATGGCGCCGTTGGAGCGAGAGGAGGCCCTGCAACGGCGCCGCGGCAGGCGGTCAGGCTGCCAAATTTGTTCGTGCCGCTCAATCGAGCGGCTTGTCCGTCGGCCTGGG
This sequence comes from Mesorhizobium sp. WSM4976, assembly GCF_029625685.1. Taxonomy (NCBI): domain Bacteria; kingdom Pseudomonadati; phylum Pseudomonadota; class Alphaproteobacteria; order Hyphomicrobiales; family Phyllobacteriaceae; genus Mesorhizobium; species Mesorhizobium sp. WSM4976. The sequence goes on from NZ_JARTVT010000001.1 coordinate 350,690, forward strand.
TGTCGGCCCGGTCTGGCGTCGCCGGCCGGCGTTGCGGTTTGCAACAGCATTGTCGAGCGGCGAGGTCGAGGGCTCCCGTGCGCCTGAGGTCTTTGGAGCAGTCGGTCTCGCGACCGCATCGCGGTCCTGCGCATCGCGATTTGGATGCGGAAGCCCCCCAGGATCGGGCGACTTCACCGCGGGCTTGGACAGGTCTTTCGGTTCAGCCATTTCCGAACCCTTCCTCGTTCAGCCGTTCGCTGTCGGCTATCAATCGTGTGGGCGCATCACCACTTTGATGCAGCCGTCCTGCTTGTCGCGGAATGTCTTGTAGAGATCCGGTCCTTCCTCCAGACCGGCGCGGTGGGTGATCACAAAAGTCGGGTCGATATCGCCGCTCAGCACCTTCTGCAGCAGCGGCTCGAGATAGCGTTGCGTATGGGTCTGCCCCATGCGGAATGTCAGGCCCTTGTTCATAGCCGCACCAAAGGGAATGTGATCCACCAAGCCGATATATACGCCGGGCACCGAGATCGTGCCGCCCTTGCGGCAGCAATAGATCGCCTCGCGCAGCACATGCGGCCGGTCGGTGCCGAGATAGACGGTGGCCTTGGCCTTATCGAGCATGGAATCGGACGTTGCGGTGGCATCGGCTTCCGTGCCGACGCAGTCTATGCAACTGTCAGGGCCGCGACCGCCGGTCATGGCCATGAGGGCATCGTAAATATCGGAATTGCTGAAATCGAGGGTCTCCGCCTTGCCGAAGTCGCGCGCCATGGCGAGCCGTTCCGGCACCTTGTCGATTGCGATGACGCGGCCCGCGCCGAGCATCCAGGCGCTCTGGATGGCGAACTGCCCGACCGGCCCGCAGCCCCAGATGGCGACAGTGTCGCCTTCCTGGATACCGGCGTTCTCGGCCGCCATGTAGCCGGTGGGGAAGATATCGGACAGGAACAGCACCTGCTCGTCATCCATGACGTCGGGCACCTTGATTGGGCCGACATCGGCAAAGGGCACGCGCAGATACTCGGCCTGTCCTCCCCAGTAGCCGCCGACCAGATGCGAATAGCCGAACAGGCCCGCGGGCGACTGGCCCATCACCTTGGCGGCCTGCTCGGCGTTGGGGTTCGAGCGGTCGCAGAGCGAGAACAGGCCGTTCTGGCAGAACCAGCACTCGCCGCACGAGATGTTGAAGGGGACCACGACGCGATCGCCCTTCTTGAACTTCGTGTGAGCGCGGCCGACTTCCACCACTTCGCCCATGGTCTCGTGGCCCAGCACGTCGCCCGATTTCATCGTCGGCATGTAGCCGTCCATCAGATGCAGGTCCGAGCCGCATATGGCGCAGCACGTGACCTTGATGAGGATGTCGCGATCGTTCTCGATCGCCGGGTCGGCGACCTGGTCGCAACGAATGTCGCCTTTGCCATGCCAGGTCAGGGCTTTCATCGGTTGTTCCTTGGGTCGTGGATGCTTAGCGGTTAGGAGCCGAACTGGGGCTGGGCGGGAATGTTCCCGGATCACCGCCCGCGTTTCAGCCATTCTTCGCCGAACCCGGTTCGGCCATGTTGCGGTACTGTTCGGCCAGCGTGCCCGCCGGTGTGACATGGGCCGCGGCGGCTTGCATCTTGTTCTTCCAGCCGCTGACCACCTGCTCCTCGCCGGCCATCAAGGCGTCGTAGCCGTTCCTGGCCACATCGGCGGGATTGTCCTTCTCTTGCACCCCGATTTCGGTATCCATCATGCGGGCGCGCTCGAAGAAGCGCGTCTGCGTGGCGCCCGGCATCAGCACGGTGACGCTCACGCCGCTGTCCTTCAGCTCGTGGCGCAGCGCGATGGCGAAGGAATCGATGAAGGCCTTGGTGCCGTTATAGACCGCCTGGAACGTGCCTGGCGTGAAGCCGGCGATCGAGCCTGTGAACAGGATCCGGCCGCGACCGCGTCCGACCATCTTGCGGCCGAGCCGATGGGCCAAATAGACCGTGCCGGTGATGTTGGTGTCGATGACACGGCGTGCCTCTTTCCAGTCCTGCTCGATAAAGCCTCTCCCCAAACCACGTCCGGCATTGAGGAGCAGAAGATCGATGTCGCGATCGCCGATCTCGGCGACCAATTTGTCGGCGCCGTCCTCGCTTGCAAGGTCGGCCTCCACCGCGTCGACCGAGACGCCGCGCGATCGGAGCGCCTCCGCCGCCTGCTCGATGGCCGGCTCATCGGCGACGATGACCAGGTCGTAGCCGTCCTTGGCGCAGAGTTTCGCGAGCTCCTTGCCGATGCCGCTCGAGGCACCGGTGACGACCGCCAGTTTCCCGTTTCCCATTCGATCCTCCTGAGTGGTTCGGCCGAACATTCGGTGCAACCGGATGTTCCTTCGGAGGATTTCAGCACGCCGAAACTGCAATGCCTTTGGCCGAGGGAACCGCGTGGGCGCTCCGGCTGTTGATCAGCAAGGAGCAATGGCCATGGGACTCTTTTCCGACCTGAACAAGAAGCTGACCGAAAACCTCTATGCCCATGGCAGCTATCTGAGCGACCCGAGCGCCGACCTGCCGCGACGGGTGGAGGAGACGGTCGATCTGCTGATGCCCTTCGTGAAGCCCGAAGCGCGGGAAACGGTGAAGCTGCAGATCCTCGGCATCATCCACGAGCATATCTTTGACGAGAAGTGACTCCGGCAATCGCTCGATGCTCCGGAGCACTACCCGTTAAGATTCTTTGTTATTCCGAACGCCGAGATCCGTGCTGCTTTTCGGCTTCGCGCAGCACCCGCACAATGGCGTCGACCGGGGAGGGGTACGTCGTAGCCTGTGCTTTCCAGCGCCACAGATGACGAAACAAACTTCTCAAGCTTGGCATCGCAATAACCTCCTTGGCTATCAAACCTGGGACGGCGAATGATGTTCCTTCCATGCCTAGCGGAAGGTCGCGGCGAACAGAAAGGCGACCGCGGCCAGGACAACCAGCGCCACGACGACCAGGACTGGCCCGTTCCTGTGCGGCTCAAGGTCTGGCGCGTTCTCTGGCGGTCGCATCGCGTTGGCAAAGCTCGCCTGGTTGGTGAAGTTCGGTTTGTGCGTCGCAGCCGGCGCAGCGGAAGTCGGAGCGTTGCCCGCCTCGGCGTCCGCTTCCTGTGGTGCTGCCGCCGGGTCGAACCCCGGGGTCTTGTCTTGCGTCCTGCCGGCCTGGATTTTGCCGCGGGCCTCAGCTGGTGTGCGTTCGTCAGGTGACATTCAGCGCCTCCTTTGTCCCCAAACCTGCATCTGGCCCCGCTGTTCCAACCGCGCCTTCTTGAAACCCGGAGGGAACTTTCCGGACCAGGGCAGCTTTGTATTCTCGACACCAAGAGAAAGAGGCAGGAATGCAAGTTCTCGACACGGCGATACATGCCAACCCCGGAACTGTGACGGTCGAATTTGTCGGCGAGGGCGGCGAAAACATCGCTGTCACAATGGTCGTGTCCAACCCGTTGCTTGACCACAGCGCCCTTGTTGATCGCGCCAAGGAGTTGATGGTTCAGTGCGCGGCTTTCGGCGGCCTGCCTGCACAAGACCGCCCGCAGGGGAAAGTAGATGGCGGCCGGCCCGACATCGAGCGGCAAAGCGATGCGAGCGAGGGTCCCTACACATTCGAATACCGCGAGGGTGGCAGTATGAGGCGGCTCGAAGGCGTGGAATTGCCCAACCTGGAAGCTGTTCATGATGAAGCGTTGCGGTCGGCGATCGACCTGCTCGGCGATGCGGCTACCGGACCTCTCCAGGACGGCTGGGCGGTTCGGGTTCGTGGCGGCGACGGCGAGGTCGTTCTGTCCGTCGATTTCGATGAGGCAAGGCGGGAAAAGGCAGCCGCCGCAATGTGATGGAGCCCAAGCCCGTGAAACACGCAACGATGAATCCCTTTATGTCGCTGCACGCGATGGCCGCCGCAAGGGGCGACGGGCTGAGGCCCGAGTTCCTTCGTCTGCTTGATGCTCGCGCAGCCTTGTCCCACCCCGACGTGATCGAACTTCACCGGGAGCCGGGTTTGAACCAGGCCGGTCCAAATCCTGTGGGAGACCTCGAAACAGCTCCCAAGCAAAGTATGGTGCATTTTCCTGGCCGCCGGAGTACGATCAGTCGTGCGTCCGCAAGAGATGCGCCCGTCAGAGGAGGTCGCCATGGGAGCGCTCCTCGCACTAATCATTGAAGACGAATATCTGATTGCGTCCGACGTGGCGAACGGTCTGAAGGAGCGAGGTTTCGAGTCCGCCTGCGTGGCGTCCGAGCGGGCAGCCGCGGCTTGGCTGGACGATCACAGGCCGGCCCTTGCCATCATCGATATCCAACTGCTCGACGGCCAGCGCGGTGTCGCCGCCGCCCGCCTCAAGGAAGCGGGCGTGCCTTTCGTCGTCCATTCGGGCTATGATCCGGAGTTCCAGTCGCCGATCTTCCACGGCGCGCCTTATGTGCCCAAGCCGGCGCCGATCGCGGACTTGGTCGAACTGGCAAGCCGGCTCGTAGGGCATCGCGCCGAGCAATAGATCAGGCCAATGCAACGAGCCCAAGCCGGACTTCAGCCCGACGCGGGATCACCTTTGCGGAACCGCGACACCGCCTCGACCAGCATCTTGTAGTCGACGGGCTTGGTTAGCTTCTGCGCGTCCCTGAATTGATCGGGGAAGACGGTGACGCTGTCATATCCGGTGAGAAAAATGAAAGGCACGCCGTCACGGGCCAATTGCTCGGCCAAAGGAAAGCTTCGATCGCCGCGAAGATTCACATCCAGCACGGCGCCATCCAGGGCGGTACTGTCCGCTTGATCCAGCGCCTGTTGAACGGTAGGCACCGGTCCTATCACGGTGCATCCGGCACCGCTCAACTGGTCGGCCAAGTCCTGCGCAAGCATGAACACGTCCTCAACCACCAGGACTTTAAGGCCGGACAAGAGTGTATCTGTGTTCATCCCTGGCACCCAGCGTGAGAATATCAGCGATCCGCGGCGGGGCCAACGGTATCTGGATGTCGCACTCAAACCCGGAGGGCTTGAACCGCAGGTCGACTTTCCCCCCTAGCTCATACTCTAAACTTTGCTTGATAAAGCTTGTTCCGAAATTCAGTCGCGATGGCTCGTCTACGGCAGGCCCGCCGATTTCCTTCCACCGGATTGACAGAACACCCGATTTGTCGGTCTTCCAGCCCACTTCCACGCGGCCGTCCTCAGTCGAGAGCGCCCCGTATTTCGCCGCATTGCTGGCAAGCTCGAAGAACACCATGCCAAGTGTCGCGGCCATGCTTGCGCCGAGCTGCAGCGATTTTCCGTCAATGACGATGTTCTGGCGAAGCTTGCTGCTGTAGGGCGCTAGGACCGCCCGTAGCAGCTGCTCGAGATCGGCATCGCGCCAGTTGTAGGAAGACAGCACTTCGTGCGTCCGACCCATTGCCTGCAGCCGCTGCTGGAACGAGGAAAAGAAATCACCCATTGAGCTCGACGTGCGAACCATGCGTGAAGCCAGCGCGGTGACCGTGGCCAGGATGTTCTTTACGCGATGTTGCAGTTCGTGCAGCAATCTCTCCTGGCTGCGCTCTTCCTCCTTGTGGCTCGATATGTCGACAAGGGTCGCGATGGCGCCGCGCACTTTGCCGTTTTCGTCGAAAAGCGGGTTGGCAGACATCATTACGTCGATGCCAGAGCCATTCTCGTGCAGGATTTGCGCCTCGTAACCGGGGATAGGTTTTCCGGTGCGAATTGCCATTCGCAGAGGCTGGTCTTCAGCGTTCACCTTAACGCCGTTGAGCGTCAGCGGCAGGATGGCGGGGACCGAAATGAGCTTGTCGCCGGTGGAGCGCTGCCCCATGAGTTCCACCGCGCGTCGGTTTGCGCGGATCTCCACGCCGTTGCCATCCTCGGCGATGAAGATGCCGACCGGCACCAGGTCCAGCAGGGTTTCAAGGCTTTCGACGCGGTTGTGCAAATCATGCGAGAGCACGCCGATCTTCTCCTCGGCCCGCGCGATCTGCGTGATATCGACAAAGGTGACGACGACACCGGCAATCACGTTGTCGACGGTGCGATAGGGCAGGACGCGCATGATGTAGCGCCGGCCGTTGTCAGTACCTTCGACCTGCCGCTCGATCGTGCCAAGCCTCAGCAGCACCTGCTCCATGTCGGCCTGCAGCCCGTCGGCGGGGAAGCGCGGGCGCACATGCGCCAGCGGCCGGCCGACATCGCTCTCGACCAGGCGGAAAAGGTCGCGGGCGGTCGGCGTGAAGCTCTTGATGCAGAGGTCGCGGTCGAGAAACACGGTGGCGATCTGCGTGCTTTCGAGCAGGTTTGCCATGTCGTTATTCGCGCGGCTGAGTTCGTCGACGCGGATATTGAGCTCGGCATTGACCGTCTGCAGTTCCTCATTGATCGATTGCAGCTCTTCCTTCGAGGTTTCCAGTTCCTCGTTGGACGACTGCAGCTCCTCGTTGATCGACGACAGTTCCTCGTTGGAGGATTTCAGCTCCTCATTGGAGGATTCGAGTTCCTCCGTGGTGATTTGCAGCCGCTCCTTGGTTTCCCTCAACTCCCTTTCGAGTTGACTGACATTGGCGCTTTCCACATCGTCGGCCGTGTCGACGGGCTCGTCCTCCGACTCCGTCTTGATGCCCCCAATATCCCGGAAGACCAGCATGTAGAGCGGGTCCGCCGCGCCGTCAGAGGGCAACGGCTGCACGGCAAGACTGATCGTTTGCCGGCCGCCATTGGTGCCGACGGTGATCTTGTTCTGGATTGCCACCTGTCCAGTGCTGGCCGCCTTGTGGAGCGCGGCGCGCAGGTCCATGCGAAGGCCCCGCCTTGCCATGGAAAAGACGTTGTGATCGGAGGCGCCCGCGGCGAGCTCGAGATATTTGCCTGTACCGCCGGAACTATGCATCAATTCGCCGCCGGCGTTGACCACCACATAGGCCGGCGCAAATCGCTCGACGAGAAGGCGCTCCGCCACTTCCTGCAAGGTTCCGTTCGTCGCCCGCTGCCGCGTGTTCGGCGCGGTGTGCCTGGCGGAGGTGGCGAGCGGGAATTCCGGCAACCGCTGCGGGGTCATCCCGCCGCGCTTCTGGAAGATGCGGCTCGCCTTGTCGATGGTGGAGAACAGGCGGGCGTGCCGCGTGACGTTTTCCGAGGATCCGAGAAAGAGATAGCCGTTGTTGCGCAGTGCGTAATGGAAGATCGGAACGATTTTTTCCTGCAGCTCCGGGCCCATATAGATCAGGAGGTTCCGGCAGGCGATCAGGTCGAGCTTGGAGAAGGGTGGGTCGCGCAACAGGTTGTGCGAGGAAAACAGACAGACCTCGCGCAGATCGGCCGAAACGCGGTAAGTGCCGTCTTCGCGCGAGAAAAACTCCTTGAGCCGCTTCGGCGTTATGTCCATGGCGATCGTTGCAGGATAGCGCCCGGCGCGGGCCACCTCCAGCGCGCGCTCGTCGATATCGGTGGCGAAAATCTGCAGATTGGGGGAGGCGGCGCCCCGCGGAGCGCTCTCCTTCAAGAGCATGGCGATCGAATAGGCTTCTTCGCCCGTCGCACAGCCGGGAACCCATACACGGATCGTCTCGGCGGGCTTTCGGTTCTCGAACAGCCGGGGAATGACCAGCCTTTCCAGCACATCGAAGGCGTGCTCGTCGCGAAAGAAGCTGGTGACGCCGATCAGCAGGTCCTGAAAGAGCAGATCGACCTGCTGCGGCTCGTCGCGCAGCCGCTCGTAAAACGCGATCGGGTCGTCGATCTGCAGCACCTGCATCCGGCGCTGGATACGGCGCAGGATCGTGTTGTCCTTGTAGCCGCTGAAATCATGGCCGGTGCGCACACGAAGCAGCGCCGCGATGCGCGAAAGCTGCTCGGCCACATCGCGCTTGCGGCGGTCGCGCTCGCTGTCGGTGTGGTTGGCGTGCCGGAAATAGCTGGTCAGCTTGCCCGCCATTTCCTCAGCGGGAAGCACCATGTCGACCAGGCCGCTCTGGACGGCGCTGCGCATCATGCCGTCATACTCGGCGCTTTCCTGTGCCAAGGTCAGTCCGCCGCGTTCCTTGACGGCTCTCAAACCGATGGTGCCGTCGCTGCCAGTGCCGGAAAGGATGACTCCCGCCGCGTTCTCCGACTGCTCCTGCGCCAGCGACGTGAAGAAATCGCCGATCGGCGTCCGCCTGGCTCTCGTCGTGGCCATTTTGGCCATATGGAAATGCTGGCCCTGCACCGTCACCGATACACCGGGCGGCGTGACGTATATCTTGTCGGGCTCGATCTCCATGTCTTCGGCCGCCGTCAGGGTCTCGATCGAGGTCGACCGCTGGATGATGCTGGCGAGAACGCTTTCGTGCTCGGCGTCAAGATGTTGAATGACCACATAGGCAAAGCCGCTGTCGGCCGGCACTTCGGGAAAGAACCGTTGGAGGGCCGCGATGCCGCCGGCCGACGCGCCGATACCGACAATAGGGAAAGGTGCCGCCGCCGTTGCGGCCTCGCGCGTGTCGCTAGGCTCCGCTCTTGTCGTGCTTTTCTTCCTCTCCGCCCGCGCCATTACCGCCTAACCGTGCTAGCCTGCTCTCAAGGATGCGCTCGATGACAGCGGCATCCGCTTCGTATTCCTGCGCCCGCTGGCCGAATTGATTGGCCAGTTCGGAGCGACGCCGTGTCTTTTCCCGCTCGGCCATGCGCCGGGCAAACTCCGCCCGCTGCTGATGAGAGCGAAGCAGGGCCCATAGGATCTCGTCCGCCTCGACCGCCTGAGCCTCTATCACCGCGTCGGCGGTAAAGGCGTGCCCGGTATGGCACCGATAGCGCAACATGTCACCGTCTTCGATCTCCCACAGCGGTCCGTGGCATTCCGGGCATGTAAACACCGACAACTCGCCAAGTCGATCCGCATCCTTCATGGTCGAATGCTCCTGCGCGGCGATGGCCGCCCCCAATCTGACCACCGGCGGTGCCGCAAAGGTCTCGCCCGGCGGCTCGGCCGCGAGCTTTGCCAGCAAGCCGCCAACCTCCGCGGCGGGTACACAGTGGTCGACCTCGACATAATTCAGCGCGCTTTCCACCATGGAAGGCACCAGCGTGTCTTTGGGATGCTGGACCACCGCCAGCCCGCCGACGGCCTTGACGGCCCTCAAACCGGCGGTGCCATCGGAAAGCGAGCCCGACAGCAGCACACCGATGACGCTGGCGCCGTAGCTCAGCGCCGCCGAACGGAACAAGGGGTCGATGGCCGGTCGGGCCAGGTTTTCACGTGGACCGCGCCGTAGCATCATATGGCCATCGTGAAGGAGAAGATGGAAACGGGGCGGTGCCACATAGATGCAGCCCATCCTGAACGCCGCGCCGTTCCCGGCCGGCTGCGCTTCGAGCCGCCCCGCGCGGTCGAGGATATCGGGCAGATAACTGATCTCGCCGACATGCACCACGATGAACACTGCCGCCGGCAGGCCGGCGGGCAGATCGGCGACGATCCGCTTCAGAGGTTCGATACCGCCGGCCGACGCGCCGATGACGATGATGTCGTGGTTGTTCGTTGGGCCTTTGGAACGGGCCATTCCGCGACGAGCCTCCAGATTGGGCTGTAGAACCGTTCCGTTGCGGTGATGGCGCCATCGCGGTTCAGCGACCGGTCAGCTGTTTAACCATGCAATCCACGTGATGTTCCATCGCTGCCGCGTCTCGCTTCTCGGTTGGTCGCGGCGATACAGCCGTTCGCCGGCTTTTCCAGGGTGCTGGTAGGATTTCTTTTGGAACAAACACCATCATGCGCGCTTAGGGCGCTGCGGTCATGTCCGCTCCAGGTGTCCCGCTGCAATGACCCGTCGCCGCTTTCCTCCCCGGCGACGGGTCTTTCTTTGCCTCGCCTAAACAACGTTAGGGCGGGCGAGGAAAGGGCCCCCGCGATGGCCTGGACCTCGTCTTCCCAATCCCTTGGCGAGAATGGCTGGAACATAGGTGATCGCTGGCAGTTCGGGTTCGCCTCAGACGCCGCTCCAAGGCGTCTGTTGAAGACGGGTGGGCAACACCTGGTCGGCCCGCGCTTGTCCCTCGCAGGCGTGGGCTTCAGGCACCGGCAGAACCTGCCGCGCCGCCGTGCAGATGTCGCCGCCACAACCACAGGAGACAGCAATGAAGCATCAGACCTCATATGAACTTCAATCGGTGGCGGTCGTCGACCGGCTCGGGTTGATTCCTCTTGCGACGAGAAGGCAGCGGATCGAGCGGTGGGCGGAACTTCTGGAACGCAATCCCCAGCGCTGCCTATCGGCGCTGACGGGCACCGAATATGTCGATCCCGGGGTCCGTGAACGCGTACGGGCGGACGGATCGCCGCTCGCGGTGGCCTTCGATGATCCGCTGCTGCGCGCCGCCGGATTGCGGTCGGACACCTATGGCGAGGCGAAGCGCTTTTTCGAACTCTCGGATTGGCAATTGCATGACGTCGTCTGCAGCTGCCATGCAGGCGCGACGATGCAGGCCAGTTGGGCGGCCGCGCGGGTGCGTCGAATCGTAAAAGGCAACCGGATCCTCGCCTGGCTCAGAAGCCGCTTCGTGCAATAAGAGCGCTGGTCGGCCGGCGAGCGCAGGTCGCCGGCGGCCCGATGATCAGTGCAAAAGAGAGGCTCCGCGCGACCAGGCTATCCTGCGCATGATGGTGTTCAGCCAGACGGCGATCGATAAGCCAACGGGCCGTTTGTCGATATCCTCGAGCGCCTGTTCCAAAGTGTGCTCGACAAGGCGGTCGGAGGCCCCGGCATCGTCCAAAAGCAGACGAGCGGTGAGCCGGAGCTTGGGCAGCAGAGCGACGACGTCCTCCGCCGCAGACATCGCCTGCGCGATGGTCGCTGGCTCCGCCGAGGGCTGCGGCGGGAACAGCGCGTCGACCAGGGTGACGCGGTTCGAGGACTTGCTCAGGCTGCTCGCGAAACGCAAATGCTCGGGGATGGCGATGTCGTCATATCCGCTGAAGAACACGAAGGGCACGTTCCGCAGCATCAGTTCGTCCGCCACCGGGAAGATCTTGCGGCCGTGCAGGTCAATGTCCAGGATCGCGGCCTCGGCTGCTTTCGCGTGCCGTCCGGCCTGCTCCAGCGTCGCCACCGGTCCAAGGATGACGGCGCCCATGTCGGCGAAGAAGGTCGCGAGATCGCTGGCGAGCAGCCACTCGTCCTCCGCGATCAAGAGGTGGAGTCCCCTGAGGTTTCGCACGCACGAGCTCCTTCAGTTCGCATACCTCAGCCGCAAATTATGCCGCTCAACCCGGCGCGCATGACGATGAGGTCGCCGGGAAGCCAGATGTTAGAACGCAGCGACAGATGAACTGTTCCGGCCGTTCGCCGCATGCGCTTCCATCCGGCTTGAGGAGGCATGGAACCATCCGCCGCCCTGCGGTGAGCCCGATCGAGCAGCATGTCCACTGCTTCCGCTGATGGGGTTGATCATCGCGGTGGCGCTGCATTGGGGCCAATTCCTGGCGCTGTTTGGCGCCGGAACGGCAAAAGCTCGCTTCGACCTGACCTGGAAACATCAGCAACTTGCGGTGACATATATTGCCGCCGTGATGATCGTTATCATGCTGTTCGAACTGCTGCCCTATCTGTAGGAGTTCTTCAGAGGCCTGCGCGCCAACTCCGGCCTGCTCGTTCCTGCCAAGGCAAGCGGCACAAGGCTGGCGACACCGCCGCGCGATGAAGACCTCATCCTCTCAGCCATTCTGGTCGATAGCGTGCGGCGAGGGCTGTTGGGCACCGCCGGCTGGGCGCCTGCCGTTCTGGCCGGTCCAGACCCAGAGGGCGACCAGAACGACCACCAGAATGCCGAGCGCAATTGCGATACGACGTATCAGCGGCTCTAGCCGCCTGGCCTGTTGGCGGCCGGGTCCGAGCCGACGCCAACCGCGGGATCGGGCGCGACCGGACCGCGCTCGGCTTCCGAGACTTCCGACTCGATCTCTTGTACGGCCTGATCCCAATGTTCTTGCTGGCGTCCTTCGGGGCGGCCTTCGCGGTCCCAGATCTCGTGGGCGCGTTGCCTGATGCGTTCTTCCCTGTTCATGCCCGGCTCCTCTCGCGGCTGAGCTTCACCGCCTGCGCCTAATCGGGTCCCGGGAGGTTTGTTCCATCAGGAACTTCACTCGTGCTGCCCGGGATTGGAACGCCATCCTCGCGCCGGTGTTATCTTTCATCCAACCGGAGATGAATCATGAAGGACATCCAGAACCGTCGCGAGACGGGCGCCAGGAAATATCCGGCGAACACCGATCCGGATCCGAGCGACGAATTTTCACAGGACGCCGCCGGCAACGAAAAACCTCACGTCGACCCAGGCCTTAGCCGTAGACAAGGCGAGGTCGAGGACAAGACCCATCAATCGGACGGCCGCAATCTGCCGCAGCAGCCGACGCCCAGTCCGGCGACGGTAAAGAGTTCAGGCGCTGGCCCGGCAGTCGCGGAGCATTCCAAGGACGCCAAGGCGCCCCGGAGCGGCCGTCAGCCCGGTGCCTATGTAAAGGAATGAACAGCACCTGCCGTGGAACATAGCTTTGACTTCTAAGTTCGGGAGCGGCCGTTCCGGCGATTGATATCCCCCCGGGCGGTCTGTCAGGCCCCTTCTTGCGGGGCCTGCCGCAACAAGGCGGACCGACCATGAACAGAAAAGCCTCAAGCAGACATGTCCACAGAGCGGTGGGCGCGGTGAGGCGCCGTCCGTCCGATCAGCGCCGATCGAAAGTGTTGCTGATATTGCCCGCGAGCCTTTTGGCTGGTTCCCTCTGCATGCCGGCATCGGCGCACCAAGCACCGGCGGGCTGGCAATATGATTCTTCTTGCTGCGCCGGAGTGGACTGCTACCAGGCCCCCCCTTCGGACGTGAAGGAGACCAAATACGGTTATCAGCTTTCGACCGGCGAGCTGATCCCCTACAGCGACCACCGCATAAAGCGATCGCGCGACGAGAACTTTCACGAATGCAAGCCAGGTGGCGATATCAATTCGCAGCACTCCTTCTGCCTCTACGTCCCGGACCGCGGCATGTAGCGGGAATGCTCCAGCCACGCGATCGCCAAGAAAGAAGGGCCCGCCTGTGAAACGCGGGCCCTCCGCGTGGCGCGGGCTGCAGACCTACTTGTTGCAGTTCTGCATATTGGATGTGGTGTTGCCGGTAGCGGTATTGTTGTCGACGTCGTTGCCGGCCACGTCCTTGCAGCGATCGGCTGCGCCGTTGGGCTTGGAGGTGTTCGTGCTGTTGGTGGCGTTTGGATCGATCGTGCCGTTGCCGTTGTTGCTGCCCATGCCTGTTGCAGCGCCAGTGCCGGTGGTGCCTGTGGTAGCGCCGGCGCCGTTTGTGCCGTCCCCGTTGCCCGAGCCGCTCGTTTGCGCCATCGCGGAAGTTGCCAGGACAATTGCAAGAACCGATGCGGAAAGAAGTTTTATCATGGTAAGGATCTCCTGTTGATCGCCTGATTGCGATATTAGTCAACATAAAATTCTTCCAGATGTTCCAAAGGCCGCTGCTCGGATGGAGGTTTTGTTCATCAATGTTGATGCATACCGGGCAGAATTAAGAATTCTAATATGTTGAACGGTATTAGTTCTGAGTTTACTTATTCGTGCGAACGGGGCGTGGCTCGATGCCGCCTGCGTCGGTGGTGTCGTTTTCGACATCACCTTCGACTGTGTTCTCGCCATGCTCCAGCTCGTCGCCTTCCTTGATGGTGCCCTTGGAAGTTCCGATGCCGGGATCATCGCTCATATCCGCATCGCTCGGCTTTTTCGATTTCGGGTGCTGGTTTCCGCTCATGGCCGTTCCTCGTTATGTCTTTCGAACTGGAAGCGGCTCGGAATGTTTAGGCGTCAGATGCCGAACGGATAGGTTTCCGGCATGCCTTCAGTCGCGTGCTCGGGCCCGAGCGGCGTGACGGCGCTGGTTTCATCGAACCAGACCAAGGCGTCGAACTGCCGGGCCAGCGAAGCGTCGGCATAGTGGCTGTGCAATTCGGTTTCCGGCCGGTAGATCACGCCGATGAAGCGCTCCAGGCGGCGCTCCGTCAGACGGTCGCGCAGGTTCGGGTCGCGCCCGAGGTCAAGCAGGAACCGGCCGATGCCGGCGTCGTGGCAAAGCCGCTCATAGCTGTCCTCACGCGATGGCCTTACCGACTTGATTTCCATCTCGCCGTCCCAGTCGGTCGCCGCCGCAACAGTGCCGGTGTGCGTGCCTAAGCCGATGAGCGCCGCCTTGTCACCAAACCGCTGCCGGCAGAGCTGGCCAATGTTCACTTCGCCGCGCGAGATTCCCATTTCGGTGTAGCGGGCATCGCCTATGTGCGAATTGTGGGCCCACACCACGGCCTTCGCGTTGGGTCCTCGCGCATGGAGAATATGCTCGAGCGTTTCGAACATATGCGTGTCGCGCAGATTCCAGGATTGCGGTCCGCCATAATACATGACGCGGTAGTACTGCTCGGCGGAGGCGACGAGCCGGGCATTCTGCGCTGCGTCGAAAAGATCGTCGCCGTCTGGCCCGGAATCATTCAACTGTCTCGCCAGCATGTCGCGGCACTGATCGAGGGCCGCTTCCTCGCATTCGCGATAGCCCCTGGTCAGCGCGGCGCGGCCGTAGGTCGACGGTTCGGTCTGCCATGGCGTCAGGCAGCCATAGCGTTCCCGCGCAACCCTTGCCGCCTCGGGGTCGACGCGGTCGAGATATTCCAGGACGGCGGCGATCGAGCCGCGCATGTTGTAGATGTCGAGGCCATAAAAGCCTGCTTGCGGCTGCAGTGCCTTGGCCTTGTCATTGTGCTCGCGCAGCCATTCCACGAATGTCGCGACGTCGGTGTTGCGCCACATCCAGGTTGGAAAACGCTGGAACGGCTGATCGGCGACGGGCGAGGCGCCTCGGCCGCGGACATAGCGGTCGACGGCCGCTGCATCGGGCCAATCGGCTTCGGCCGCGACGATTGTGAAGCCGTGCCTCTCGATCAGCCTTTTGGTGATCGCCGCGCGCGCCCGGTAGAATTCGGACGTGCCATGGCTGGATTCGCCGAGCAGGACGATCCGCCGCTCCGCGAACCGGTCGAAAGGTTCCGCAAACCCGGGATCGTCGAGGTCGGAAAGCGGCTCGGCGGCCGCTGCGATCATCTCCGGCAGGCTGCGTTGGCGTGCCAGCGGGGTCGTGCGGACAGCCGCCGGGCGGTTTTCCTCCCGCCAGCCCTGTTCGCCGATCAACGGGACGAAGCGCACGCCGCCGAAATCCACCTCGCTATAGGTCGATGCGCCCGTGCGGGTTACCTTGAGCAGGCGCTGCTCGTCGGGATCGTCGCCGACAGGAATAACCAGCCTGCCGCCGACATCGAGCTGCTGCTGCAAGGCCAGCGGCGCGCCCGGTCCGCTCGCCGCCACCACGATCGCGTCGAAGGGTGCTGCTTCGGGCCAGCCTCTGGTGCCGTCCCCGGTCCGGACTTCGATGTTGCCGTAGCCCAGTTTCTGAAAGCGCCGTCTTGCGGCCTCTGCTAGCGATGCATGGCGTTCGACCGTGTAGACATGGTCGACGATGCGGCTCATGACGGCAGCGGCGTAGCCGGATCCCGTGCCGACCTCAAGCACTTGGTCCCCCGGGCCGATCTCCGCCATCTCCAGCATGAAGGCAACGATGTAGGGCTGCGATATCGTCTGCCCTTCCGCGATCGGCAGCGGTCCGTCCTCATAGGCGAATTCCTCATAGCCCGGATCCACGAAGACTTCGCGCGGAACTTCCCGCATCGCCGCCAGGATTTCCCGATCCTGGATGCCACGGCGGGCAAGATGAACGTCGACCATCCGACGGCGCTCGCGGGAAAGATCGAGCATGGGCACTCCTCCGTCCTATTCGCCTGCCTCCATCATCGTCTTGGCCGGCTCGCGGGCGACGTTTTCTTCGATCTGCTCGCGGCCGGGAGTCTGAGGCAGCGCCTTGCGGAAGTTCTTGGCGTAATCCGACGGCATCTTCGGCGGCATCATCGGCTCGTAGGCGTCTACCAGCGCCTCGATGATCACCGGCCCGCTGGCGGCGAAAGCCTGGTCGAGCACGCGCTCGACCTCCTCCTCCCGCTCGATTCTGAAGCCTTTTCCGCCCATCGCCTCGGCCGCCTTGGCGAAATCGATCGGCTGCAACTCGCAGCCGAATTGGGGGTTTCCGAGGAACATCATCTGCTCCCAGGCGATCTGGTTCAGCATGTTGTTCTTGATGACTAGGACTTTCAGCGGAATGCCGTAGCGCACGGCCGTGGAGAACTCGCCTAGTTGCATGGCAAGCCCGCCATCGCCGACGATCGCTGCGACCGGCCGGCCCGGAAAGGCAATACCGGCCGCGATCGCGTAGCTGAGGCCGCAGGACATGGAGGCGAGCGCGCCCGAAACGCCGAAGGCTTGCCCGGCGCGAAGATCGACATGGCGCGCGGCGAGTTCCGTGTTCTGGCCGGAATCGGTCGCCAGTACCGTATTGTCGGCGAGGCGTTCGCCGAAGGCGCGCGCGACCCGCTGCGGCTTGAGGGGATGGGCCAAGCCATCTTCGGACTTACGCATCATCTCGCGCCATTTTTGCATCGAGCTCTGCGCGGTCGCCAGGAATGCGCCGTCGCCCTTCGGCTTCAGCCGCTTGTTGAGAGCGCGCATGGTCTCTGCAGCATCGCCGACCAGACCGGCCTCGACCGGAAAGCGCAGGCCGATGCGCTGCGCATCGCAATCGATCTGGACGCCGCGCGCCTTGCCCGGCTGCGGATAATACTCGATATAAGGGAAGGTCGAGCCGACGATGAGGACGGCGTCGCACGTCTCCATCGCCTCTTGCGATGGCAAGGTGCCCAGAATGCCGATGCCGCCCGTGGTGTAGGGATGATCGTCTGGCAGCACCGCCTTGCCGAGCAAGGCCTTGGCGATCGGTGCCTGCAACAGCCGCGCCGTTTCCTCGAGTTCAGCCGCCGCGCCGATCGCTCCGCGTCCCGCAAGGATCGCCACGCGCCCAGCGTCGTTGAGAATGGCCGCGGCCTTGTCCAACTCCGCATCCTGCGCGAGGCAGCGAGGGGCGAACATGTCCTGCGGCGTGTGAGCCGGCCGGTTGCGCTTGGATCGCTTGGCCGCGTCGGCGGGCTGCTCCTGGATATCGCTGGCGATCGAAAGATGAGCGACGCCTTTGCGGGCGAGCGCCGTGCGGCAGGCAAGGCTCGCCACGTTCTCCATATGCGCCGCGTCCGAGACCTGGACATTATAGACGCTGACGTCATTGAAGACGCGGGTGAGATCGACATCCTGCTGGGTGAAAGTCTCGACTAGATCATGGAACTGCATGCCGGTGATCGCCAGCACCGGCGCCTGGTCGAGCCTGGCGTCGTAGAGGCCGGTGAGAAGGTGAGTACCGCCGGGTCCGGACGTTGCGAGGCACACTCCGAGCTTCCCTGTCCATTTGGCGTAGGCGCAAGCCATGAACGCGGCCGATTCCTCGTGCCGCACCTGGACGAAGGATATCCTGTCCTGGTTTTTGCGCAGCGCCTCCATGACGCCGTTGATGCCGTCGCCGGGCAGCCCGAACACGACTTCGACGTTCCAGGCGATCAAGGTGTCGACGAGAATTTCGGCTGCATTGGGCATGGCGAGGCTCCGCTGTTGGGTTCCGAACCAGCAAGGCTGCGGTTGGTTCCCTCGCCGGATCGAGGCGGCTCATGGCCAAAGGGAACAAACCTGATTGCGCGGGGTTGGGCGGCCACTGCGGTGTGGTGCGCATGAGGAGGCGTCCATGGAAGAGCCTGTCTTCTGCGATACTTCGCTTCTGCGCGTTGCCTATCTGAGCGGCGGATCCGAGGGCGGCTCGCCTGTGCTGCTTATTCATGGCTGGCCGGATGATGCGACCACTTTTGCGGATGTCGCACCATCTCTTCAGGCCGCGGGCTTCCGCACCTTCGCGCCATGGCTGCGCGGTTTCGGGAAGACCTCGTTCCACTCCGATAAAACGATGCGCTCAGGCGAGATCGCCGCCATGGCGCAGGACGCGCTCGATTTTGCCGACGCCATCGGCCTCGAACGGTTCGCGGTTGTCGGCCATGACTGGGGCGCGCGTATTGCCTATCTGCTCGCCTCCGTCTTTCCGCAACGCATAACATGCTGTGCGGCGCTTTCGCTGGGGTGGCAGCCCGGCCCGCCTCCGACGCCGCCTTTGAAGCAGGCGAGGGCTTTCTGGTATCAGTGGTTCATGGCGACCGAGCGCGGCGAAGAGTTCGTGCGACAGCACGGTCACTCCTTCGCGCGGTTCCAGTGGGACAGCTGGAGTCCCCCAGGCTGGTTCGACGACGCGCTGTTCGAACGGGTCGCGAGGTCCTTCGAAAATCCCGACTGGCCGGACGTGACGCTGCATTCCTATCGCGTGCGCTGGGGCGAGGCGGATCCCGACCCGAACTATGCTGAACTCGCGCGCAAGCAGATCGGGGCGGAGGTCATCTCGGTCCCGACATTGGTCCTTCATGGCGATGACGACCGCGTCGTTCTGCCGGATTCCTCCCAAGACAAGGAGGCCTATTTTACCGCCGGTTATGGCGTGTGCTCCTGCCGGGTGTCGGTCATTGTCCGACTAGGGAAGCTCCTGGCCAGGTCCGAGAGAGGTTGGAGAGGTTCCTGGTCGGCTTCGGCAGGCAATAGGCGACGGCGACTTCCGCGTTCGGGGAAGCAGGAACCTTTGTTCCCTCAGTGGGTTAGTGGGCAGGCATTAACCCATGTTAGGGCGCGGCCGTGGCACACAAGGTTCATGAAGCACTGAGATCGGAACAGGAGCTGTCCGAGACGACAACGCCGGAACGCGAGACGACCGTCGCGTTGGAGGCGCTGGGACTCGAGAAAGCGCCTTCCCGAATGCTGGAACTGGCGCGAAAGCTGGACGCCGCGATCGCGTTGCGTGCGCGCAAGGCCCGTCCTAATTGATTTTCCACTAACGACGCTCTGATGGCGCCGACCCGGAACAATCAGGGCCGGCATCTGTTCACCCGTGAGACCTTCCATGGCAATCGGATGAAGAGCCTGATTCAAAGCCTGATGGCCGAGTTCCTGCCGCGCTGGTGGCGTCGAAAATCTCGCGCCCCTGCGCCGAGAGAGATGCCCGCTCGTGCATCCTCGCGGGTAACGCCGGACCGTTCTCAGGCAAGCGGGGCCGGGGAAGGATCGGACGCTGTTCCAAGATAGCTCAGGCTGGGGCATGCCCGCTCCACCGCCCTGGAACATTCGCCCCGATTGCTCGTTCGGCAACATCATTTCAGCGAGCACAAGGGACACCCACAATGCCGAAGAAAGCTTCCCCGGCCGACGCTACAGCCGTGGCTGAGATTCATGACCAGAAACTTTTCCGCGGCAATGGCGGCGAGCTGCACCAGGTCGCAGAAGGCGAGGTCGAGGTGCAGACGACGGCGCTTGGCGCGCCGATCGCAGATGACCACAACACGTTGAAGATCGGCGAACGCGGTCCCACGCTGATCGAGGATTTTCATTTCCGCGAAAAGATCTTCCATTTCGATCATGAACGTATCCCCGAGCGCGTTGTGCACGCGCGCGGCTACGGCGCCCACGGCTTCTTCGAGACCTATGAGTCGCTCGCCAAGTACACCAAAGCCGATATCTTCCAGCGGCCCGGCGAGAAGACACCCGCCTTCGTTCGTTTCTCAACGGTCGCCGGCAGCAAGGGGTCCTTCGACCTGGCGCGGGATGTTCGCGGCTTTGCCGTGAAGCTCTACACCAAGGAGGGCAATTGGGACCTCGTCGGCAACAACATCCCGGTCTTCTTCATCCAGGATGCGATCAGGTTTCCGGACATGGTCCATGCCGTGAAAGAAGAACCGGACAGGGCGTTCCCGCAGGCCCAATCCGCGCACGACAATTTCTGGGACTTTATCTCGCTCACGCCGGAATCGATGCACATGATCATGTGGATCATGTCCGATCGCGCCATTCCCCGGTCGTTCCGGTTCATGCAGGGCTTCGGCGTGCACACGTTCCGTCTTGTCAACGCCAAGGATGAATCGACCTTCGTCAAATTCATCTGGAAGCCTAAGCTGGGCATGCAGTCGGTGGTCTGGAACGAGGCCGTGAAGATCAACGGCGCCGATCCCGATTTTCACCGCCGAGACCTCTGGAACGCCATCCAGTCTGGAGATCTTCCGGAGTGGGAGCTGTGCGTGCAGCTCTTCGACCAGGATTTCGCCGACAGTTTCGACTTCGACATCCTCGATCCCACCAAGATCATTCCCGAGGAGATCATCGAGCCGCTGCCGGTCGGACGCCTTGTTCTCGATCGCATGCCTGAGAACTTCTTCGCCGAGACCGAACAGGTTGCCTTCATGACGCAGAACGTGCCGCCGGGCATCGATTTTTCCAACGATCCCCTGCTGCAGGGGCGCAACTTCTCCTATCTCGATACGCAGCTCAAACGCCTGGGCGGTCCCAACTTCACCCACCTTCCCATCAATGCCCCGAAATGCCCGTTCCATCATTTCCAGCAGGACGGCCACATGGCGATGCGCAACCCCGCCGGCCGCGCCAATTATCAGCCGAATTCCTGGGGCGAGGGGCCGCGTGAGTCGCCTGAGCGGGGCTTCCGCTCCTTTGCCGATGCGGAGGAGGGGCAGAAGGTCCGGCTGCGGGCGGAGAGCTTCGCCGATCACTACAGCCAGGCCCGGCAATTCTTCCTCAGCCAGACCGAGCCTGAGCAGCGTCACATCGCGATGGCGCTGACCTTCGAGTTGAGCAAGGTCGAGACGCCGATCATCCGCGAGCGGATGATCTCCCATCTGCTCAACATCGACGAGACGCTGGCGACCACGGTTGCCGACAAGCTCGGCATCAAGACGATGCCGGCGCCTGCCGACGCGGCTGTGCCGACACGCGATGACCTCGAGCCGTCGCCTGCGCTCAGCATCATCAACAATGGGCCGGACAGCTTCAAGGGCCGCAAGATCGGCGTGCTCGTCAGCGACGGCATCGATTTCGGCCTGCTGCAAGCAGTGCGGGATGCCGCGCAAGCCGAAGGCTCCAAGGTGGAAATCGTGGCGCGCCGGGTGGGCGGGGTCGAGGCTGCCGATGGCAGCTGGATCGAAGCCAACCACATGATCGACGGCGGACCGTCGGTTCTCTTCGATGCGGTCGTGCTGCTCGTTTCCGAGGAAGGCGCCGAGATGCTGTCCAGGGATGCTGCAGCAAGGGACTTCGTGTCCGATGCCTTCGCGCACCTGAAGTTCATCGCCTTCGTCGCGGCTGCCGGACCTCTGCTGGCAGGCGCCGGGGTAACGGCCGATGCGGATGAGGGCCTCATCGAGCTCACAGGCGACGATTCTGCGCGCTCGTTTGTCGAGGCTTGCCGCAAGCTGCGGCTTTGGGCGAGGGAAGGCGCGGTCAAGCTCTGACTTTCGTGGGAACATTTCGAGCGTCTGCCGGTTCGAAAGATGATCGCCCTCCCTCCAGCGATCCAGGGTCCCATCAAGACCTGATAAGGCCCGTTGCCGCATGCAGGCAGCGGGCCTTTTTTCGTCGGCGATATTCGGTTGTCGCGAGCGTCCAATCCGGGCCCGGCGGGAACAAGCGGGATGTCTTGGGGGTTCCCTTTCGAGAGAGGGGAACCGTCAACAGGAGGCCGCAATGAGCGAGGCTATGACCACCTCAAATCATGAAGTGATCCGAGCTTGGATCGAGGCGCGCGAAGGCCGGCCTGCCGTTGTCGCGACGCCGGGGAAGGTTGCGACGCTGCGGGTCGATTTCGGCGCGGGCGACGAAGATCTGAGGCCGATCGAATGGGAGGATTTCTTCAAAGTTATGGACGACAACAACCTGGCGTTCGTTCACCAGGACATGACCGCGGAGGGCAGCACCAGCCGCTTCAACAAGTTCGTCCCGCGCGAGCAGCCATCCGGGAGGTAACGGATCTCGACTGTTACTGAGCTCCCGGCATCTTGCTGGCGTCCTGAGGGTTCTTTTTGATGCCGGCCGCCGGGGAGGTGTCTTGCGGCGCGTTTCCGCCCTGGTTCTGTTCAGGCGTGCGCTTCCACGGCGTGTCAGACGAGCCGCTCTCGACGCGAATGAAGGCCCAGTAGCAGGCCAGCAGCACGACCAAAGTCAGTATGAGCGGCAAAACAACACGTCTCATGCCGATTCCTTCATGGCCTTTGTCGACGGCAAGCTGATCCGAGTGTCTGGGTGTCTGGCTCAGGCTCTCCGCCGTCGCGCGGCCTCGCGCTCGACATCGTCAGCCGAATAATCGCCGGCGGCCGGGTCGAACGCTGCCCATCCGCCCGCTTGGTATTCGCTGCGGCGGTCGGCGATGTTGACTGACGCGGAGCTGCGGAGAACGTCCCGAGCTTCCGAGGCGAGGTCGTCCTCGACACGAGCCGTCACCAGCGTTCCGCCGCGGCGGACGCCTTCAGCATAGACATGCGCGTCTTCCTCCGGCACGCCGGCGTCGGTCAGGCTGCCGATGATGCCGCCAGCCGCGCCGCCCACAATCGCTCCAGCGACGGCGCCCGCGGCTGTCGCCGCCAGCCAGCCGGCCGCGACCACCGGCCCGACGCCCGGTATCGCCATAGCGCCGAGGCCCGTTGCAAGGCCGCCCACGCCACCCACGACCGCGCCGATGCCGGCGCCGCTGGCGGCGTCCTCGGCAGCGGGAGATTGCGTGTTTCGGTGCCAGCCGCGGGCATTGTTGGCCATGATACTGATGTCGGATGACGGAACGCCGGTGGACTCCAGCGCGCCCACGGCGTCAGCGGCATCGTCATAGTCGTCGAACAGCAAAGACGTTGCCCTGGTAGTCGAGCGCGACGGAGATGCCCTTGCCATCCTTCGTCGCTTGGCCGCGCCAGACTCCCTGCTCGTCCTTGGCGAGCGCGGAGACGTCCGCATATCCGGCATCCTGGATGCGTTTCTTCGCCTGCGCTTCGGTGAAGCTGTTCGCGCCGGGAACCGGAGCAGGTGGTTTCGGCGTCGATGCCGTTTTGACCGCCGGCATGCCCGCGCTGGCGCCAGCGATCTTCTCGATCATGTCGCGATGCATCTTCAGCGTCGGCAGCGTCTCCGCCGCGAAAGATCTGAGGGCGGGATTGTCTCCCTCCTTGGCGTAGGCTTCGAACAGGCTGACCGCGTCGGCATGCGCCTTGCGCTGCATCTCGACGTAAGGCTGGTCCAGCGAGGCCGTCGTGCTCTGCAAGCGTTCAAGGTCGCTCTTGTGCTCGGCGTCGGGTTGCGTCGGCACCTGGAGCTTCTGCTCGCCGGCGATCTTCTGCAATTTGGCGTTCGCCGCACCGTGATCGGAGATCATGCGCTTGGAGAAATCCTTGATCTGCTGATCCTTCGCATTGTCCTGCGCGATCTTGCTCGAATCCACTTCGAACATCCCGCCGATCGCAGCCTTGTTGACGAAGCTCTGCGCGTCGTCGGCCGCGAACGCCGGAAGGGCAAGCATCAACGCGGCGGTCGCCGATGGGATAAGGAATATCCGCATGCTCATGGCTCAAGGCTCCTTCGGTCTTGGTGGCACCGAACCAACGTCCCTGCCCTTTGTTCCCCAGGGACCTCGTTTCCTTGGACCAATAATAGAAATCGCCCTGCCGTGGCCGGGCGGATTGGATCTACTTGGTGCCCGAGGTGCTTGGACGGCATGTCGGGCAACGCGCGTCGCCACATTGGCTCTGCCGCCGGCGAGCTTGGAAAGCGGGCGTCGGCTCCTCCATGATCTCGCCGCCTTCGGTGATGCCGACGATGCCAACAAACCTCGTAGCGGCCCAATCGTTCAAAGATTCTTTTTCAGCGCAGCGGCCAAAAAACATCATTTGTTATTGTGACTTGGCAGATTGAGGCGCGCTCAGCGCGAGCGCTTCCGAAAAGCGTGGCAGGCGCCTACCTCGATGGAACGGAGGACGTTAATCGGAGTTTAGCGGCAGACAACCCGATGGAGAAATTCAACATGGAATACGCTGCCGAATACCTCTGTCCTGAAATCGCCGAGCGCGAACGATGCGCGGCCATCGCCGAGGCGCAAGCGAGGGAGTTCGAACGGATCAAGATGTATCCGGTCGCACGCGCGATGCGTGCCTTGGCCTGTCGCATCAAAGAATCCAGCCTGCCGCGGGATTTCGACACGCGAACCGCGTCTCGCGATATCGAACGCGCCGCGGTCTGACGGCCTTGCCCGCGCTCTCACCGATCTCGGCGAAAGCCGTCCATATTTGCGTGGACATGCAGAAGATGTTCACGCCGCCCATGCCTTGGGCGGTCGATTGGCTGCCCGTGATCCTGCCACAAGTTGAAAGGTTGGTCCGCAGGCGACCCGAATCCACGATCTTCACCAGGTTCATCCCCGCGCGAAATCCGGGCGAAGGCCACGGTCAATGGAAACAATACTACGAGCATTGGGCGGACATGACGATCGCAAGGGCCGGCAAGGAGGTGGTCGACCTTCTGCCCGAGCTTGCCGTCCATATCCCGCCGGCGCGCGTGTTCGATAAGCCGATCTATTCGCCGTGGCTGAGTGGCGAACTGGCTGGTGTGCTTCAGGCCGAAGGTGTTGAGGAAGTCATCGTCAGCGGCGGCGAGGCCGATATGTGCGTTTTGGCGACCCTGCTCGGCTCCATCGATCTAGGCTATCGAACCATCCTCGCGGAGGATGCCATCTGCAGCGCGTCCGATGAGGCGTACGAGAACATCCTGAAGCTCTTCACCAAGCGGTATTCCCACCATGTCGAGGTGGTGCCGGTGGAGGCTATCCTTGAATCCTGGCATTGACCCAACCGGGCGTCGATACCGCTATTTTGGCGGGTCCGAGAAACATCGCACCGCGGTCTGGTTTCGGTAGGCGACGGCGTGCCGCGTCGCGGTGCGCCGTCTCGGGCCACAAGCATCCGGTCGCGGCCGCCCGATCACCCTTTGCGGGCGGGCCTTTTCCAACCGAGCTGCGCAGCTTCAGGCGTTTATCCCGGTGCTTCGCTTGTGAACGGAACGAAAGACAAATCCGGGAATTAGGTACATGCAACCGAAGATCATTACAGGAGGAAGAAATGGGACGAGGTATTCTGCTCTGGCTTCTTGGCGTTCCGATCCCGATCATTATCCTTTTGATGCTTTTCGCGCGGTAGGAGCAAACAATGACCAACGCCTTTTCCGCGGTCGATGAGCCCGCCGCAATCGAAACATCGGCTTCTGCCGTCAGTTGGGGGTCCATCGTCGCGGGTGCGTTCGCGGCTGCCACTTTGACGGTCATCCTCATGCTGGTCGGGTCCGGACTCGGCTTGACGATGATGTCGCCCTGGGGCAGCGCTTCATTGACGACATTTGCGGTGTCGACCGCCGTCTGGCTCGTCATAGTGCAGTGGCTGTCGTCCGCGCTTGGCGGCTACGTCGCCGGACGCCTTCGCACCAAGTGGGTCAACGTCCATACAGATGAAGTATATTTCCGCGACACAGCGCACGGCTTCCTGGCCTGGGCCCTCGCTACCTTGTTGGTGGCCACTGTCCTTGGTTCGGCGATTTCCGGAATTGTGGGGACCGGTGCCCAAGCCACAACCGGGCTGTTGAGCGGCGCCGCCGCCGGAGCGGCTTCGCAGGCTTCGCCGGCGCAGTCGCCGTCCGCGAACGAATTGGCCGGATATTTCGTCGACACGCTGTTCCGCCCGGCCGACAACGCACCGGCCGCGGCACCTTCCGCAGCTGGCACGCCCCAGAACAATGCGAGTGCCACGGGCGAGGCGGCGCGCATCCTTGCAATCAGTGCTGCGAACGGCGAAATGAGTGCGGACGACAAGGCATATCTCGCCCGTTTGGTCGCGTCGCGGACGGGACTTCCCCAGGCCGATGCGCAGAAGCGGGTGGACGATGTCCTTGCGCGTGTCGATGATGCCAAGAACAAAGCCAAGGCGGCTGCCGACAAGGCTCGAAAAGCAAGCGCCACCACAGCTCTGGTCGGAGCTTTGTCCCTGGTGATCGGAGCCTTCATCGCCGCCGTCGCGGGAGTGCTCGGCGGCCGGCAAAGGGATGAAGACGAGGCTCGTTTTTCGCGAAGCGGCTGACGGTGGAAGGTCGCAATCGGATTGCCGATAACCGTCTTGCTATTGACTGCTGACGGCCGCGAGCGGGATGGCCGCCCTGAGATTGAGACCGCTTGGAGCGACCCATAAGTCTACTGTCGCTCCGAGCTCGTAAGGCAAGGTCCGCTCCAGCACCTCCACGCCGAAGCCGCGCCGCTCAATTGGTGCGAAACTGTAAGGACTGCTTTCGGTCCAATTGAAACGCAGCAGGTCCTGCTCCAAACGCCATTCGATATCGATGCGGCCGTCCCGGTTCGAAAGTGCTCCGTACTTCAGCGCGTTCGTCGCCAGCTCGTGAATGGCCAGCCCCATTGTCTCGGCGGCGTTGGGAGCAAGCGTCACGGGCGGCCCTTCAATCTTCAGGTTCTCGCCTTCCCGGCCGCCGGCCGCGCGCAATTCCTCCGCGATGATCGATGCCAAATTGATGCCAATTGACGGGCGTCGCGTGATGGCCGCCTGCACGCGAGCGAAGGCGTTGATGCGACCTTCCAGATGCGCTGCGGCTTCATCAAGGGATGCACTTTTTTCCATGGTACGCCGCACGATCGAGCGGATGACGGCCAGCGTGTTGCGCACTTGATGCTGCAGGTCGGCGAAGCGGACCTGTAGCTGTTCCTCGAGTTCTTTCTGGCGCGTTATGTCCTGACCGACGCCACCGATATGGGCAATCTTTCCCGCTTCATCGCGAATTGGAAAATCGGCGTCGCGCAGCCAGCGTATGTCGCTGTCGGCCGGCCGGCATATACGGTATTCGAAGGTCACGCGCTCGCCGCTGCGTATGCGCTCGATCTGGCCCAGCACATGCTCGCGGTCTTCCGGCAGGACAAGGTCGATCCAGGTGGCGAAATTGTCGCCGGCCAGCGCCTGTTCGCGGCTCATCCCGTAAATGTCGTCGAAGGCCGGCGTCAGGTATTCCCATTGCAGTGTCTCGGCATTGCGGATCCAAAGCACGTCCGAGGCGGCCTCACCGAAATCCTGCAGGTTCTCCTCGCTTTCGCGCAGCCGGGCTGTGGCACGCGCGTGGTCGCGCAGGGCTGCCTTGACATCGGTCAGACCGCGTTCAAGTGGCTTGTCGGACGGCCCCTTGGACATCACTCCTCATTGGCATCGAGATGCCTGCCTTCGCGATCGAGATGCAGATAGTTGGCATTGAACAGAGCGACGTCCTGCAATGCCTGAAGATTGGGAATGGTCAGCGTCCTGTCCTTCAACACGATGAGGTTGGACGCGCGCAACTCCTGCAGCGTACGGTTGACGTGAACCGTCGACATGCCCAACGTCTCCCCCAGTTCCGTCTGCGTCAAAGGGAATTCGCAACTGTTATCGCTTGTACAGCCGGAAGCCTCCAGCCGGATGAACAGCTCGCATAATAGATGTGCCATGCGCTCCAGCGCATCACGTTGACCGAGGTTGACTGTCCACTCGCGCTGGATCGCCGCGGCGACCAGGGATTCCCACCACAGCGCCTGAGTGATGCGCGGATGACCGATCATCATTTCGTCGAAGTCCGTACGCGAGATCTCGGAAATCGCGACCGGCGTAATGGCTCCGATCGAGTGGTCCATTTCCTTCAGGATGAAGACGTTGAGGTCGCATAGATCGCCGGGCAGGAAGAACGCAATGATCTGCCGGCGGCCATCATCGAGGGTCTTGTAACGGCAGGCCCAGCCCTCATTGATCAGGTTGATGAATTCAGGCTTCTCGCCCTCGTGGATGATGTCTTCGCGCGCGGTGAAGCGCCGGATGCGTTGCGCCGCGATTCTGACCAGCATCTCCTTGTCGGCTTGCGAAAGCCGCGTGAACTTCTCGAGCTTGCGGATCAGAGGTCGCCTCATCCTTATCCTCTATCCCGTGATACACAGAATGATCGGGCAGTGACCTTACCTATGTTAATGTGGAGCACCACAGGGTTCGAACGGTTACCTCACTAGCTCGCCCTGTACGACAACACCGCCTTTGGCAGTGACTATTGAAGACCGTTACCTCGGCCCAGGATATCACGAAAGCGCTTTACGCGACCTGGCGGTCATGGACCGTCGCCGCCTGCAGAACGCGGTGCGACGACTTGATCTCACTTTGCAATTTTCCGGCGGGATCAGCCATTGAGAAGGCAGCGACCGCATGTCGTCGCCCGTTGCCACGACACAAGTGGTATT
This sequence comes from Mesorhizobium sp. WSM4976, assembly GCF_029625685.1. Taxonomy (NCBI): domain Bacteria; kingdom Pseudomonadati; phylum Pseudomonadota; class Alphaproteobacteria; order Hyphomicrobiales; family Phyllobacteriaceae; genus Mesorhizobium; species Mesorhizobium sp. WSM4976. Next base: position 378,887 of record NZ_JARTVT010000001.1, read on the forward strand.
CTCGTCGTTGCCGAAGAGCGCAGTTCGAAAAACCCCGCAACGCCACCGAACTGGCGGCGGGTCTGCCGTGCCAGTTTTTTGATCGGCCAAGGCTTCCACGTCGGCTACATGCTCATCAGGTCGAAGCTGACGGCGTGGCCGTGTTTGACGGCAGACAGCGCGATCATGTTGCTGAGTTGCGGGCCTCCAACCGAGCAATCCGGCATGACGGTCAAGATGGCCCTCGTAGCCGCCGCCACCGATACCGGTGAACGGTGCGAGGAACGCGTTTCCATGTAGTGATCGATGAGTTCGTTCAGTCGGACAGGATGATATTTGATCACGCGCACCTCCCTGGCCGCGCTTTTATTTGTCTTCAGCCAACGATTGCTCGCGGCTCGCCTTTGTGCATTAACCCATGAGAGGGAGGCGGAAATTCTTTTGAAGCTTCGGGGCTCAAGGACACGTTCGGAAGAAAGGGCCCGCCACGCCAGGGCGAGTTAGGCGGGCCCTCCGGCTCGTTTGGTTGCCACCGTCTTGTCAAGCCAAGACTAAAAGATATCCGAGGCCTGCAGGGGGGCGCTTTAACCTGCGTTATTGCCGCGGGTTTGCGCCAAGTGCAGATATCTAGGGCGTCATCGGCGAACCCCGGTCGAAATGGCGCTTGGGATTGCCGCAAGGTGCTCAGCCGGCCAAGAAGAACAAAAATGGTCTCCGTCCCTAACGCCTATGATTTCGCCGACATCAAAGCTGTCGCGCGTGAGCTCTGGGAGGACGATCCTGCCGTGCCGATCGAGGACATCGTCCGGTCGCTCTACGATAGTCTTTACGAGGGCGAACCCTGCCCGCCGGCGTTGATCGAAGCCGTCAAGCAAGAGCTGCAGACCCGGCGCGCGAGGAAACATAGGCAGGCGGTGTGTGAAGATGCGCCGCCATTGAGATTTCGCGACGCTGAGATGTTCCCTTCCGCTTCCCCGGCAGAACCACGTAGCAGGAAATAGCGTCAGGCTTGGTCGCCCAAGAAGATACTGGCGTCCTTTGCAGCGTCTACGAAAGCCGGTGCGCCACGCGTCGCGGCTTCTCGTCCCGCAACACCGCCAGGCACGCCCTGATAGCGTGATGCCGGACGCGGAGTTGGGCTTTGGCCAGGTATGCAGAAGGACGTCGGCCGCATCCAGCAGGTGACCACCACCCGATCACGATCGATCCGCCGGGCTGCAAGATAACCGGTTTGCGAAAACGTTTGATGCGTTTCGAGCGCATGATCGCTTTGCCGCTGACCGCCTAGCCCAAGGAGAAGCGCTCGATCCCCGCCGTCATCAAAAACTTATGTTAAGGCAGCGGCTGGATCATCGTGCAACATAGGCTGGCCTTTGTCCCCTCACTTAGGCCAGGCCCGGCCTGCAATCCTGTGTCACGGACGAAAACGCAGGTCGGGCTTCACCCGTGGGAGGTGATCGCGAGCGGTCACCCAGGCACCACCACCCGAACCGGAACCGATTTCGCTGCCGGCACATGTGCCTTCTCGGCGCGGTGCCAGAGCGGGATGAGGGGATTGAGCTCCGGGTAGTAGCCTGCACAATCTCCGCGCGGGATTGAGTAGCGCGTCACGCGCAGGCCACGCACACGGCGCTCGACATTATCGGTTGCCGCCGACTCTAGATCGATCATTTCCCCGTCATGGAGTCCCAGCCGCTCGATGTCGTGCTCGTTCATGAGCACCACCATCCGTGTTCCATCGATGCCGCGAAGGCGATCGCGGTAGCCGTAGACGGTGGTGTTGAACTGGTCATTGGAGCGAACGGTGATCAGCGTCAGCACGTCCGATTGCGGTGTGCCGATGTCTGGATCCGTTTCCAGCATCGTCGGCGGCTTGAAGTTGGCCTTCTTGTTCGGTGTCTGCCACACCCGCTTGGAAGCCTTGATGTCGCGATGAAAACCCCCCGGCACCAGGAAGCGTTTGTTGAAGTCCTTGAAATGGTCCGGGAAGCAACGTTCGATCTCGTCCCTCACGCGGGAATAGTTCGCGACCCACTCGTCCCATGGGATCGAGCTCTTTCCAGGCACCGTGGCCTTGGCGAGCTCGGCGACGATCTTAGGCTCGGAGAGCAGTTTGGGCCCGGCCGGCGGGCGATAGCCGAAGGAACCATGGATGCAGGCGGTGGAATCCTCCATCGAGACATGCTGCTCGCCGGTAGCCTGCAGATCCTTCTCGATCCGTGACAGACAGGGCAGCAAATAGGTGACGGCTCCCGGTATCAGGTGACTGCGGTTCAGCTTCGTCGCGATCTGGACATGCAATCTCAGATGCCGCCAGGCGTCCTCCACCAGCCCTGTTTCGGGAACGGCGCGCACGAAATTGCCGCCCAGTCCTATAAAGGCCTTCACCGAACCGTCGATCACGCCTTCGCATGTCTCGACGGTGTCGCGGCCCTTCTCGCGCGGCGGCTCGAACAGATAAAATTCGGCAAACTTGTCGAGGGGGACAAGTTCCGGCTTCTCGGAGATGCCGACGGTCCGTTGACCCTGGACGTTCGAGTGGCCACGAAGCGGCGACACGCCGGCGCCCGGTTTGCCGATATTGCCGCGCATCAGGAGCAGGTTGCACAGCATGTGGACGTTCTCGGTCCCATGCCGGTGCTGCGTCAGGCCCATGCCGTAATTGCCGATGACCGCCGAGGCCCTGCTATAGACCTCGGCCACATGCTCGAGATCGGCGCGCGCGATACCCGAGCGCGCTTCAATCTTGTCCCAGGATGTGCGCCGCAGATAGGCTTCGAACGCGTCGAAACCGTGCGTGTGTTCCTCAATGAAGGCCGTGTCGAGAACGCGCGGGGCGCCGGCCTGCTTGGCCGCGTCGTCAAGCGCCAGAACGGCCTTCGCAATGCCGGTCATCGCTGCGATATCGCCGCCGCCACGGATCTGGAAGAAGTCGCTGGACATCCGGGTGCCGGGGCCCGGCGAAAGCATTTCAACCGGGTTCTGTGGATTCTTGAATCGCTTCAGCCCGCGCTCCGGCAGCGGATTGAAGGTAATGACGGGTATGCCACGCTGGCGCGCCTCCTCGATCGGGTGAAGCAGCCGCGGCGCGGTCACGCCGGTATTGTGGCCGAAGAAGAACATCAGGTCGCAATGGCTGAAATCCTCCAGCTGCACGGTGCCCACCGGCGAGCCGATGGACTCGGGCAAGCCGACCGAGGTCGACTCGTGACACATGTTGGAAGAATCCGGCAGGTTGCCCGAGCCGTATATGCGCGCGAATAGCTGGTACATGAACGAGGCCTCGAGCGAGGCGCGACCCGAGGTGTAGAACACGACCGATTTCGGATCGAGCTTGCGGAGTTCTTCACCGATGCCGCGGAACGCGGCCTCCCAGGAGACCGGCACGTATTTGTCGGTGACCTCGTTGTAGCGCATCGGCTCGAGCAGGCGGCCCTGCTTTTCGAGGTCATGATCGGGCCAATCCAGCAATTCGTTGACGGAGTGCGCGGCGAAGAACTCCGGGCCGCAGCGCTGTTTCGTCTGGTCCCAGATCGTGGCCTTGGCGCCGTTCTCGCAGAATTCGAACGGCCGCGGCTCGGCGGGCTTCGCCCAGGAACAGGAGACGCACATATAGCCGTCGGCCTTGTTCTGCTTGAGCAGCGTGCTCCAGATGCCCGACATTAGCAGGCCTTCGCCCCGTGCCTTGCGGATCAGGGACTTCAGCGATCCCCACCCGCCGGTCGGGTGGTTGTATTTGCGGATTTCGACATGGTCGTTGGTGGAGGGTTTCATGGTGGAACTCGGCTGGCCGTCGTTTTGATCTTCAACCTTTCAGGAGGCAGCATGTTCCCATGCTCTGAACGCGGCGGCGGGTTTCGACCTTTGCGCGATAAGAGGTTGCCAGGCGTGCTTCAGCCGCCGACTGATGTGCGATCTCCGTTCCGGCAGCGGAACATTTGAACCTTTCACCAGTTAGCGCACCACCGGCGATCCTGCTTCCGGGAGCACAGCCTTCGATCCGGGAAGGAAAGATCCATGTCAGGCACCGAGTTGTGGTTCATCGTCGTCGCTGGCGGCCCTCTCGTTCTCATGCTCGTGATCGTCTATGTTCTCCTTACCCGTCGTCGCCGCGGACCAGCGGAGCGGCGCGAGAGCGACCGTGCGGCCGAACGCCTATACCGGGACGAAGGCGACTAGCGCCTCCGGACTGGCGAAGCTCGTCAAAGCGTGATGTCGAGCGCGGAACAACGCCGGTTTGCCGCTGTTTACCGAAACATGGGAATGAAGATCGAAAGCCGGAGCAACGGTTGATGGCCAATGACGAGTTGCCGGGAGTGCTGGCGACGCTGCCGGTTATCGATGCAAAGGCGGAGCCGACGCTGAAGAGCGCGGAGGCGGAAGCGTTCTACACGCATGCAATCCGGGAGCTCACCGCCACAGACATTCCGTTTCTGGTTGCCGGGACCTATGCCGTCAGCGCCTATACCGGCGTCGTGCGGCAGACCAAGGATCTCGACATCTTCTGCAAGCCGGGCGATTGCCCGCGCATCCTCACCCATTTCAAGGATCTCGGCTACGCCGTCGTGATCGAGGATGACCGCTGGCTCGGCAAGGTCTTTGAGGGCCCGTATTTCTTCGACGTGATCTTTGCTTCCGCCAATGGGACCATGCAGGTCGAGGACCAGTGGCTGGAACATGCCCGCCAGGTCGAGCTGCTGGGCAGCCGGGTCAGGATCATCGGGCCGACCGAGCTTATCTGGTCGAAATGCTTCATTCAGGACAGGGGCCGGCATGATGGTGCAGACATCGCCCATACGATTCTGAAAGCGCGTGAGCAGATCGACTGGCAAAGGCTGCTGTCCTATCTCGACACCCACTGGGAGGTTCTCTTGATGCAGTTGCTGAATTTCAGATGGATCTATCCCAGCGAACGCGACCACATCCCCGATTGGCTGCTTGACAACCTGCTCGACCGGCTCGCTAGGCAGCGGCAATTGCCCTCGCCGAGGATGAAGATCTGTCGCGGCAGGCTTTTGTCGCAGGTCGACTACGAGATCGACGTCAAGGAATGGGGCTTCGCCGGCGTCGGCGGCGTAGGGGAATTCCGCGATGGCTGAACAAAGGAAGACGGCTCGCAAAGCGAACGGCAACGGCAAGGTCAAGATTGCCGCCATGGGCGATCTGCATATTCAGGAGGATGCGCAGACTTCCTACCGCGACCTTTTTGGCGAGATTTCCCGCGAAGCAGATGTCCTGGTGCTCACCGGGGATCTCACCAATCTCGGCAAGCCAAAGGAGGCCGAACTCCTTGCGGAGGATTTGCGCGCCTGCTCGATCCCCGTGGTCGCGGTGCTCGGCAATCACGACTACGAATCAGGTTGCGTCGACCAGATCGCGGCGACGCTCCGTCAAGCAGGCGTTTATCTCCTCGATGGACAAGCGACGGAGCTGATGGAAGTCGGCTTTGTCGGCGTCAAAGGTTTTGTCGGCGGCTTCGGCCCGAGGATGCTTGGTTCCTTCGGCGAGCCGGCGATCAAGGCGATGGTGGCCGAGAGCGTCAACGAGGCGATGCGGCTCGAGAACGCGATGCGGCAGGTCCGCGCAAAGCGCACGCTGGTGGTGCTTCACTATGCGCCTATCCCGGAGACGGTCACCGGCGAGCCGCCCGAAATTTTTCCGTTCCTCGGATCGTCCCGGCTTGCGGAAACGATCGACCGGTTCAAGGTGAGCGCCGTCGTGCACGGCCATGCCCATCGTGGCACTTTCGAAGGCCAGACCCCCGGCGGCGCGAAAGTCTACAATGTCGCCATGCACATCACCAAGCCGACGGGCCGGCCCTACGCGCTGCTGGAAATCTAAACGTTAGACCTCGTCGAAACGGCTGCCCTCCTTGGAAGGGTCCTTCGACAGGACGCGCTCCTCCTCGTCGTCGGGCAAGGCTTCGTCGCTGTCCTGGAAGGGGTTGTCGTCATCCTCTTCCGGAAGGTCGCCTCTCGCTTCGGCATCATCCTGCGGGTCACCGTTCACGGCAACTCTGTCAGGCAGGATTCTGCCGCCCTCCAGAGCATCCCAGTCCTGCTGTTCGATGGTTGGCGCTTCGGTTTCGTCGGTCTTTGCAGGCCGCTGTTTGTCGCGCGGGTCCATGACGTTCTCCATTGCTGAGCTTCGAGTGAAGAACCTCTCGCCGAAACACTTGTTCCGCTTCTTTTCCATCAGGGATGGGGCGCAGTTGCCTGGGAACAGCATGACGCCTTCTGACTTATCGTGCGGAACCGGGAACTTTCATGCCTCGCAAGCTAGATCTCAGAAGCGGTACGCCTGTCTGGTCCGCCTATCGCTCGCCCGCGGTGCCGGCAGACCGCCTGACCCGCGATGCAAAGACCGATGTCCTGATCGTCGGCATGGGCATCAGCGGGGCGACGATGGCCGAAGCTTTGACCCGCGACGGCCACGCCGTCATTTGCATCGACAGGCGTGGGCCGTTGAAGGGGTCGACGGCCGCGACGACGGCGCTCGTCCAGTTTGAGATCGATCAACCGTTGACAAGGCTGTCCAGGATGATTGGACGCGATGCCGCGCGTCAGGCCTGGGTCCGGTCACGGCTGGCCCTCGCGAACCTGCATGGGCGAATTGCCGAACTTGATATCCGCTGCCGGTCGGCGGATGCGCCTTCGCTTTATCTGGCGGGCGACCGACTTGGCGCCTCGGGCCTGCGCCATGAGGCGCAAGCGCGCCGCGTAGCGGGTATCGGAGCGTCGGTCTTGACCCGCGAAGAGCTGCGAAACGATTTCGGCATAGACCGCGCGGCGGCGATTTTGAGCCACGGCAATCTAGCGCTCGATCCACGCAAGTTGACGTCCGGGCTGCTCATGAGGGCGTTGCAGCGCAAAGCGCGTTTCTATGCGCCGGCGGAAGCGATTGCGATCGCGGACGATCGCCTCGGCGTGACGGTGGCGATGCGACATGGGCCTGTGATCAAGGCTCGCCATCTTGTTCTTGCGACCGGCTACGAGTTGCTCGATATCGTGCCGAAGATACGCCATCGCATCATCTCGACATGGGCGATTGCCACCCGGCCGCAGCCGGGGAGGATCTGGCCTCTCGCCGCCCTGATATGGGAAGCTTCCGATCCCTATCTCTATCTCCGGGCGACATCCGACGGTCGCGTGATCTGCGGCGGCGAAGACGAGGAGTTCACCGACGAGGAACGGCGCGACGCCCTGATCGCGCAAAAGACGGACCGCCTCGAGGAGGAACTCGGGAAAATCTTTCCGCAACTCGACACGTCGGTTGAATTCGCCTGGACCGGCTCATTCGGAGCCACCGATACCGGACTTCCGATTATCGGCAGCGTGCCCGGCCACCCGCGTATACATGCGGTGATGGGCTATGGCGGAAACGGGATCACCTTTTCGCAGATCGCTTCGGAGATCGTCTGCGCGTCCATCGCAGGCAGGGAGGACTCAGATGCAAATCTCTTCGCGTTCAAGACGTGATCCGCCTGGACGCCATGGCCGTGAGCCGATTGGCCGCCCGGCTACTCGATCTGCTCGAACGTGCACTGGCGCGCCGCCTTGTCCGGGCGCCAGCGCAGCAACCTTGTGCCGTGCCGGAAACGCTCGCCGGTGACATGGTCGAAGCGGACCTCGACCACCAGTTCCGGCTTCACAGGCTCCCATTCCCCGCTGCGCTCGGTGCTCCAGCGACTTGGCCCGCCCGGCGCCTTGCCGGTGAAGCCCGACCCTCCGCGCAACGCTTCGAGCTTCGCCGTGAGCGCCGCGCGCTCTCCATTGGCGATGGTCGATGTGAAGCCGACATGATCGAGCTGCCCATTGTCGTTGTAGAGCCCGAGCAACAGCGATCCGACCTGCCGCTTGCCGTTCAGATACCGGAAGCCGCCAACCACACAATCGGCGGTGCGCAGCCGCTTGACCTTGACCATCGCGCGCTCGCCCGGCCGATACGGCTCGTCGAGCATCTTGGCGACGACACCATCAGTCGAGCCGTGGCCGGCGCCTTGCAGCCATTGCCTGGCGGTGGCGACATTGGTGGTGGATGGCGACAGCTGGAGGCCGGGATTGGCTGCCTTGGACAGAAAGGCCTCCAAAGCGTCGCGCCGAGCGTGCAAGGGTCGTTCGAGAATGATCCTGCCGCCCGGGGTGACCAGCATGTCGAACAGGATCAGCCGCGCCGGCGTCTCGATGCTCAGCTTGCGGATACGGCTCTCCGCGGGGTGCAGCCGCATCTGCAGCGCGTCGAAGGAAGCGCGGCCGTCGATCTCGATGACGATCTCGCCGTCGACGACGAAATCCTCCGCATCGAGGCTTTGCATCGTTTCAATCAATTCGGGAAAGTAGCGGCCAAGCGGCTTCCCGGACTTTGCCCTGAGATCGACTGCCTTGCCATCCTTGAAGGCAAGGCAGCGGAAGCCGTCCCATTTCGGCTCGTATTGCCAGGCGCCATCTCCGTCCGGCAATGCTTCCGCCGTTCGCGCCTCCATTGGCGGCGTCTCCAATGGCAACGGGAAGTCGTTCCGGGGCGCCGCTACCATCGTTCTTCCGTGTCGTGATGCGGCAGGTCGATGCCGCAGCGGATCCACCCGAGCCGTTGCGAGGAACCGTAATTGTGTCGCGGCTCAAGCTCGGACGGATCGTCGAAGGTCCCGATATGCATCGCGACCTCGTGCGGGTTGGCGTCATAGGCAAGGGTAAGAGGCGTACCGCAAGACCGGCAGAAGCTTCTGCGGGCGATGGGCGAGGAGCGGCGATAGGCTGGTTCCGTCGTCAGCCATGAGAGTCCGTCGACAGGCGCCCAGCCAAGCACGGCGAAGGCGCTCCCCGTCGCACGCCGGCACATGTCGCAGTGGCAGTAATGCACGCGCGGCTCCCCCGTCAGGCGGTAACGGATAGTGCCGCACAAGCATCCGCCGTATCGCTCGACGGCTGCGTTTCGTGTGATGACGTCGGGGTCTTCCATCAAGCTTGAACGCTCGATGGAAGATGCGGTTTCGGTAGCGCAAGATTTTACGCGTCGAGATCGATCAGGGCGATACCGAGGCCGGTTCGTACGCAGCAAATGAACGGGCGAGTCCGTCACCGTGACCTCGAGTGTTGGCTTCACCACGCCTTCCAGACGCGGGTCGATCCGTCGCTTAGGAAGCACCGCATACAGATGCAGGCTTGGCTTGTCGTGGCGTCCGCGACAATGTCGCCGATCGCTCTCGGAGAGATGGACTGGGACAGAACGCCCCGCCGTGCCGCATGTTCCAGCATGGGTGCGAAGCCTCGCGACGCTCCCGTTCCAGGTCGAGGCCTCACACTTCGGTGAAGCGTCGCGGTTCTGCGCTCACCATCGGAACAATGGCACCGTTGAGAGGTTAGCGCACAACACCAGCCAGCGAGGAGCGAGTCATGTCCCAGCCCTCAGCTCTGTTAACCAATGGCCTCAGCCGAAGAAAGTTCATGGCAGGCACGGTCTCGGCGGCCGCGGCTGCGCCGTTGCTGGCTTCACGGGCCGAGGGCGCCACGCCGGTCGCAGCCGAGGCGAAACTGAGGCAGCCGCTCGTGACGTCGCTCAGGATCAACAACCAGGCCTATGAGCTTTCGCTTGATACCAGGACGAGCCTGCTCGACGCGCTTCGCGATCATGTCGGACTCACCGGCACCAAGAAGGGCTGCGACCACGGCCAGTGCGGCGCCTGCACGGTGCTGGTCGACGGCAAGCGGGTCCTTTCTTGCCTGAGCTTCGCCGTGATGAACGAGGGCAAGGACATCACGACGGTCGAAGGGATCGCCTCCACCGAAGGCAAGCTGCATCCGATGCAGCAGGCCTTCATCGACCACGATGCCTTCCAGTGCGGCTATTGCACGCCGGGCCAGATCCTGTCGGCGATCGGTTGCGTCAATGAAGGTCACGCCGAATCCGAGAGTGACATCCGCGAATATATGAGCGGTAACATCTGCCGCTGCGCCGCCTATCCCAACATTGTCGCCGCCATCCTGCAGGCGCGCGAAGAGACGAGGGGAGCCTGACATGCGCCCCTTCGTCTATGAGCAGCCCGCCGACGTCTCCACGGCGGTCGCGATCGCGTCCCGGTTCACGACCAACGACGATCAACCCACGCGAGCGAATGCGCAGTTCATCGCCGGCGGCACCAACCTTGCCGACTACATGAAGCTCGGCGTCGCCGAGCCAAACCGTCTGCTCGACCTAAACAAGCTCAAGGAGCAGGAACTCAGGCACATCCATGTCACGAATGAGGGTGGCATTCGCTTCGGCGCCCTGGCGCGCATGGGCGAGGCCGCCGACCACGCCGAAGTGAAGCGCCGCTACCCGGTCATTGCCGACAGTTTGCGTTTGGCGGCAAGCGGCCAGATCCGCAACATGGCAAGCCTGGCCGGAAACGTGCTGCAGCGCACGCGCTGCGAATATTTTCGCGAGACATCTTGGGCCTGCAACAAGCGAGTGCCCGGCTCCGGCTGCGCCGCGATGGAAGGTTTCAACCGGCAGCATGCGATTCTGGGGGCCAGCGACGCATGTATCGCCACCTATCACGGCGATTTCGCCCAGGCGTTGATAGCGCTCGATGCTGTCGTCCATGCCGAAGGCTCGCGCGGCGCACGAAAGATCGTGTTCGCCAAGCTGCATCGGCAGCCGGGCGACACGCCGCATATCGAGACCGATCTCGCCGCCGACGAGATCATCACCGCGATCGAAGTGCCCGCCATTCCGTGGGCACGGCGCTCGCTTTACCTGAAAATCCGCGACCGCGAATCCTATGCCTTTGCGCTGGCTTCGGCGGCCGTGGCGCTCGATCTGGATGGGGAGACTGTGCGCGAGGCACGCATTGCGCTCGGCGGTGTGGCGACCGTGCCTTGGCGTGCCGGCGCGGCCGAACAAAGCCTGCAAGGCAAGAAGCTCGATGAGGCATCGGCGGAAGCGACGGCCGAAGCCGCCTTTGCCCAAGCCCAACCGCGCCGGCACAACGCATTCAAGATGGAGCTTGGCAAGCGAACGCTGGTACGCGCGCTGCTAGAAACCCGAGACATGAAGGTGTGACCATGGACGCTGCCGCTCCCAAGCCCAAGGAGAACATGGGCGAACCGCTGCCGCGCATCGATGGGCGTTTGAAAGTCACCGGACAAGCCCATTACCCCGCCGATCTGCCCACCGCCAACATCGCCTATGGCGCGCTGGCCACCAGCAGCATTGCCAAGGGCAAGGTGACGAAGCTTCGTCTCGACGATGCCCGTGCGGTGCCCGGCCTGCTCGACATTGTGACCTATGGCGACATGGACAAGCTCGAGAAGCCGAAATTCGGCAATTCCGGCGCGACTTCTATCGGACCGCTGCACGACAGGAGGATCTTCCATGACGGCCAGATCGTCGCGCTCGCGGTTGCCGAGACTTTCGAGGCTGCCGAAGAGGCGGCGCAGCTGATCCGCGCCGAGTACGAGGAAGAGAAGCCGACCGCGACCTTCGACAGCCCGGGGACGGCGACCATCCCTGCCGCGGGAAGGAGCCCTCTGTTCAAGGAAGATGTGAAAGCCGGTGACTTCGACGCGGCCTATGCCGCTGCAGCCGTCAAGATCGACCAGCGCTACTCGACGCCCACGCAGCACCACAACCCGATCGAGCTGTTCTCGACGACCGCGTACTGGCAGGGCGAGCAGCTCGTCGTGCATGAGCCCTCGCAGAACGTCACCGGCTGGAAGGTCGAGCTGGCCAGGCAGTTGAAGATCGACCCTGCGAAGGTACGCATCGTAAGCCCGTTCATCGGCGGGGCCTTCGGCTCGAAGGGGCCGATGACACCGCGTACCGCAATCGTCGCCATTGCCGCCAAGCGCCTCGGACGTCCGGTGCGTTGCGTGACCAGCCGAATGCAGGCTTTCGGCACGCAGACCTACCGGGCCGAAACCCGACACCGCATCCGGATCGGCGCCGGCAAGGACGGCCGCATCACCGCCTTCGCGCATGAAGGTTGGGAGGTGACATCGCGGCCCGACCCCTATGTCGTCGGCGGCACTTCGGCCACCGGCCGCATGTATGATTATGGCTCTGTGCTGACCCATGTCTCGCTGGTGCAGGCAGACCGCAACACGCCGGGCTACATGCGCTCACCGCCCGAGACGCCTTATGTCTACGCGCTTGAAAACGCCATGGACGAGATGGCAGTGGCGCTTGGCATGGATCCGATCGAGTTCCGCCGCATCAACGAGCCCAAGACGGATCCGATCGGCAAGAAACCTTTCTCCAGCCGCTCGCTGATCCAGTGCTACGACCAGGCAGCGGTGGCCTTCGGCTGGGCCAAGCGCGATCCGAAGGTCGGCGCGATGCGTGACGGCGACTGGCTGGTCGGCATGGGTTGCGCAACGGCGATTTACCCAACGGCCGTCGCACCATGCGCGGCGCGCGTGCGCCTGACGGTCGACGGCGACGTGCGCCTGCAATGCGGTTCGCATGAGATCGGCACCGGCGTGCGCACCGTGGCCGGCCAGATGGCTTCCGAGCGGCTCGGCGTCAGCATCGACAGGACCAGCGTCGAAATGGGCGACAGCGGCCTGCCTCCGGCTCCGGTCTCGGGCGGGTCGATCTCCACGGCAAGCGTGTGCTCGGCGGTGCTCAAGGCCTGCGACGCCATCCGCACCAAGCTTTACGCCGCCGCGACCGCGGAAGGCGGTCTGCTGGCCGGCTCGCGTAATGCGGAATTCGAACTTGTTGACGGAAAGATAATGGCGAAGAGCGGCGCCTCGGCCAAGGTCGAGGATGTCCTGAAAGCCATGCAGGTCGGCGCGATCGAGGAATATGCCGAGTTCGCCCCCAAGGGTGCGACGTCGGAGGCGCTGAAGAAACTCTATGCCGGCAAGCCGGAATTCCACGGCGGCGACCAGGACGAGGATTCTGTGAAATATGCCTTCGGCGCTGAGTTCGTCGAAGTGCACATCAACCGCTACACCAGGGAGATCCGCGTGCCGCGCATCGTCGGCGCATTTGCCGCCGGCCGCATCATGAACACGCGCACGGCACGCAGCCAGCTCATGGGCGGCATGATCTGGGGTATCGGTCAGGCGCTGCATGAGGCAACCGAGATCGACAGGCGCTATGCGCGCTATGTGAACCGCGACCTGCAGGACTACCTTGTGCCGGTCAATGCCGACATCAAGGACCTGCAGGTGATCCTGGTCCCGGAGGTGGACCACGCGGTCAACCCGGCCGGCGTGAAAGGGCTGGGCGAACTGGGCAATGTCGGCACGGCCGCCGCCGTCGCCAGTGCGGTGTATCACGCCACCGGCAAGCGTATCCGCGATCTGCCGATCAGGATCGAGCAGTTGCTCGTCTGACGGTCTTGCTACTCCCTCAGACCTGCGACGCGCTCGATAAGAGGTTTTTGCAGGACCGGGAAGTGGCCGATGGTCGTCATTGCAAGGTTTCTGAACGTCTGTACGAATATGTTGGTCGACTGCACCGTCGACAGAATGCGTTCGCTGAGTTCGATCCAGCGATGCCCTACTGGCCGGCGCTCATCGGTGTATCCATCCAGAGTGCCGTCGCCGAAACGCCGGGCCAAGGACGCGGCATCCTCGATGCCGAGATTCATGCCTCGCGCGCCAAGCGGCGAATGGACATGCGCAGCATCGCCGCCGAGGAAGACGCGGCCGGCCTGGTAGCGTCTCGCTTGCTTGGCCGGAATATGGAAACGATCGGTCCGCAGCACCTTCGACACGCGGTAATTGCCCGGCACTTGGGCCAATGCGTCGGGCGTGTTGGAGACAGAGCGAAAGCGGCCGTCGCCGATCGGTATGATGAAGCCGACGTCGCCGCCACGGTTGACGAACGCCTGCGCAGCACCCGGCTCGTAAGGCCAGGATGCGATCTCCGCGTCGGTGATGCTCCATTGCCGCTTGTGCGTATAGCCCTCAAATTCGATACCTGATGACTTGCGCACCGAGCTCTCGGGGCCATCGGCACCGAAGACGATGTCGAAGTTTTGTCTTTCCTCGTCACCGCTTCGGCTGATCCTGGCCTCCACCTTGTCGGCATGCTGGGTGAGGCCGACCAGTTCCGTGCGCCATTCGACATCGATGCCGAATGTCGCCAGCGTGTCGGCCATGATCCTTTCGGTATCGCGCTGAGGCAGAGACAAGAGGAAATTGTAGCGGTGCGGCAGCAGCGAGAAGTTGATTGTGAGAAGCTCCCGCGCTTCCACATGGAAATGCGCGTGGCGGACCTTGAGCCCTTCGGCGAGCAATTGCCTGCTCACCCCGGACGCTTCGAGGATATCGAGGCTGTGCGCGCTGATCCCCACGGCCTTGCTGAGCGCCGTGGGTCCGTCCTTCTCATCAATGATGCGGGGAAGGGCGCCGCCTCGCGCAAGCTCCAACGCCGCGGTCAGTCCTGTTGGACCGGCACCGACGATGAGGATGGAAGCTTTTTCTCGAGGCACGACCGTTGCCTTTCCCAAACTGTCTACACGGGTGCCCCACTTGTCGACGATAGACCGGAACGCTTTGCGGGAACGGAGGTTGCGTACCAATGAGGCTCCGCGTCCAACTGTCTTCACCGAAATGACACTTGCGCCCGGTCGCTCTCGGAACTGTTCTTTCCCACGCCGGTTTGGGTATGGGCCGACTGACCGCAACAGGACAGAGAGACGTTCATGTTTCACCTTGGCGTTTGGATGCTGCCCATCGCGGGCGTCCCTCTGATCCTCATCCTGATCTGGATGTATTTCCTCGCCAGGCGCCGAAGCCGGCGGCTGGCGGAGCCGAGAGGCGATCCATCACAAGAGACCCGACGGCGCCCCAACGACCCGCTGGGCTGAAGGCTCTCGAGGCCCTGCCTTAGCTGAACAGCCATCTGTCAACCCGCCGGCAGAGCATAGGCGATGACTTCGTCGCCGACCTTGGGTTCCATGAAGTGGTGGCCGCCGGGCGCGATGACGACATACTGCCTGTCGTCGACCACATAGGTCATCGGCGTCGTCTGCCCTCCAGCGGGAAGATCCACCTGCCACACCTCCTTGCCCGTGTCGGTCATGGCATTTTCCAGCGTGAAACAGATCGTGATATCTGGCGAACGCCTGCGGGCGGCTGCGGTTGCGGATAAAATCTACGACCAGTTCCCGGGCGCGGTCACCATTCTGTGATCCTTTTTGCGGCTTCGGAACCTTCGCGGCGAAAGCACCGTTAAGTGCCGTCAACTCTGAGTTTGCCTTCAGCAGAATCGGCGAGGGGATGCCGCAGATCTTCTCGAAAAACGCCAATGGCGTTGCGCGCTTTGTCATCTGGGGAAGTTGTGCCGTTCTGCTGATCGCAGCCGCGATTGGGATAATCCTGCCCCGCTCGGGCCTGGTAACGGGAGTAGGTGAGCCATTGGCGCAGCCGGTGCCGTTCAGTCACAAGCACCATGTCGGTCAACTCGGCATCGACTGCCGCTATTGCCACAACGGCGTCGAAAGCTCGTCTTCGGCGGGTCTGCCGGCCACCGAGGTCTGCATGACCTGCCATTCGCAGCTGTTCACCAATGCCGATATGCTGGCGCCGGTGCGCGCAAGTCTAGCGAGCGGCAAGCCGATCGAATGGCAGCGCGTCAACAGCGTGCCCGACTTCGTTTTCTTCAATCACGCGATCCACATCAACAAGGGTGTCGCCTGCGAGACCTGCCATGGCGAGGTCGACCAGATGCCGCTGACGATGCGGGCGCATACGCTGAGCATGGAATGGTGCCTTGGCTGCCATCGCAATCCGCAGCCCAATCTGCGTCCGCCGCGGGACGTGTTCCTGATGCACTGGCAACCGCCCGCGGACATTGATGAGATCAGGCGGCAACTGATCGGCATGCTCGACATTCATCCCGAGACAATGACGGATTGCTATGTCTGCCATCGCTGACGACAGGCCTGGCCCCGCCATCGACATCGAGGCTCTGCGCAAGCGGTTGGCGCGTGGCGGCGAAATATGGCGCAGCCTGGACGAGATCGCCGGCACCGCCGAATTCCGCCGCTTCGTTGAGGCCGAGTTTCCGGCAATCGCGGAACGCCTGCCTGCAAAGCCGAACCGGCGCACGCTGCTGAAGCTGATGGGCGCCTCGCTGTCGCTTGCCGGGCTGGCCGCCTGCAGCAGGGCGGAAAGCATCGTGCCCTATGTGCGCCAGCCGGAAATCCTCATTCCCGGCAAGCCTATCTATTACGCGACGACGCTGTCGAGCGACGGCTTCGGCATCGGCGCCATCGTCGAAAGCCATGAAGGGCGGCCGACAAAGGTCGAGGGCAACCCCGATCACCCAGCGTCGCGCGGCGCGACCGACGCGGTCATGCAGGCAGCCGTGCTGACGCTGTTCGATCCCGACCGCTCGCGTACGCCGCTCAAGGATGGGGAGCCGGCATCTTATGGCGATTTCCTCAAGGACATGGCGGCGCTTGTCTCGCGCTGGGCGGCATCGCAAGGCCAGGGCGGGGCGTTGCTGGTTGAGGCCACGACATCGCCGACCGCCGCCGCACAGATCGATGCGTTGCGGGTTCGCTATCCCAAGCTGAAGATCTATCGTCACGACCCATTGGCGACGCCAGCCACGGAGGCGGTCTCGCGCGCGCTGTTCGGATCGCCGCTAACGCCGGTCTACCGCTTCGACCGCGCCGAAATGATCCTCAGCCTCGATGCCGATTTTCTCGGCGAGGGTCCCGGGCGGCTAGCTTATGCGCGCGATTTCGCCGCGCGGCGACGTGTACGCGATCCGTCCGACCGGATGAGCCGGCTTTATGCGATGGAGTCGACGCCCACCATAACCGGGGCAGCTGCCGACCATCGGCTTGCGATCAAGCCAAGTGAGGTCGAAGCCGTGGCCGCCGGGTTGAACGCGGCGTTGACCGGCGAAGCCGGAGGTTCCCGCTCGCCGATCGACCAGGTCTGGATGACGGCGCTGGTCGATGACCTGAGAGCGGCGGGCCGCAACGCATTGGTTATTGCAGGGGCGCATCAGGGCGCCTTCGTTCAAGCCGCCGCTTTATCTGCCAATGCGAAGCTTGGCGCGCTTGGCAACACGGTCGGGCTGATCGAACCACCGGACGCATCGCAGGTCGATGGCGATGTAGCCGCGCTGTGTGAGGCAATCGGCGATGGCGGGATCGACTCGGTCGTGGTGCTGGGCGCAAACCCGCTGCATACGGCTCCAGCGGGGCTCGATGCGCATAAGGCATTCTCCAGCCTGAAGCTGCTTGTCCATTACGGGCTCTATCGCGACGAGACCGCATTCCTGGCGCACTGGCATGTACCGGCCGCCCATGAGCTCGAGAGCTGGAGCGACATCCGCGCCTATGACGGTACCCGCTCGCTGGTGCAGCCGCTGATCAAGCCGCTCTACGATGGCAAGACCACGCATGAACTGCTCGCCGTGCTTGGCGGCCAGTTCCAGACCGATCCACTGGCGCTCGTCCGGCAACATTGGGCAGCGCTCGATGACGATGCGTGGAAGAAGGCGTTGCGCGACGGCATCGTCCCGGATAGCGCCACCAAGCCCGTACCCGTCACAATGCCGTCAAATCTAGGCGGCTTGAGTCCGGCGGCGAACGCTACCGATGGCATCGATATCCGCTTCGTTCCCGATCCGTGGCTGCGAGATGGCCGCTTTGCCAATGCGTCGTGGCTGCAGGAATTGCCGCGGCCGCTGACCAAGATCGTCTGGGGCAATGCGGCGCTCATCTCGCCCGCCACTGCCGAGCGGCTGAAAATCGAGAACGGCAGGGTCATCAATGTCGCGTCCAACGGCACCAGCGTCGACGCGCCGGCCTGGATCGTGTCCGGCCACCCCGATGAGACGGTGACGCTCTCCTTCGGCTTCGGGCGCAAGGCCGGCTCCGTTGCCGCGCTGTCGGAAGGCCATGATGCGTTCCTTTTGCGCAGCGCGGCGGAATGGATGGCGACTGGTGCTGCGATCACGCCGCGCGAGAACAGCGCGCGCGTCATCAGCACACAACATCACCAGGCGATGGAAGGCCGCGCCATCGTACGCCACGCCTCGCTCGAAGCGTTCCGGCGCGATCCGCGTTTCGTGCGCAAGGATGCGCCGCCGTCACCAAAAGAATCACTCTATCCCGACTGGCCCTACGATCGGGAAGCCTGGGCGATGGCGATCGACCTTTCAGCCTGTATCGGCTGCATGGCCTGCGTCTCTGCTTGCCAGGCGGAGAACAACATCGCGACGGTCGGGCCGGAAGAATGCGAGCGCAGCCACGAAATGCATTGGCTGCGGGTCGACCGTTACTATGCCGGTCCGCTCGATGCGCCCGAGACCCTTTTCCAGCCGGTTCCCTGCATGCATTGCGAGAAGGCGCCCTGCGAAGTGGTCTGCCCGGTCAACGCCACCGTGCACACCCATGATGGGTTGAACGCTCAGGTCTACAACCGCTGCATCGGCACGCGCTATTGCTCGCAGAATTGCCCCTACAAGGTGCGGCGCTTCAACTTCCTCGAGCACCAGTCCTTCGACAAGGACGAAGCCGGTCCGGAGCAGGGCGTTCACAACCCCAATGTCAGCGTTCGTTCGCGCGGCGTGATGGAGAAATGCACCTACTGCGTCCAGCGCATCAGCGCCAAGCGCATCCAGGCGCAGATCGAAAATCGCGACATTGCCGATGGTGAAGTGGTCACTGCCTGCCAGCAGGCTTGCCCGACCCAGGCCATCACCTTCGGCGATCGCAACAGGAAAGACGCAAAGGTCGTTCGCGAGAAAAGTGCGCCCCAGAACTACGCGCTGCTGGAGGAGTTGAACACAAGGCCGCGCACCTCCTATCTCGGCAAGATCTCCAATCCGAACGGCAGGCTTGCCAAGCCGGGCGAGGCGACCGATGGCTGAAGCCGGCGCGAACAGCTTGGACGTCATGCGCGGCCGCCACGATTTTCCAGAGATCACCGGGCGCATCGGCTCGATCGTGCTCAAAGGCCGCCTGCCGCGCCATTTCTGGACCGCGTTCTTCCTCTGCTTCCTGCTCGTCCTGCTCTTCCTCTACTCGATCATCTACCTGATTTCCGTCGGGGTCGGCGCCTACGGCATCAACATGCCCGTGGTCTGGGGCACGATGATTTCCAACTTCGTCTGGTGGATCGGCATCGGCCACGCCGGCACGCTGATCTCGGCGGTGCTGCTTTTGCTGCGCCAGCCATGGCGCGCCTCGATCAACCGTTTCGCCGAGGCCATGACGCTGTTCGCGGTCGCCATGGCTGGACTGTTTCCGATCCTGCATCTCGGACGGCCGTGGTTCTTCTATTGGCTGCTGCCGCTACCCAATGTGCATATGCATTGGCCGCAATGGCGCAGTCCACTGGTCTGGGATTTTGCCGCGATCGCGACCTACGCGACCGTCTCGCTGCTGTTCTGGTACATGGGCCTTCTGCCCGATCTTGCGGTGTTGCGAGATCGCGCAAGGTCGAGAGCGGCGCAGCTTTTCTACGGCATATTGGCACTCGGCTGGCGCGGCTCGGCCTATCATTGGGCGCGCTACAGGATAGTCTATTTCCTGCTGGCGGCCCTGGCCACGCCGCTGGTCGTCTCGGTGCACTCGATCGTCTCGCTCGACTTCACCTTCGCGATCACGCCCGGCTACCACTCGACGATCTTTCCGCCTTATTTCGTCGCCGGCGCACTGCTGTCCGGTTTCGCCATGGTGCTTACCATCGCCATTCCGCTGCGCTGGGCGTTCTCGGTCGAGGACCTGATCACGCTGCGGCACATGGACAATGCCGCCAAGCTGATGATCGCCGCCGGCATGGTCGTCGCCTATGGCTATGTCTCCGAAGCATTCTTCGCCTGGTATTCGGGCGAGCCCTATGAACGCGCCATGATGGTACAGCGCGCCATCGGTCCTTATGCGCCGCTGTTCTGGCTAATGCTCAGCCTGAACTGCGGCGTGCTGCAACTGCTGTGGTTCAAACGCATCCGCCGCAACATGCCGCTGCTTTTCGCTATTGCCGTCGCGATCAACATCGGCATGTGGATCGAGCGCTACATCATCGTCGTGACGGGGCCGAGCCGCGATTACCTGCCGTCCGCCTGGGGTGAGCAGTCGCTGACCTGGCTCGATTTCGGCATCCTGTTCGGCTCGATCGGAACCTTCTTCGCGCTTGTCTTCCTGTTCATCCGCATCCTGCCGGCGATCACCATCTTCGAAGTCGAGGAGTTGGCTGAAGAAGAGGGCAAGCTCAGATGAGCCTCTACGGTCTCATGGCGGTGTTTGCCGATCCCGAAGCCCTCGTTGCGGCGGCGCGCCACATGCGCGAGCGCGGGTATCGTCGCATGGATGCGTTCTCACCGTTTCCGATGAACGAGCTGGACGGGATATTGGAGATCCCGAAGTCGCGGCTGCCCTGGGTCGTGCTCGCCGGCGGTATTGCAGGTGCTGCTCTCGTCTATGCTCTGATCTGGTATTCCGTCGAAGTCGACTATCCAATCAATGTCGGCGGCAGGCCGCTGCATTCCTGGCCGGCTTTCGTCGTCATCGCCTTCGAGGTCGGCATCCTCGGCGCTGCCTTCGCCGGCTTTCTGGGCCTGCTCGCGGCCAATGGACTGCCTCGCTACCATCATCCGGTGTTCAACGCCGAGAGCTTCACCTATGCACGCGGCGGCAGGTTCTATCTGCTGATCGAAGCGGCCGATCCGAAATACCGCAAGGGCGTGACCAGGGGCCAACTGACGCGCCTCGGCGCCGAGACTGTCGAGGAGGTGGAGGCGTGAGCGGCCTGCGCCTCACGCTCATGCTCGGCGCGCTGGCCATCGCCGGCTGTCGTCAGGATATGGAGGACCAGCCGCGTTACGATCCGCTGGAGGCAAGCAACCAGTTTGCCGACGGCATGTCAGCACGCACCCCGGTGACGGGTACGGTGACGCGCGACGCCGATCTTTCGCCGACCCCGCAGCGGGTACCCTATCCGATCACGATGGAGCTGCTGCAGCGCGGCGAGCAGCGTTTCGATATCTTCTGCTCGCCTTGCCACGGCCGCACCGGCGACGGTCACGGCATGATCGTCCAACGCGGCTTCCCGGCCCCGCCTAGCTACCATCAGGATGCGTTGCGCAAGGCTTCGGACCGGCACTTCTACGACGTCATCAGCGACGGCTATGGCGCCATGTACTCTTACGCGGCGCGCGTGCCGCCGCGCGACCGCTGGGCGATCGTCGCCTATATCCGCGCCCTGCAATATTCGCGCGACGCACCTGTCGCCGAGCTCCCGCAAAGCCTGCGCGCACGGCTCGACGCGGAGGCATCGCCATGAGCCGAATCGAGCAGGGCTGTCTGGCCGCCGGCATCGCGGGACTTGTCCTGTGCGTGCTCGGGGTATCGCTCGATGCTAAGGCAATGCTGGGCGCCTGGCTGGCCGCAGCCATATTTGTGCTCAGCCTTCCACTCGGTGCGCTGACGATCCTGATGGTGCACGGGCTGACCGGCGGACGCTGGGGCGATGCGGTCCGCCAGCCCTTGCGGATCATGGTCGCGATGTTGCCGTTTGCGCTGATCTTGCTCCTGCCGGTGTTGATGAGGCTCGACCTGATCTTCCCATGGGCCGGCCCCGACTCCGGGATGCTGCCGGAGAAGGTCCGCGAGAAGCTCGCCTATCTCAACGTCCCATTCTTCCTGCTGCGCTTCGCCGTCTGCGGCGCTATCTGGGTCGTTCTCGCCTGGATGATGCTGGGCCCGACTGCGGAGGATTCCGTAAAGACTGGCAATGGTAGGAAATATGCTTTCGGCCTGATCTTCCACGCGCTTGCTGTCAGCGTCTTTGCGATCGACTGGATGCTGTCGATAGAGCCGGAATTCACCTCCACCATCTACGCGCTTTGCGAGGTGGCGGCAGAAGTGGTCGGGGCATTCGCGCTTGCCGCCCTGGTGCTGGCGGCGAGGCGGGCGGTCGAGCTCTTGCCGGGGGGAGATGAGGAAACCTCGCTAAGCGAAGATCTCTCCAACATGCAGTTCGGCTTCGTGCTGACCTGGATCTACCTCGTCTTCATGCAGTGGATCGTCGTTTGGGGTGGAGACCTTCCGGACGAGATCCACGGGTACATCGTCCGCGCCACCGGCGGCTGGCAGTATCTGCTGTGGCTGCTGCTAGCCTTGCAGGTGGCTGCGTTCGCGGGCTCGCTCAGTCGACCGCTCAAGCGCAGCCATGACGGCCTGATCTGGCTGGCGGGCATAGTTCTGGCCGGCCATCTCGCCGATGTGTTCTGGCGCATTCGACCGCCGCTCTTCGCCGGTGGTCCGCCGGCACTGTGGCATGATGCGGTTGCCTGGATTGGAGTAGGCGGGTTGTGGCTCGCCCTGTTCCTTTTCCTGCTGCGCCGGCCGGATAGGATGGTCTGGTGGAAGCGGGAGGCCGCCCATGGCTAAAGCTCGCCGCCATCCCGAGACGCGCGATGTCCAGCCGCGGGTGCTGCTCGCTTTCGGCGGCGGGCTGTTGGTGTTTTTGGCCTTGGCCGCGTTCTGCATCAAACTCGTCTTCAACACCACGCCGAGCTGGCTGCCGCCACCCGAGAACGCCAGTCCGGAAGCTCCCGATTTGCAGAGCGCACCAAGGCAGGACCTTGTCAACTTCCGCGCCGAGGAGGATCGCCAGCTGAAAATGCTCGGCTGGGTCGACCGCAGCGCCGGCATCGCGCGCATTCCGATCGACGACGCAATGTGGGCAGTGGTCAACAACGGCTTGCCGGATTGGTCACAGCCCGACGCCACAGCCCCGGAACCTGGAGATTGCAACCTGCTCGCGGCTGCAGTTCCCCGCACATCCCAGGCCCAGAATTGTCAGCAGCAAAGTGACGAGGCAGGGCGATGAGAAGCCTGTTAGCCGCGCTTTGTCTGCTGGTTGTCGGGGCGGCCACTGCCGCCGAGCGACCGACATTCGATCCGAAGCTCGGCGCGCAGCTGACGGCGGACCGCGAATTGGTCGACGCCGGCGGCCGGAAGCTGACGCTGGGCGCAACACTGGACGGCCATCCGGCGCTCGTCATCTTCGGTTACGACAAATGCCCGAACCTGTGCGGCGTCACTCAGCAGGCCGTTGCCTCCGACCTGAAGAAGACATCACTTCGACCGGCGGATTATCGCGCGCTTTTCATCTCGATTGATCCCAGGGAGACACCAGCCGACGCAGCTGCGGCGCAAGACGAAATCGCTTCCGCCGCAGGTCCGGCAGGGCTCGCCGCCTGGCGGTTCCTGACCAGCAGCGACGGCGCCGGCGCGGCGCTGGCCAATGAGGCAGGTATCAATTTCGATCGGCGCAAGGGCATCGATCAGTTCGTTCACCCGATTGCGGTTATCGCGCTTACGCCAACGGGTCGAATTGCGCAGGTGCTGCCGGCGCTCACTTTCACGCCGCGTGATCTCCAACTCGCGCTGGTCGAAGCGTCGGAGAATAAGCTCGGGTCGATTGCCGATCATGTCTTCTTGCTCTGCGCCGGGTTCGACAGTTCGAAGGGCCAGTACACGCCAGCGATCTGGGCGGCACTGAAAGTGGCGAGCCTGGCCACGCTGTTCGGCCTCGGCGCGACAGTGCTCTGGCAAGGCTGGGGGAGGGCAAGGTGAGCTTCGGCATCCCCTTCTTCCCCCAGGAGGCTTCATCGGAAGCCGGTCGGATCGACGCGCTGTTCTACACGCTGCTCGCTTTTTCTGCCGTTCTCGGGCTGGCGCTCGCCGGGCTGGTGGTCGGCTACGCTGTGAAATACCGCGTCGGCTCAAAGGCGGATCGAACAGGCAAGCGTTCCCGCAGCCTGCCGCTGGAGATGAGCTGGACGATCGCCAGCCTGGTCATCGCTTTCATCTTCTTCGGCTGGGGCGCGGCGCTCTTCGTTCGCCGCGACCATCCGCCGGCGGACGCGCTGGAGATCAGCGGCCTTGGCAAACAATGGATGTGGGAGTTCAGGCAACCAGGCGGCCAGCGCGAGATCAACGAACTGCACGTTCCCGTCGGCAAGGTCGTTGTCGTGTCGCTCGCCGCGCAGGACGTTATCCACTCGTTTTATGTGCCGGCCTTCCGCATCAAGCAGGACGCGGTGCCGGGGCGCACGACGCATATCTGGTTCATCGCCACCCAGCCCGGCCGCTACCATCTGTTCTGCGCCCAATATTGCGGCACGCAGCATTCGGAAATGGGCGGCTGGGTGATCGCGATGGCCCCCGAGCAATATGCCGCTTGGCTGAACAGCCAGGGCGAGGGCGAGACGCTCGCCGCGAGCGGCGAGAAACTCTTTCGCGCCCTGGGCTGTTCCGGCTGCCACGGCGCGAGCAGCAAGGTGAGGGCGCCATCCCTGGATGGCATCTTCGGCCGTCCGGTGGCGCTCGACAATCAGCAAACGGTGATCGCCGACGAGCGTTACCTGCGCGACTCCATTCTCAACCCGAAGAAGGAGGTCGCCGCAGGCTACGAGCCAGTCATGCCGAGCTTCGACGGCCTCATCGACGAAGGCGAGCTGCAGATGCTGCTTGCCTATCTGAAGGCGCTTTCGCCGCAACCAACGGCTGGAGCCAGGCAATGACCAACGCGGCGATGTCCGGCACTTATCTTGGCGAAGGCAGCGGTCCCCGGGCGTGGCTGCTCACCACCGACCATAAACGCGTCGCATGGCTCTATCTTGTGTCGCTGACGGCCTTCTTCTTCCTCGGCGGCGCCATGGCGGTGCTGATGCGGATCGAGCTGGCGACGCCGGCCGGCGACCTCGTCTCCGACGATGTCTATAACAGGCTGTTCTCGCTGCACGGCATCATCATGGTCTGGTTCTTCCTGGTGCCGTCGATCCCGGCGAGCTTGGGCAATTTCCTGTTGCCTCTGATGATCGGCGCGCGCGATCTGGCTTTCCCGCGGCTCAACCTCGCCAGCTGGTATGTCTTCATCTCGGGCAGCCTGTTCGCGCTGTTTGCGGTGGTGGCCGGCGGCGTCGACACCGGCTGGACCTTCTACACGCCGCTCTCGACGCTCTATGCCAATGGCTGGGTCTCGACCGCGGCGTTCGGTGTCTTCATCGTCGGCTTCTCGACGATCATGACAGGCATCAACTTCATCGTTACGGTGCATACCCTGCGCGCGCCCGGGCTCACCTGGTTCCGCTTGCCGATCTTCGTCTGGACGCTTTACGCCACCAGCCTGGTGATGGTGCTGGCAACGCCTGTGCTCGCCGCCTCGCTGATCCTGATCGTGCTGGAGCGCGTGTTCGGCATCGGCATCTTCAATCCCGCTCTCGGCGGGGATCCGCTGCTCTTCCAGCACCTCTTCTGGTTCTATTCGCACCCGGCCGTCTACATCATGATCCTGCCCGGTATGGGCGTGGTGTCGGAGGTGCTGCCCTGCTTCAGCCGTCGGCCGCTGTTCGGCTACAAGGCGGTGGCGATGTCGTCGATCGCGATCGCCGTCTTCGGCTTCCTGGTCTGGGGCCACCACATGTTCGTCAGCGGGCAGTCGGCCTATGCCGGCGTGGTGTTCTCGTTCCTGTCCTTCTGCGTCGCCATTCCGTCGGCGATCAAGGTCTTCAACTGGAGCCTGACGCTGCGCAAGGGCGAGATCAGCTTCGAGACGCCGATGCTTTACGCGCTGTTCTTCCTCGCGCTGTTCACCTTCGGCGGGCTGGCGGGGCTATTCCTTGCCTCGCTTGCGGTCGATGTGCATGTCCACGACACATACTTCGTCATCGCGCATTTCCACTACATCATGGTCGGCGGCATGGTGACCGCCTATATGGCCGGCCTGCATTTCTGGTGGCCGAAGATGACCGGCCGCATGTATTCGGAAACGGCGGGGCGAATTGCGGCGACCGTCACCTTCATCGGCTTCAACCTGACCTTCTTCCCGCAATATGTGCTGGGCTTCGACGGCATGCCCCGCCGCTATCATACCTATCCACCAGAGTTCCAGTTCTGGAACGTCTTGTCCTCGGCCGGCGCGGTGGTGCTGGCGATCGGCTACCTTATGCCATTGTTCTATCTCGGCTGGTCGCTGTTTCGCGGCGCCCGGGCGCCCGATAATCCCTGGAACGCCACCGGGCTCGAATGGCAGACGGGCTCGCCGCCGCCGCCGCATAATTTCGAGACCATGCCGGTCGTGACGCGACCGGCCTATGCCTACGACATGAAGGGCCTCGAGCATGAGCGCTTCAGCCCGCACCGGGAGGAGGCAGCGGGATGAGCGGCACGGAAAGCATCGCCTTCGACACGCCGCAACGCGAACGGCGCGCCGACACTTTTGCCATGTGGGTGTTCATCGGCTCCGAGGCGATGCTGTTCGGCGCGATCTTCCTTGTCTTCCTCGTAGCCCATGTCGATTTCGGCCCAGCCTTTGCGGCCGCCTCGAAACATCTTTCGCTGCCGCTCGGCACCTTCAACACGGCCGTGCTGATCACCAGCAGCTTCACCATGGCGCTGGCGCACAGGCTTGCGCTTCAGAGGCGTTGGCGCGCGACGGTCTGGGCGCTGGTCGTCACCTCGGGCCTGGGCCTGTGCTTCCTGGTCGTGAAGGGGATCGAATACGGCAAGGAGATCGGCGAAGGACTGGCGCCGCTCCTCGGCATGCCGTTCCGCTACGCCGGGCCGGATCCGGTTCATGCCGAATTCTTCTTCGGCCTCTATTTCGCGATGACCTCGCTGCATGCGCTGCACCTGATCGGCGGCATCGTGGTCATCGCCGGCATGATTGCGCTCTGGCGGACCGCCAGTCCTGCCAACCGGCTGCGCCGGGTCGTGACCGTAGGCCTCTACTGGCACTTCGTCGACATCATATGGGTGTTCATGTTCCCCGTCCTTTACCTGATCAACCGATGAGCGAACTGCGCAAACTCACCTTCGGCTATCTCGGTCTCCTGGCGCTGCTGACGCTGACGGTAGGCTCATCTTTGGTCGATCTCGGCGGTTTCAACGTCGCGCTCAACCTGGCGATCGCCGCCGCAAAGGCGATCCTGATCGCCATGCTGTTCATGCATCTGACCGGCACGTTGCCGCGGCTGGCCGTAGCGGCCACCGGGCTTTGGCTGATCATCCTGTTCGGGCTGACGCTGATCGGGCGATAGGAGAGACATTAATCGCCGGCAGGGACACCGGCATAGGTTTTGGTCTTGAAGAGCCCGGCCAGATGGGCGGCATTGGAAGCCGCCATCTTGATCATGCTGACGACCTTCTCCGGTGTCCAGGGAAGATCGACGAAGTTGACGTGGTCCATCGCTTCTCCAACCCAGTACACGGCGCCATTGGCGGGAACGGTGAATCCGACATCGTTGAGCGCCTGTAGGCACTCGGCATGGCAGTGATGTGCGCCATCCTCGTTTCCGACGATCGGACTGGAAGTCCTTGGGTCGAAGGTCAGTCTTCTCGGTGAACCTGGACTTCGATCCCGCCGATTGAAGCGTCAGATCGAGTCATCTTTGGCCGGGGTCTGCCTTGAAATTCCGCCGGAATGGCTGATCGAAATCGGGAAAAGAGAACCGGCTCAATGATCGGCCGGCTCGAGGTGCCGCACGACCGCGGAGAGGGCGGCAAATTGACCGAGCTGCCGCATCGAAAGCGCGCCGTCCCTTGCCATCGTCGCGATGTCGTCGAAGAGAAGGGCGAAGTCCTGGCAGACACTGCTGTCCCATTCGGCCTCTCCTATCTCGTCGAGATCCTGCAAGAACAATAGAATCGCCTCGATATGCGCGCGTTGATGGCGAGCGTTGGTGAGATGTCCGCGTGCCGCCGGCACTATCTCCAAACTGGCGAAGCGGGACAACGTCTCGTCGAGCTTGGAGCGGCACCGGCTATCCAACCCCGCCTCCTCGATCAGCCCTGCCAGCCGGGCAACGGTGATCGCCATTTCCGCAGCGCTGTTTTCAGGAAGGCCGTGCTTCATATTCTTCTACCCCCGTCGCGGTCAGCCTGCCTGGAGTCGCTGCGCAGTTGACCTGAGCCTTGGGCAGCCTGGCCGAGAGGCGCGAAACACTCCCATGCCGGAGCCAGATCGCTGGGCTACCTCACAATCTTCAAGATAGCCGATGCTTTCGAGGGATGTTTGCGCTGGAGCAAACACCAAATCGATGGTCGCACTTATTGCGCCATGCTTGTCCTTCCTGCCAGTCCGTCCAATGGCGGCCATGCCGGAGGAGATACATCGCTATTCCGGAGGACGGTCGCATGGGCGCCGACGACAACTTCAAGGCCTTCGAGACGAAGCCGGTCCACTTGCCGTTTCGACCGTTCTTTCTCGTGGCTGTTGTCGATGCCGTCCTCGGCGGCAGCGGCTGGTTGCCGTCGGCGTTCGGACTGCAAGCCTTCGGCCCGGCAGGACTCTCCGCCGGCGACTGGCACCGCGACATGCTTCTGTTCGGGATGGTTCCGGCGGTGTTGACCGGGTTCCTGCTGACCGCGCTGCCCCGCTGGACGGGACATCGCGCAGTGTCGCCGCGCACCACACATCTGCTCGTTCTCTCGTGGGCCTGCAGCCGCGCGGGGTTCTTGGTGGTGTCACCGTCGCTTGGGCTTACGTTCTCGTCCGTCTGGATACTTGCCCTGTTGTCGATCGCGGCCCGAGCAGTGATCGCCAGTCGGGATCGCCGCGATATCAAGATAGTGCTTCTCCTGGCCGTTTTTTGTGCCAGCAACGGACTCGTTGCGGCATCGTACCAGGTGGAACTTGCACTGAGGCTGGCGCTCGTTTCGATCATCTCGCTGGTCGCCATCATCGGAGGGCGGGTCGTGCCGGCCTTGACCGTGGCCTATGTCGAGAGCGCCGGCGGTCGAATTGTCCTCAGCCGCTCCACTCCCAGAGAGTACGCGGCGGCGCTGGCGACCGGTTCCGCGCTTTGTTCATGGGTTGTTGCGCCTGAGGCGCAACTCACCGGCTTTGCCTGTGCTCTCGCCGCTTTCAGCCAGGCGGCCAGGGTCGCGCAATGGAAAGGCTGGCGCAGCCTGTCCTCGTCGACGGTGCTTGGCCTTCACATCGGATATGGCTGGATCGTCGTGGGTTTTGGTTTGCTAGCGATCCATATCTTCGCGCCGGCAATGCTGGGGCAGGCGACCGCTGTTCATGCATGGACCATCGGCGCCGTCGGAACCATGGCGCTGGCCATCATGGCGAGCATGATCCGCAAGCATGGCCGGCTCGCCTTCAGGCCCTCGATGCCTGCGACCTGTGCGCTCGCGGCGATGACGAGCTGTTGCCTCTCGCGCCTGCTGATAGAGGCGCTGCCTGCCAATTTCGGCCTGCTGGCAAGCCTTTCCGGCGCTTTGTGGATTGTCGCGTTTGGGCTGTTTCTGTTGGCTTATGGGAGGGCTCTGTCTCAAGTGGCCGTGAAATAGCGCCGCGGGAGCAAATCCGGCGGCAAGTTGCCCCAGATTTGTTGCTAAGACAATCATCGCGGCGATTAGGAATGTCGCTGAGGGAACTGCTCATTCGCCTTGGTCTCGATTGAGCAAGGCAGCCATTGATCTTGCGGGGCCTCTTGGCGACGGGTAGGCCAAAGCGCGACCCGAAGCGGGTAGAATATCTCTGGCAGTGCTGCCCGAGGCGGCCTATCACCAGTCCACCCGCTCATCGTAGCTAGGTTTTGGTCCTATTCGGCTTAGCCCCAGCCTCAGTCAACTAGCTTGCGCTTAGACAAAGATCGAAAGGTCAGGATGGCTCATAAAGTCACATATCGGATCATTCAGAGCAGTCACATCCATGCTTTACTCCGTTACCACTTGGCACACTGACTCGCAGAAATACCGGCCGACAGAGGTGCTTCGAAGGAATTCAGCTCGGACATTCAGCATTGGCAGTGCTTCGCGGAGAGAGCAATGATGCACTCCGCGCTATCACGCTGGACGATGTCTTACTTTGCCGCGGCGCTGTTCTTTTTTGTCGGCGCGCAGGTGTTGATGGTCGTCGGCTATGGCTTCCCCTCGGCGGCGGCGGAAGCGCCCGAGACGTTGGTGGTCGTGCACATGATTACTATCGGGTGGCTTAGTCTGCTGATGTGCGGGGCGCTGTTCCAGTTCCTGCCTGTGCTGATCGCCCGGCCATTGCGCGGCGAAGGCTTTGTATTGCCCGCCCTATTGTGCCTCTTGGCCGGCCTTGTATGCCTACTCGGCGGCTTCCTGGAGGTTTCGGGCGCGATCGAGACTGGGGTTCCGCTGCTGGCCTGGGCTGGCGTGTTGCTACCGGTCGGCTTTGCAATTGCGGCGGGCGTGCTTGGCGGGACGCTCTGGGGCGCTCGTCTACCGTTTCCAGCGCGGTTCGTCACGGTGGGGTTGCTGAGCGTGCTCGCTACCGCCGTCCTCGGCGCGCTGTTCGCGCTGCAGCTCTCTGGCCGCCTTCCAGCACTGGCTGAACTCGACTTTCGAACGCAGGCACTTCCTGTCCATATCGCGGTTGGGCTCGGTGGCTGGCTGAGCTTTTCCGCTATTGGAGTCTCCTATCGGCTTTTGCCGATGTTCATGCTGTCGCCGCACAAGGAGCGGCGGAGCAGCAAGATCGTCTGGTGGGCGGGCGCGATTGCGTTGCTGCTCATGGCTTTGGCAGCACCTCTTGCGAGCCTGTTCGGAACTCCCGATGTGACCGTCTCGGCACGCATACTCGCCGTTCAGCTCGGCGGCGTATCGCTAATCTTCTACGGTGCCGATCTTGCCTTCTTCTACCGCCACCGAAAACGTCGGGCCGTCGAACTCAATAGCCACGCGGCTAAGGGAGCCTTTCTGGCGCTTGCCCTGTCCGCTGCCATGCTGCTCACCTTGCTGGCAAGCGGGACGCTAGAGAAGCACGCCGAAGCGCTGCTTTATCTGGTCGCGTTCGGCTGGCTTAGCGGCCTGGGGCTATCGCAACTTTACAAGATAGTGCCGTTCCTGACCTGGTTAGAATGCTATGGCCCCGTGATGGGCAAGAAGCCGACACCGCGCGTGCAGGATCTTGTCGCAGAACCGCGTGATCGGGTGTGGTTTGCGGTCTACTTCCTTAGCGTGACGGTCGGCGCCGCCGCCCTGCTTGCCGAACAGCCCAGCCTGTTCCGCATCGCCACGGGCGGGACGCTGCTCGCATCGCTGGCTATCGTGAGCGAACTCGTTCTGGCGCGAAGCCTCAAGAACGTGCCCTACGCCCAGCGTTCGCCGGAGGGAGCCGTGCCGCCGCGCCTTTTCCTGCCAAGAACGCATTGAACAACGCAAGAGGAGGCTGCAATGACCCAGCCAGACTACGAACTTGATGTCCGTCCGATCATCGCAAAAGGCGGCGAGCCCTTCGGCGCTATCATGGAGGCGGTAGCTGCGCTCGCTCCCGGCCAAGGCCTGCGCCTGCTTGCACCGTTCAAGCCGCTCCCGCTTTTTCATGTCTTGGCCCAGCGCGGGTTCGAACCCAAGGCGCGCGAGATCGGCAACGGTGACTGGGAGGTGACCTTCAGGCCGACTGCCGGGGAGCAGAATTCCGGCGCAGCAGTTTCGGCACCGGTCCAGACCGTCGACCCCAATACCTGGCCTGAGCCAGCGGTTGAGCTAGACAATCGCGGTCTTGAACCGCCTGAGCCGATGGTGCGGACGCTCGAAGGTGTCGAGGCGCTCACGTCGGGTCAGACGCTGGCAGCCCTGTTGCCGCGCGAACCCCTCTTCCTCTTCGAAGAGTTGGAGGCGCGCGGCCACTTATGGCGCGGAGCCTTCGACCCGGAAGGACACTATCGCATTCTGATCCGACGAGGCTGAGCCAACAAGCGGCGTGTCCGGCGCCTGATACCGATGGACCTTGTCGACGAAGGGGGGCGTCCACCCCGGCGGATTGCTCGGCGGGTTGGCGGCTGCGCTCAACTCGCCATGTTCAGCCGACAGTTTTTGGAATGCGGCCTTCTGCAAGCATGAGCAGGCGGTGCGGTTCAACGACGGTCACTTTCTGGCGTCCGCTTCTCACCAGCCCGTCGTCTTCCCAAGCCGACAGAAGGCGGCTGACCGTGTGCAGCCTCGTGCCCGTCATCTCAGCGATGTCCTGGCGGGAAAGGGGAAAGTCTATCAAAAAGCCTTCCTCAGTCTTCCTGCCCGTCTGCTTCACCAGCTTGAGCAGGGCATGAGCCACTCGTCGGTCGACCTGCTCAGTCGACATCTCGATCACGCGTGCATGGGCATCCTGCAGGCGGCTGCCGATGGTCTTGTATGCGTTGGCGCTGAAACTGGGATAGGATGAAGCGAATTCCGACCAGAGGCTGCTAGGCCACGCCAACACCACGCAGTCGGTGACGGCGATCGCGCTGGCCGGATAGGTGATGATCCCAAGCGCGTTGGCAATGCCCATCAATTCTCCAGGGCTGATATAGCGCACGATCACCTCGTCGCCGTCCGGAGTGGTCTTGACCACGCGTACATGGCCGTCCAGCAACAGGAAGAAGGAGTGCGCCTCCAACTCCTGCTCGAAGACCGGCTGTTCCTTTGCGATGCGCAGCGCCCGCGCCTGACCGATCATGTGGTCGAGTTCCCCGGGATTTAGCCCTTGGAACGGCGGCAAGTCGGCAATTAACGAGCGGTCGAGATGACTCATGTTGTGTTTCTCCGCTATCCGACATCTCGCCTCTGTATGGGCATTCTCTTTCGATCCACCATGTAGTGTCTGCGCCGCTGCCGCAAGCTCCTTATAGCGCGGCGTTTTCCTCGCAGGACACCTCCGACGCCCGATCGGTTGCTGCTGTCAGTCCTTGGTGCAACTGACCTCAATATCATTGCGGCGGTCAATCATAGGCTTGGCCGACGACCAGCTGAAGCGGCAGGAGATGGACGTTAGGCTGACGGCTGAACTCCGAAGTCTTCGGGGCGGAGCAGAAGATCGGCCAAGGTGTAGCGGTCGAGCGTCCCAGCGAAGGCTGCGAGCGCCTCCTTGAGCGCTCCGCGCAGGCGGCAACGAGGAGTGATCAGGCAATGGTTGTCGCTCCTGAAACATTCGACCAGAGCAAAATCGGGCTCCGTGGCCCGCAGCACGTCGCCCAATCGGATCTGTGCCGGAGCCTTGGCAAGCGTCAAGCCGCCGGAACGGCCTCGAACCGCCTTCAAAAAACCGGCACGGGTCAATTGGTTGGCCACCTTCATCAGGTGCGCCCGCGAGATCCCATAGACCTTGGAGGTTTCCTCGATGGTGATCAACTGACCGTCCCTGGCCGCCGCGTATAAGAGCACGCGAAGCGAGTAGTCGGAAAAATCCGTCAGTCTCATCCAAAAATCCCTTTGCTGGCCACTAGCGAAATGTCGCTCGTCCAGTCGCTCCTCCAAGAAAGGTGCGCGACTGCTATATGTTTTGCAAGGTTGCGCAGTTGAGTGATAAAACATATATTGACAATATATGTTTTAACGCCGACTATCGTAAAGGGTAGCGAAGCCCGACGTACGCATCGCCGCCGCTGGCGGCGCGCGAATGGGTTGCCCGCTCGTCAACGCAATCGAAGGATGAACCGATGCCGCATACCGCCGTCCCAAACGAAATAGATGTCCGCAGCCTCGTGCCTATGCAGCGGCACCAGAAGATCTTCGAGCTTGTCGATGAGCTAGCCCCTGGCGGGAAGTTCGTTCTCATCAACGACCACGATCCCAAGCCGCTCTATTACCAGCTTGAGGCGGAACATCCCCAGCAGTTCTCCTGGGCCTATCTCGAAAGGGGGCCGGAGGTCTGGCGCGTCGAGATCGGCCGCCTGTCGAAGGCAGCGTGAGCCGAGCGCTGCGCGCTGCAGCGAGGCGGCGGAAGGTGTGGACATGAGTGTTGGAGCGGAATTGCAGCTGGACGACGAGAAGGTCAAGGAAGCGCTTCGACTCGTGATCGATCCGGAGCTCGGCTACAACATCGTCGATCTCGGGCTCGTCTACGCCGTCCTGGTCAACGACGGCGGTGTCGTCAACATAGTGATGAGCACGACGACACGCGGCTGCCCAGCCACCAATTACCTGACGGAGGGAGCTCGCGACGCGGCTTGGAGTGTACCAGGCGTCGAGTTCGTCGACGTCACCCTAACCTACGAGCCGGCCTGGTCGCCACAGAGGATGACCGCGGGCGCCAAGGAGCATCTTGGCATTTCCGACGGCGGTGAGTGGTGACATGGGCGCGGACCGGATCGAGGCGGAAGCTGGTATCGCAACTTTCAGCGGCGATCATACGGTGTCTGTCCTGACAGATATCCTGGTCACGAGTCTCGAAGCCTTGGCGAAGGCCGGGCATGCTGACGCGGCTTGCCGACAGGCTGGAAAGGCTTGTGCCGCGCTACGCGCCTCGAACCCCGCCCAGTGGAGAAAACTCAACGCGCTGCTGCATCGTCTGAGCAGGCAAGCGCCTTGAGGTGGAGCGTGAAGTTCGGTCGCGTTCTCTGAGAGCCCGCATCGAGAACCAGCACAGGAGTATTTCTGACATGAACGGCTTCGATCAGGAGACCAAGGCGGATGCCCGGCACGAGAGCTCCCTGCTGCCCATGCTTGTCGGCGGCCTTGTGCTCATCGTGGTCGGGATGCTCCTGGTTGCCTGGCTGGTCTGACTTTCATGAGCTGCGAACCTTTCAGGAGCCCGGAATTGTCGGATCGCTGCCACAAAATCGAGATGAGCGCGGGCGAAATATTCGTCGATGCCGAACTGCTTGGGACGCTGCTCGGTCTTGAGCCGGCGGCAATTCCGTCGCTGTTGAGGAACCGGACAATTACATCTTTTTGTGAGCGCGGGACGGGCGCCGACGAGGGCCGACATCGTTTGACCTTCTTCCACGGCAATCGCCGTGCCCGCCTCGTCGTCGACTCTGCTGGACTGATCGTAAGTCGTTCGACGATCAACTTCGGGGAACACGGCTTGCCGCGGCAGCTGCACCGCGCCGGCACCTAGCTTTGGGCAACGGCAGTTCCACCGCCACTTTCTGCCACGGCTCACATCTCGCTTTTCGAAACCGCCCCACACTTGCGCGATATGCAAAGGCCGAAGGTCTCGCAATGCCGCCGGCTGGCGTTCCGGTCTCAACCTGCCGTCAGGGCCGGCTTTCCGCCACGGCGAAGCGCGGGAAAAGGACATTGTTCTCTAAGTGGATGTGCTCGACCAAATCCTCGGCGAGTTGCGCAACGCCCACATAGAGCGCTTGCCATGACCGGCACGCCCCTTCGGGCAGGGTGAAGTTATCCGTTAGGGTTTCAAGCAGCCGAAGCGTAGTGCCTTGGTCGTCGTGCTCGTGCCGCAGTTCCGAAATGGGAATATCATACTTGCCCTCGGTCCACTGCAGCATTGCCGGAAACAAGATAGCCTCTTCCTTGGCCATATGCGGCTCCAACTCGCTGCGGAGCAGCCGCAACGCCTCGGAAAGCCCAGCCGGCACCTTTGGATGCTCCCGATGCACGGCCTCTACCTTTCGCGATAGCGCCATCAGTTCAGGTAAGGCATGCCGGTGACCCTCGTGGTAGCAGGCCTGAATATGGTCGATCAGAACCTCGTTGCTCATTGCGGCTGCCGCCGTGCCAGCGCCATCGCGGGTGCCCAAGGCCACCAACGCGCTCTCGAGCTCCGCTGGATCGACCCCTCTCCTGTGAGCTGCGCTGTCGAGGGTTAGATCGCCGCCGCAACAGAAATCGATCTTGAACTTCCTGAAGACTGCGGTAGCGCCGGGCAGCGTGGCAGCTATGTCGCCGACGGTACGCTCCCAGAGTTCTGGGCCTGGAAATTGGTCGTTCATCGAGTTCTCCTTACTTGCTCGCCGAATGAGACCAAAGACTCAAAGTGGGTTCATCCGCTTTGGTGCAGTCCCAAGACTAGCCACCCTTGTCGGCGGCTGGGTCACAGATGGCGGATGTCTGGGACCGTTTCTTTGCGCTGGAGCAATGAGATCCAAACCTTAGCTCGGCGTTGAGCGGGACATGTATCCAATATCTGACACGCCCCGCGGGCATGGTTGTTTGTTCAGCGACGATTATGGCTCCGCAGTGGAAGTCGCTCGAACAAAATGGAACGATACCACAACCCGATGCTCCGCCCGACCTAGCTGCTCCGGTCGACGACGCGACCGTCAGGAAGCACGAAATAAGCCCGCGTCGCTCCGGCGTCGGCGAGAATCGACGAGGCACGCTCTAGGGGCAAGATGGATAGGCCTGTCGAGAGCGCGTCGGCGCAAGCAGCGGTTGGCGCGACGACCGAGACGCTGAGATAGCGATTGGCGCACGAACCTGTGGCGGGATCGAAGATGTGATTGAACCGTCCTGATGCATCGAATCGAGTCTCGTAGCCGCCGGACGTGGAAATGGCTTGGTTGTCGAGAGCGATCGTCGCAATGGAGCGATCATCCGTGCGCGGATTCCTTATTCCAACCGACCAAGGCCGGCCCGTCGGATGAGCGTCGAGCGCGCGCGTCTCTCCCATATCCACCAGAGTATGAGTGACTCCACGGGCACGCAGAAGCTCGGCGACGCGATCGGTAATGTAGCCTTGCGCGATGCCGTTCAGGGTAAGGCCCATGCCCGACCGCTCGAATACCACTTTGCCGGCGTCGACGGTCATGCGCTGGTAGCCGCATCTGCGCACTGCGTCTGCGATGTCGGCCGGCGACGGACCGTTCGGATTGGCATTCTCCACGCCAAAATGCTTCGCGTAGAGATCCCAGAGCGGCTGCACGGTCGGGTCAAAGGCTCCGCCGGTAGCGCGAGAGTACCGCGCGCTCATGGCCAAAAGCTCGACCAGTTCCTGCGGCGGATCAACGAGGTGGGCGTCTCTGTTCAACTGGCAAAGCGCGGATGTGCTGTCATAGAGACTAAAGACGCGCTCCAGCCGGTGCACCTCGTCGAGCGCATCTGCGATCAGGCACTCGGCTTCCGCGGCATCTTGATGGTACAGCTGCAACGAGGCATCGGCGCCGAGCGCGACGCCATGCCATTCGTGGAACAACGGCGACGCCCGGCCCGGCCACGCAGAACCTGCCCCAAGCGCCGCAAGGCTCACGCCTGCCACGGCGCCGCTGATGCGAATGAAGCGGCGTCGTGTTAGCCGGCCTGCCAACACGCCGTCGGGATTGATTCCATCGCTAAGGATCGTCATTGGATCACCGCCGTCTTGCGCTGCATCAAGTAGGCGACCGAGAAATCGGCGACGTGGTCGCTGCTCAGATCGCTTTCCAGGACGTAGTTCTCAGGGATGTCGTCGAAGCGCACGACCGTTCCGCCGTGCGTCGCCGTGAACGATTGGGCGGCTTTTTCATCGGAGAAGGGCACGACTTCCTTGCCGCCCATACCAGCGTTGTAGTCGCTTTCGATTGCATACCAGGCGTCGTGAGCCTCGACCCAGGCTCCTGCCTCGGGGCGATCCCAGTTCTTGGCCTTCGCCATGTCGTTGACATAGATGGCGACGACGTCCTTCGGCTCTCCCGGGAGTATCGAGAAGGCGACCGCATCGCGAACGGACGAGAACCAGAGCGGCTCGGATTTGCCGACCCGAAAGGCCTGAGCCTTCGGGCCGCCGTGCTCGAGCAAGCCCATAGAACAGAAGTAAGCGACGGATGTAGCGGTCGGCTCCTGCGGCGGCGGCTTGGGCAGGCCGGCCAAGTCCTGGTTGCAGCCGGCGAGCAGGAGGACAGCGGCGACTAGCGCGCCGACAACCTTTATGCGCATCATGGCTCTTTCCTTGAAAAGACGAAGGCGGCCAGCGCGAGCGGAACCGCCACCCAGGCCGCCAACGCGGTGAGCAGCACCGCGCGGCCGAACTGCATCTGCTCGGCAAGGCCGGCCATTCCGGCGAACAGACTTGTCCTCGACAACCCGGCGAGGTTTAGGAGGCGGAAGATGTCGGCGGGATCGAGCAGGAGCAGCCAGTTGAACGCAGCGGCGCTTATTGTCCTGCCCTGATCCGCAACCACAAGCCCGAGCAGCGCCATGTCGTAGAGAAGAACCAGAACCAGCCAGATGCCGATGGCAAGGCCCGCCGCGGTCGCGCGCTCGCGCACGGTTGCGCTGATCAAATATCCGAGCGCGACGAACACCGCGCCGAGGAGGACCGACGAACCGACCAGGCGTGCGAAGCTGCCGAGGCTGTCGGCATCGAACTCGCCGGCCGTAAAGGAGAGAGCTACCCCGGCGGCACCGTAGCCGAGCACCGTTGCCACCGTCAGGATCGAGAGGTGCCCAAGGAATTTGCCGAAGAGGACGTGCCAGCGCGAGAGCGGATAGGATAGAAGAAGAAGCAGCGTGCCGCGATCACGCTCTCCGACGATTGCGTCGTGGGAAAGAAGGAGCGCGATCAGCGGGACCAGGAAAATCGTCAGGCTCGACAGGCTGACGACCGTGACTTCGAACGGGCTCGCGCCGACCACGCCGGTGGGAGCGCTGCCGAGAAACGCAAGCGTCAGCGCCAGGCCGGCCATCAGCAGGACCGCGCCAATGGCCCAGCGGTTTCGCAGGCCGTCGCGTATCTCGCGGCCGGCAATCGTTGCTATGGCGTTCATTCCGCGGCCTCCCGTGTAAGCTCGTCACAGAGGTCGACCAATGTCGGCGGCATCACTTCGATGTCACGGACGCCTTGCAGCAGCGAGACGCTGCGGATCGCCTCGACCTTGCCGTCGTCGGCGCAGGTCATCTCGAAGCGCAGATCGTCCAGCCATTGCACGCTGCGCCGGGCGGTGAATTCCCGCGCCGCATTCCCGTCGACGACATGCACGCGTATGCGAAGCGGCAGGTCCGCCAGGCGACGGAGTTCGGGTAGCGCGCCGCATGCGAGCATGCGGCCGGCCTTCATGATGGCTATGCGGTCGGCCTGCTCGATGTCGCTGAGCGCGTGCGAGGAGAGCAGCAGCGTCGCGCCGGCGTCGCGCAACTCCGCCATGACGTCGTAGAACATCTGGCGAGACTCGATGTCGAGGCCGGTTGTCGGCTCGTCGAGGAAGAGGACGCGCGGCTCGCCCAGCAGCGCCTGCGCCAATCCGAGGCGCTGGCGCATGCCCTTCGAATAGGTGCCGACGCGGCGGCGCGCCGCCGCGGCAAGCCCGACGCGTTCCAGGAGCCGGTCGGCGCCGCCGAGCGGCACCTGCTTGAGGCGCGCGTAGAAGCGCAGCACTTCGCGGCCCGTCATGGCGGCGGAGAAGGCGACGTTCTCGGGCAGGAAGCCGATCCTGCTCCGGAATGCCATGGCGTGGCGCCCCGCCGGATTCTCGCCGAGCAGCGCGATGCGGCCGGCCGTCGGCGTGATGAGGCCGAGCGCCATCTTGACCAACGTGCTCTTGCCGGCTCCGTTGTGACCGACGATGGCGACGCACTCGCCCGGCGCGATCGAGATATCCACGTCGCGCACGACGTAACTATCCCCGTATCGTTTCGACACGCCTTCCATCAAGATTGTCTGAGATATGGTCATGGCTTCGCCTCCAGCGTGGGCGGGGTAGGCGCCATCAGCGGCGCGCTGTCGATGACGCCGCCCGGATGGAGCGCGGGGAATTCCGCTTGCGCCCAGCGGATGACCTGCACGGCCGGGCTGTTGATGAGAAGCTTGGCCGTCGGATAAGTCCACACGACCTTGTCGAAGATGTCGTTCGGACGGTAGGCGGTGTCGGCTATGCCGTCCCCGTTCAGGTCGAAAGCCGGATTGTCGCTCCAGTAATTGCCGCGTCCGTCCGCGGACCAGTCGAGCGACCGGGTGCCCACGTAAACGACCTGCGAGCGATTGTGGACGAAGGAGTTGCCGGTCATCCGGTTGCGCTCCGAACCTGCGGTGAAATGGATGCCGACGGCGCAGTCCTCGAACCAGTTGTGGGCGAATAGGTTCTTGTTGGCGTTGTAGATGAAGACGCACTGGTTGCTCCGCCGCACGACGTTGCCTTCGATTTCGGCGTCGTTGGCGTAGTTGAGCAGAAGCCCGTGGTCCCCGTCGTCCTCGGACAGATTGCTGTGAACGACCAGACGGCTCGAATACATGATGACGTAGCCGTCATGATTGTTGCGCGAGACGTTGCCGCTTACCTCGCTGTCGTTTGTGTACATGT
Organism: Mesorhizobium sp. WSM4976; assembly: GCF_029625685.1. Classification (NCBI taxonomy): domain Bacteria; kingdom Pseudomonadati; phylum Pseudomonadota; class Alphaproteobacteria; order Hyphomicrobiales; family Phyllobacteriaceae; genus Mesorhizobium; species Mesorhizobium sp. WSM4976. The sequence continues at coordinate 418,754 of NZ_JARTVT010000001.1, forward strand.
AGTGGACAGCGAAACGGACATTCTCGATGCGGTTGCCACGGAAGACGTTGTTGCGGCTGGCATTGGTGAAGATGCCGTCGCGTCCGCCGGTGATGTAATTGCCGATCACCTGCGCCCCCGGCGCGTTCCAGACATAAACGCCATTGCCGAGCTCGTTGGACCTGAGGTCGGTCCGCCCCACGATGCGGTTGTTCCGCACGATGGCGTTGGCGGCGCCGTGAACATAGACGCCGACCAGGCTGTTCTCGATCCGGCTGTCCTCGACGATCGCGCCCGTGGCGCCGTCTTCGAGGAACACCGCCGCGTCCATTGGATCGTCGATGCCCGAATTGCGGATCGTGAGGCCACGCACGACCACGTTCGGGGCGATCACCTCGATGGTGCGCCCCCGGCCTTGGCCGTCGAGCACGGCGCCGGCCTTGGCCTCGATGGTGAGAGCGTGGTCTATCCGGATCGGCCCCTTGTGCACGCCGGCGGCGAGTTTCAGCGTATCGCCGGGTTGCGACGCGGCGATCGCTTGACGAAGGCCGTCACCCGCCGCAGGGACGGCGAGGGTCTCCGCCCGCCCCGCCCCTGGAAGAAGGAAGACGCAGGCGGCGACGATTGCCGCCGCGACTGCGCTCCGCTTATGCTGTTGCCAGATCATGCCGGCTGAGGCTCCACGATCATGCGCCCGGCCATTTCCATGTGCAGGGCGTGGCAGAACCACTGGCAATAGTACCAGTGGACGCCGGGGCGGTCGGCTACGAAAGTCACGGACGCGGTCTGCTGCGGCCCGATCTCCATGGCGACCCCGTGGCGCACCATGGTGAAGCCATGGGTCAGGTCCTCGACATCGTCCATGTTGGTCACGACGATGGTGACCTCGTCACCCTGCTTCACCGTGAATTTGTCGAGGCTGTAGGCAGGTGCCACGGAATGCATGTAGACACGCACCTTGTTGCCATCGCGGATGACATCGGCGGCTTCCTCTAGCTTTACGCCGTCCTTCGCCGCCTGCTGTCGCGCTTCCTCCCACATCGGATCGTCGCGCTTCCAAACGATCTCCGGCCGGACCTTGGAACGATGGACCAGGCAGATATCGTGCGGCTCGGCGAAGCTCGGACCGTCATGGACCAGGCGCATCTCGTCGCCCGAGATGTCGATCAGCTGATCGTTCTCGGGATGCAGCGGCCCCACCGGCAGGAAACGGTCCTTGGAGAACTTGTTGAGCGACATCAGCCACTTGCCGTCCGCCTCCTTGGTCTCGCCCATGGAAGTGTGGTTGTGGCCGGGTTGATAATGAACGTCGAGTTTCTGGATGATCGGGTCAACCTTGGCGCCGCCGTAAGCTTGGATCGCCTTGTCGATGTTCCATTTGACGATCTGGCTGTCGAGGAACAGCGTGGTGTAGGCATTGCCCTTTCCGTCGAATGCGGTGTGGAGCGGGCCGAGCCCCAGCTCAGGCTCTGCGACGACGACGTCGCGTGGCTTGATCTTGTCGTCGAACAGGTCGTCGAAGCGGCGCACGTCCAGGAGCGTGACGGTCGGCGAGAGCTTGCCGGCGATCGCAACGTGGATGCCATCGGGTGCTGTGTTGCAGCCGTGCGGATTGTTGCCTGCCGGGACGTAGCGCGTGTAGCGCGACCCGTGCCGCCCGTCGACCACCGGAACGCCGTTGATCTCCTTGTAGTCGCCCTTCTTGACGGCATCTTCGATGCGCTTGAGGTTGAAGATCACCATCCAGTCGCGGTCCGCTGACGTCATGTCAGCAAGGGTCACGCCCCGCTCGGAGTTGTAGCAGGTCGAGAACGCGTACTTGCCCTGGTAGTCGGCATCGGTGTTGTCCAGATTGCCGTCGACCAGCACCTGCCATGCGATCTTCATCGTATCGCCGTCGATGGCCGTGAAGACCGACCAGTACTGTTTGGGATCGTCGAGGATCTTGCCGTCGTTGGGGATCGGGATGATGTGCTCGCTGTTGGCGAACACGTAACCGGTCCGCGGATATTTCTGGACGCGCAATCCGTGGATGTCCGACGCATTCGGGATCTCGATGACCTTGTCGCACTTCATCACGTCGCAGCGGATGCGCCCGACGCGGCAATTGGCCTTATCGTTGACGAACAGATAGCGTCCGTCATAGGTGCCGTCGGTGAAAGACATGTGCGGATGATGCAGGTCGCCGTTGAGGTATACGCCACCACGCTTGGCGAGGAACTCCTGCGTGGTCGGCATCAAGCCTTCCGTCAGGATCTTCCGGCTCTCGTTGGTGAGGCCCCAACCTGTGGCGCTGCAGCGGTTGAACACCGGAATTCGCATCAGTTCGCGCATCGATGGCAAGCCGATGACGCGGACCTCGCCGCACTGGCCGCTTGAACTGAAGCCGTAATACTCGTCGAGGTCGCCTGGGCGGATCTCGCTGGTCGCCTCCTTGGCATGGGCGGGTCTGGTGAACCCGGCTACGCCGACGGCACCGCCGCCGGCCGCGCTGGCGAGGCCGGCCAATATGGCGGCTTTGCCGCTTCCGGTCAGGAGCTTGCGGCGGCTTACTCCAGTCTCCTCCGGCCTGTCATCGTCTTTCATTGGTTCTCTCCTTCAGTTGACGCGGCCTGGCTGGCCGCAGGCTTCCGTTCCACGGATTGTTCGCGACCGTTGACGGTCACCAGGACCCTTGGCTTTCGCTTGGGTTCCGGCAGCATCGACGGCGACTGCAGAGCCAGGAATTTCTCACGCTTGATGCGCTTCTGGATCACCACCGGGCAGCGTTGGTCGTCGTGGTAGAGCACCTGGCAGTTGAGGCACTGGATGCATTCGTTTGGATTGATGGTCCCCTCGGGATGGATCGCCTGGACAGGACAATCATTGGCGCAACGCTGGCAGGGCGAGCCGCATTCCTTGTACCGTTTCAGCCAATCGAACATCCTCAGCCGGGCCGGGACCGCCAGCGCGCCTCCGAGCGGACACACGTAGCGGCAGTAGAAGCGCTCGATGAAGAGGCCGGGCGCAAGGCAGCCGACAGCGAACAGCACGAACCACCATTCGCGCGCGAAATGTAGGATGATCGCGGTCTTGAACGGCTCCACCTCGGCCATCTCTTCGGCAAGTCCGAGCGATCCGAAGGACAGGCCGAAAAGCGCTAGGAAAATGATGTATTTGAAGGGCCACAGGCGCTGATGCAGCCAGAACGGGACACGCACCTGCGGGACATGTAGCCACCGGGCCACCCGGTTCGTCCACTCCTGTAGCGCGCCAAACGGGCAGAGCCAGCCGCAGTAGGCGCCGCGCCCCCAGAACAGCAGCGCGGCGGCTATGGCCGACCACAGGATGAAGACGAGCGGGTCGCGCAGGAAATACTCCCAGCGGAAGTCGCCGCGCAGCGAGTTGAAGAATGTGAGAATGTTCACGACCGACAGCTGGGCGTGCTCGTACCAGCCAAGCCAGACGAGCGTGAACGCGAGGTAGCCAAGCCGGATGCGTTCGAAGGCGCGAGGCCACTTCACCAGGAAATCCTGGAAGAAGAAGATGGCGGTGAGCACGCCGATGGCCGCGAGCATGACGGCGATGTCGAGCTTCCGCGCCTGCCACATGCGCTGCCACAGCGGCGGTTCGGGTTCTCCTGTTGCCGCCGTTTGAGCGGCAGCCGACAACGCCGGGCTCGTCACCAGCGGCGCAGCCGCTGGTGGTGCTGTTAGAAACTTTTCCGGGGTCGAGTAGTCGAGCCCCGTCGTAACGAATGCCTTGTCCAATGCACCGGTCGCCCGCTGCACGAGAAGCTGGAACCGCCATGGCGCACCGGGACCGAGGTCGGAGCCGTCAGGCGTGACGAAAACGCCGATCTCGGGAAAGTCCGGCGCGCCGGCGGCAGAAACTGCCCCGATACGCCTGTAGTTGCGATCGCGGAAGCGTATGCTGCTCTCGCTCTGGATCACCTCGATGCGATCGAAAATGCCGCCGCGCACATAACCGGAGCCGCGAAAGGAATAGGGCCCGTCGCCTGCGACGAGGATGGCCTGCTGGCCTGGCTTCAGATCCCGGCGAAGGCGGTCATACTCAGCATCGCCGAGCAGTGATCGGCCGATCGTGGGCACGCTCGCCAGGGCAACGTAGATATTGACGAAGGAGGCGTTCGGGTCGCCCGTCTGAGGACGCGCGATCGCCGCGGCGTTGCCCGTCCGCTGAAACAGGTCGTCGAGATCCTTGTTGGTGATCGCAAGCCTGCGGACCGATCCGTCGCCGAGCAGGGCCTGCCAGCTTTCGACGCCGCTTATGGTCTGATCGACGGTGCGGCGGGCCGGTTGGGAAGCGACATCGGCAACACCCGCACCGAGGTTGCGCGACCGCGCGATCTTGACCGCCGACTGCGTCATGCTGTCGGCAATAACCATCATGGTGACCGTCGCGCCGCTGACGATGTCGACCGGCATGCGGCTCTCCTCGCTCGGATCGAGGACGCGCCGGCCGACGAAGCCGTCAATATAATGCTCGATTTTGGCTTGAGGGATGCCGACCAGGACGATCGGCTCGTGATGCTCGACAAGCTTTGCACCGGTAATCTTGCCGTCGAGATCGATGCCGACAACGATGTTGATGGGTTTGCCGGAATAGCCGGTCGAATCGACGACGTCGTTCGTCAGGAAGGCGTAGCCGACGAGCTGGCCATCTTTGAGCAGCTTCACCGCGGGCGGATTGCCCCCGACTTCGCCAAATCTGTCGGCCGCGGCGTCAATGTCCGAGGCCTTGATCCGGCCGAGGAACTCGCCGAGGCGGCCGTCCGCAATTGCTTCACTCGACAGCCCAAGAACGGCGACAATGAGGATCAAGGCCGCCACTAGGCATCGCGCCATCAATCTCACTTCAAACCCGACCCTTGATTTCATCATCGCCATCTGCTTGCTGCTCAGCCAACCGTGACCAAGCGCGCGACCTTTAGACGGCCGACAGGGGCCGATCTTTGATCCAGCGCAATAAGATGCATTTTGTTGGCATGTTAATCTGGTCGGTCCACTCAGAGCCTCACGAGCTCACGAGCGGTCGGCATCGCGATGGAGCGAGTTGGCTGTCCGACAGATCGCCGAAACTTCAGCACACACTGGGGGTAGTCGATGGGCAAAGATCGCGATCCAACCCCTAAAGCGTTTCACCGTGTCACGGAAACGGCGAACCGCTCTATCCCTTTGTTTTTACGCAATTCCCGGGACGGAGAACCGCTCGCACTTTTCCTGGAATTGCTCTTGGTCGGAGTGCCTCAAGTACTTTCGCCGATCTTGGGATCGCCTTGGGGATCGCGCATCGGAAAAAGACCGAGGAGGCCCACCGGAGACACCTGCGGACGTGCTTGTGGAAGCTACATTCCCGCGGCTTCCCAGAGGATTTTCCCGGTGTCAGGAATGCGAGTAGCGGGAACGGGGTCGCCCCGAGAAAAAGAGATGCAAACCCTCGTTGTTTCTCGGGGACAGGAACAGGTGCTCGCCGCTCAACGGCAGCACCATATGTGCCTTGCAAAGAGTTGGTTAGCGGCTGATGAGCGCACCTCTAAAAAGGACTCAAACCCAGATTATTGAACGACCTGTTTGAACAGTTCGTCGAAGACTTTCTTTGCCTTGCCGGGCTGCTTGACCGACTTGGCCGCCTCTAGGTTGCTGCTCGGGTCGCCGACCACAACAAGCGCCACCATGCCCATGCCATAGTGCGGGTTGCATTTGACACCATAAACGCCCGGCTTGGTGAAGGTGACCGAAATATCCTTGTTCATCTCGCCCTTGAACGGCTGCGCACCTTCCGGCAGCATGCCGGGAATGGTTTCAACGTCGTGCCCCTTGTCCTTGGCGACGAAATGGACGGTATCGCCGGGAGCGACTTTGACGAAGGATGGCTCAAGCTGAAACATCCCCTGCTTGCCCATGTTCATCGTGTTGACTTCAATCTCCGCGGCATGAGCAGCTCCTGCCGCAATCATAGTGGCCGCCGCTACCGACAGCATAAGCCTTATCGAACGCATTTTTCCGTGTCCTTGGTTGTTTGGATGAACCGCTGAAACGATCCGGGTCGTGTAATAGACGAAGCAGGGCACCGGACTTTGCGCTAGCTCAAACTCACGGCTGGAAGTGAGGACCCACCGCAATTGTTCGGTGGCAAGAAGTGCCTGGAACGCAGCCACTCCGAATTGTCAGGAAGAATGTCTTTGGCCCTGCTGATGCATCCAGCCCCTCATCGACTTCCAAAAGATGTTCTCGACCGGCATCGTTCCCGGGATCGGGTCGCAGATCCCTTCTGCTCCCGGAACGGGATCAAGTTGAAGGCAGGGGATACTCCGTCCGCATGCCCCATAGAAGTCCGGATGCCAGGCAACTGCTCACTGGGATTTTCGTGGAACTTTGCGAGCCAATCGTCATGGATTATCTGGGCTGGGGAATGCGCCTCGCGGTCGGTGATGGCATGTGACGACGCGACGTTTTCAGTGGGTTGCCCACTCAGCTTGCCATGAGCGGCACCAGGCCGAATTCGGACCAATCGGCTTCGAATTCCTCGAGCACCTCCGCATATTTTCGCTTGGCCTCTTCAGGTCTTTCGTTCCGAGTGTCTTGTTGACTTCATTGCGGCCCGTCAACGCGGTGATGCCGGCTGGCAGGCGCTTCCGGAACCAGTAAACGTCAGTCTTACGATGTGACAGGGCGGCTCACAGCAACGACCGTGTGTAGCGCTCGGGTATAAGAATATAATTTTGATATTTTTCAGCTGCGTCAACACCTTAAGAAGGTGATGGTCAGAGGCAGACTCCAAAGCAAAGTTAATCCTTCTTTATTTTCAAGTGTTTGGAGATAGATCAGTAGCGACAGTCACCAACGAAACTACCAACAAATTATTTCTGTGGATAAGTTCGGTTCCAGAATGGGACCCGTCAGTCTCGTGCCACTTATCTTATAGGGCGCGAGTGATCGTAGAGGTTTGCTGCCGTCTATCCTTAAGGGCTGGCAATTGTTTCTTTCGATTCGACGCCGTTGGCCCCAAGCCTCTCGATTTCGGGCTCGTCCGGTTCACCCGGCATCTCGATACCGGTTGTCGTTCGACAAAGCCGCCCGCACCCAGCAATACCAGCGGGCGCTCACAATTTTATTTCAAGGCACGGAACAAACTCGGCGCATAGGAGTTACGACCGCGCTACGGGGAACGCCGCAAATGCTCCTTGCCTTGAACGATGCAATCTCGACGGCTGTCCTGGCCGGAAGGGGCGCAGACGCGGAAATCTTTGGCGTGATCGATCTCACCAGCAAAACAGAAACCCGGATCGGCGCGCTCAGCTTAGGACACGCCATCCAGTTCGTCGCCAACGCGTCGGTGCTTGGGTACGATGTCCGCCGTGCAATAGTCCTTTACGGCGAATCAGGTAAGCCTAGCCTGCGGATATGGGACTGCGAACATCTGTGGGCGCAATATGGCGGCGCTTTGCTCCAACCCTGAATCCACGGCTGAGGCACCCATTCACCTTGCTAATGGCCGGCGCTCGTAGTCCACCGGGCCGCTGAGCAAATTCCTAGCCTCACCGCGTCCGACGTCCCTGCTGAGCTTGAAGGCGGCATAGACCGCGCCGAGGGTGATCAGAAATCTAAACATTCACTCATTCTCCGGTGTGCGAGGAGAGGAACCGCCGACGGCTCCGATTGGTTCCGGCGTGTCAGACAAAGCGGAAGACCCGCGCGCCCATCAGCAGCGGGCAGAGACCGAGCTAACCGGCGAAGTCTCCGCGTCGATGAGGATCTTGTGATTGTCCTCGGCAGGGATCTCGGCATCAGGATCAAGCACAGTGCCGTGCGGCTGTGCTGAGCCACGTGGCGCCAAAGCGATCGGCAAGGACCTGCACGGTGCCACCATTCTGCGACCGCTTCAGCGGACAGTCGCAGCCCCTTTCTCAACATGGCAAATTGCCTCTTGTTCATTGGAGGATTCAGATGAATTCCCCTCGCGTCATATCCGGTCGGTGCTCGATGACCTTGCCCGCTACCGTCACATCGATCCGACAACCATCGTCGCTTCATGCGCGCAACTGGCGCATCCGCAATCCGCCGATCGAGCGGGAACTGCTTCTGGCGATGTCCAGCCAGCGGCCGACCACGACGGTCATACGCGCGCTGACGTCGCTCATCCGCGATGAGGTGCGTATCCTGCGCAAGCTCGGAGTCTGGGAGCCGCGTCCGCCGTCTCCTGACCTTGAACGTGCAAACGATCTCGGAAGAGCAGGATAAGGGGCGAGCCATGCCGAGCGCCATGGCGGGAACGGCGCTCCTCGGCATTGCCGGCGGATGCAGGTTTCTCCACTTGGCCTTCAGCGGTTCTCGCCATAAGGCGGCGTCCTTTCGTACCAAATGCGGCGTAAAACGGCGTGCGTAGAGGCGCGTCCGCTTAGCGCCCCCTGTCGGACGTTGCGGTCAAATTTCACTCCACCCTAAAGCGGACACTTGGCCCGCGGCGCCTTCTCCTCGATAGAGCGGTAGCAGGCATCGATCGGCTCCACGCGAAAGGGCAACCCGGGTGCTCGGGTGCGCTTCCGCGCTGATGATCCACACGGGGCATCGATTGAGCAAGGACATCGATGTAGAACCAAAAGAGGCCTTCGCAACAAGGTTCTTGCTGAAATTTCGAATACAGAGTCGTCGATGAGAGGCCTCCTGGACTGGTCGTAAACGCCGCGTTCGTGCGCCAAGGCAATTTTCGTGCAAACGCGCCCCCGGGAGGACTGCTTTCCTGTCAACATTGCAGTGTCCATCACCTGAACGCTGTGGCTTCCACGAGTGGTCGGCGCAAGGCTCTCGGTCATGGGCTATGGTCATTCGCTGCTGCGGGACGCATCTCGGCGTTTTCAGCAGGCTTCCTCACTGCTCTCACGGCGTGGGCTGATACTGATCGGGCGGCTGCGATGCATAATAGCTGGCAGCTTCCTCTATTTCGTCGGCCGTCATAGCCCGAGCGATGTTTCGCATCTGCTGGCTGATGTCGTTGCGACGAGCACCGTTCGCAAATGCAAGCAGCTGCGCCTTCATGTAAGCGGCCGACTGCCCTTCAAGCCAAGGGCTTCCCACCTTGTTGTCCAGGCTGCCGTGACAGGAGCCGCAAGGGGCGATGCCACGCATCGGAGCGCCGTTGACGACAATGCGGGGCGCTGGCCGCCTCTGCGCGGGATGATACGCCGGCAGCCGGGGGAGATAGTGGTAATACGCCGCGAGGTCGACCATGTCCTGGTCGGTGAGATGCGCCGCGAACGGGCTCATCACGGCGTTGGTGCGTGCACCGGATTTGAAATCCTTGAGCTGCTTGTAGATGACAGCCGGGTATTGCCCGGCAAGGTTTGGGGAGTCCGCCCGGCTGACCCCTGTCGGGCCATGGCAGATCGCGCACTGCTGGGCCAGCGTCGCTCCTCGCCCGATGGATTCGCTTGAAGGATTGGCCAGCATTGCCGAGGTCACGACGGCATCGGAGGTCTTGAACGTCGGCTGGACGGAGCTTGCGCTGGACGCCAGCTTGGGGATGCCCGCGGCGCTGCATATCGCGTCCCACAGGCCGGCTATGTTCGAGTGCGACTGCGCATAGGGAAGCAGAACAAATCCTAGGAGCGCAGTCAGAACCACGAGCGCCGCCGTGAGGCCGACGCTCAGGCTGAACCAGGGATTTCGAGTGGAGAAGAGGCGTTCGTTCGGCATCAATGCGCTCCGATGTAGACGGCCGGAACGGAGGTGCCCTGCCGCAGCGCAAGCTGCGCGATCGGGAAACCGTAGTTGGTCACAGTGAGCCCGATCATCAGAGCCAGCCACAGTCCATAGCTGTTCAAAGCAACGGGTACCGAGACTGGCGGGTGGACGGCCATGCTGAAACGATACTCGCCGGCCTCGATCGCAGGGGATCGCTGGCCTCGGATGAGGATCAGAATGAAGAGAGCGCCGGAGATTAGCAGGATCAGACCGCCAAATACCGACATGGTGACCGAAATCGCTTCCGGCGCGAGCGCGGGGTCTGCGTAGTCGAAATAGGCCATGCGCCGGGGCATGCCGAGTATCCCGACGTAGTGCCACGGGAAAGTCGTGATGATCATGCCCACAAACCACAGCCATAGCTGAAGGCGCATCAGGCGAAAGCTGTCGAACGCCCGTCCCGTCAGATGAGGCCACAGGTCATAGGCGATGGCGAAATACATGATGACAATCGCGCCCCCGAAGATGAGATGGAAATGGCCGGTGATCCACTGCGTGTTGTGGATGGTGGTGTCGAGCTGGTAGCTCATATTGATCAGGCCTCCGGCACCGCCGAAACCCAGCAGCACGAAGGAGAAGGCGGTCGCCAGCATGATGGGGTTGTCCCAGGGTAATGCGGCAATCCACCCGAGGGGTCCTTTGCCGCCGCGCAGGCGGCCGGCGATCTCCACCGATGCGCAGATCGTGAACACCGTTAGCAGCGTCGGCAAGGCCACCAATGCCGTGAACGCCGAATGGATGAACTTGAAGCCGGCGCCGACCTGCGGATCAGCGAAGGCATGGTGGATGCCAATTGGCATCGCAACCACCAGGAACAGAACGAAGGCTATCCTGCCCATCGTGTCGCTGTAGAGCTTGCCGCCGATCGCCCGGGGCACGATGGTGTAGTAGGCGATGTAGGTCGGCATCAGCCAGAAATAGACGATGGCATGCAGCGTCCACGAGAAGAAGACGCGGGCCAAGCCGGCGTCGATGGTGGACTTCAATCCGAGCGCAACCGGCAAGATCTGGAACAGTAATTCCAGCGCGGCTCCCACGGCCGTCCAGGCCCAGAGATATGCTCCGGCGACATTTGCGAACATCGGCAGCGGCACCGGCTTGTCGGGGTTGTCGCGCTTCCATACCCTCAGGTTGATGGACATCAGCGCCACCCAGATCCAGGAGCCCACCACCACCAGAACGACTCCTATGTAATAGAATGCGTTCCCTATCAGCGGCGGATAGAAGGTGTAGAGGACGGAGGCGCGGCCCAGCGAAACTGGGACCATGGCCGTTACCGCACCCACTAGGATCAGCCAGAAGCCTGCCCAGGCCCATCGCGCGCCAACGAGGGGCTGCTTGAGGGAGCTTTCAGAAATCGCGTAGCCAAAACCCATGGCGACGAGCGTCGGGAAGACGTAGCCCATGACGGTTCCGTGAGCCGTCAGGGATCGGTAGTACCATTCCGGGTCGCTGATCCAGGTATGGAGCGGGCTGCGGATGAACATCTGCCACGCGCCCAGCACAAGTGCGACCCCGAATACCGCAAATGCCAACCAGAAGTGAGCGAGTATCAGGCGCCGGCTATTTAACACAGCTCAATCTCTCTTGCTTGGACGCCATGGCCATGAACTCGGCCTTGTCGATGACCTTGACCTTGCCCCACATCCCTTCATGGCCGAAGCTGCAATATTCCTGACACGGCATCAGGTACTCGCCGGGCTTGTGAAAGCGCGCGTTCTGCACGGAAATATATCCTGGCACGAGCATGGTGTTGACGGTCGTGCCCTGAATGAGCAGCCCATGGATGACGTCCGCACTGGTCGCGCGGATGTTGATCGCGGTGTCCGTCGGGACCAAGATGCACTGTGGCGTAAAGGAATATTGTTGCCCGATCGCGCGAACCGTCACCGAACCGTCGGGCTCGAGCGCGGTACCAAGGTTGGACTCTACGAACTCGCCCGACAGGTGAAGTGTTGTCGGGTCTGTCGTCTCGACGCGCGCTTGCGGCATCGTTGCCTGATGGATGCCCGCGAATGCCGCCATGCCGGCAAGGAAGGCTATGATCAACACCGCGATCGTCGCCCAGTTCTTCTCGGCGCGTATCGCGGTCGCGGCATGGTAGGTCGGATGCTCGCTCATCGGTTAAGCCTTGAAGCCTTAGGGGTTGGCGTGCGGGATGAACACAAGGAAGTAGAAGGCCACCCAGAGAGCGAGCACGATGGCCGTCGTGAGGCCGGCGAGGAGGAAGGCCCCACGGGGACCGGACCGCAAAACCCGTTCGAGAGCCTCGTCCTCGGGTTCAGAGTTGTGGGGCAGGTCAGTGTTGATCATCTCGCCCTCAATTCAATGGCGCCGAGCGCAGCTGGTTTGCCTCGGCGGCGCTGATCGCAGCCCCGCGATTGCTCCACGAGGTGCGTATGTACGTGACCACGGCCGCGACTTCGTTGTCAGTGAGAACGCCGGCAAAGGGAGGCATGCCATAAGGCTTCGGGTTGCCGGCGGTGCCGGGCGGGTAGCCGCCGTTAAGCACCATCCGGATCGCGTTGACAGCTGATTGCATCTGGATCGACTGGTTGCCGGCAAGCGGCGGGTAGTGCGGGGGAGCGCCTTCCCCCCGGGTGCCGTGGCAGCTCGCGCATCGTTGGTCGTAGACGGCCTTGCCGAGGCTCATCAGCAGGCTTCCTTCGCTTGGCGGCACTGAAGGTTGAGCAACGTCGGGAGCGGCATCCTGCGCGATGCCTTTCAGGTAGACGGCCATCGCGCGCGTGTCTTCGTCGCTGAGATACTGAAGACTATTGTAGGTAACCTCGGCCATCGGCCCGTAGACGGCACCCCGCTTGGAAACCCCGGTACGCAGCAGGTCGGATATGTCTTCGATGGTCCAGTCGCCCAGGCCAGCTTCCTTGTTCGAGGTGAGCGACGGGGCATACCAATTCTGCATCGGGATCAGGCCGCCCTTGAAGGCATCGGATTGAGAGTTCCCACCGAGTGCGTTGATCGGCGTGTGGCACATGCCGCAGTGACCCAGTCCTTCGACGAGATAGGCGCCGCGATTCCATTCCGCGGACTTGCTCAGGTCTGGCTGATATTCGCCCTCGGAGAAAAACAAGGTCCGCCAGCCCAGAATGAGCGACCGGTTATTGTAGGGGAAACTGAGGTCGTGCGGCCGGTTCAGCTGTTTCACCGGCTCGACGGATTTCAGATAGGCGTAGATTGCATCGCTGTCTTCCCGGGTCACCTTGGTGTAGGAGGCGAAAGGCATCGCCGGGTAAATCAACCCACCATCACGCGACCGGCCCGTGTGCATCATCCCATAGAATTCTTCTGCCGTCCATTTCCCGATCCCGGTCTCGGGGTCGGGCGTGATGTTTGACGTGTAAAGCGTACCGAAGGGCGTGGGCATCGCCCGTCCGCCCGCGAACAGGCGCCCCTCGGGGGCCGTGTGGCACGCGATGCAGTCGCCGGCGCGCGCCAGATATTCGCCTTTGACGACGACCGGGTCTCGCGCGGCGGCCGTTTGTTGCTGCGCCCAAGCGTCAGTCTGCTTCAACGCGAACAGCGTGAGCGATGCGGCACCGGAAAGCGCGAGGATGCCGAGCAGGGCTTTGACCTTCAGCATGGCAGCCTCTCAATTAGCTTGGCTGCCGCAGTCGAACGGCAAGGTGAACGTGCCCTTCGGCGCGGGAGTTGCATTTGGGGGCGCGGGCAGGGAGGAGAGCCATGCGGCCACGGCCTTCACGTCGTCTTCCGTCAGATGCCCAGCCACGATCTGCATGCAGTCCGGGGCTTTCGCCGTCCGGGTACCGTAGCGCCAGGCTCCTAGCTGGGCGCTTACATAGGCGGGACGCAGGCCGAGAAGGCCGGGAATGGCTGGTTCCATGCCAGTGAGGGAAGGTCCGTGGCAACTGGCGCACGCAGGAATGGAGCGCGCCGAGTCGCCGTGGTTCACCAGGTCTTTGCCGAGCGCCAGTATCTCCTGGGAAGCCTCAGGGGCCCCGCCAACCGGCGATGTAGGGCGCTGTTCGGCGAAATACTCGGCCATTTCCTTAAGATAGGTCTCGGGCAGAAACTCGAGCAGGTAGTTCATAGGCGGATAGTGACGGCGCCCGGTCCGGAAGGCGAGAAGCTGGTTGTAGAGGTAGCCGGCGGGCTTTCCCGCCAGCCGCGGAAAATAGACGTCGTTCGTCCCCTTGCCTTTTTCCCCGTGGCAGATCGTGCACGCCTGGACGCGAGCTTCCATCGTGTCCGGAGCGCTGGCCGGGTCGTCTTGGGAATGGGCCGGGACGGAGATGAGCAACAGCGACGCGAAGACAGCGATCTGAAGTGGGTTGCTCATACCTAAGCTCCATCAGGCGGGTGAAGATAAACAGGCATGAGGACCTTCCACAAGCCCAGAACGTCTTGTTATTGCTCTCTAATTTAGAACAGGCAAAGAGATTTTCCCGCGAGTGCCGCTGCGGCCAAACCGAAGACCGGACGGCCCTAAATGCTCTGCATAGCCATCTAGGACAGCGCGTCTCCGCGGCAACTGCCGCGTTTCAGGGAATACGCTCGGGTGAATTCGGCGCCGAGCAGAAAGATTAAGGACGAGTAGTAGATCCAGAGCAGGACGACAATCACTGCGCTGGCCGCGCGGAGGACGCCACCGGGCTAATGCCTAGCTAGAGTCCAATGAAGCTCTTGCCGATAGTGAACAGGCGCAGGCAAGGAACGCCCCGAACCTGACGTCTCGCCATTGCAAGTCCCTGTCCGGCAGAATCTGTAAATCGCCGCAACAGCAGGGCGATCAGGAAGAAGGAGATCAGGACGTTCAACCCTTGCACGATTACCGATCCGAAGGGCAGCAGTCGGTTGACGCAGGCGCTGAAAGCGCTGATCGCTGCGCTGGCCTTTCGGACGTCGCTGAGAAAACTCAGGTACTGAGGCGGCTGTCGTCTCACCGGCGTGCTAATGACGACATGACTAAGACTGGCCCGTCGAAGATCGGCTGAGGCTCGGGCCACTTCGAGACACCAGAAGGCCGCGCGCGTGGTAGTGCCACGACGGCCTTCTTAGTCGTGAATGTAAGCCGTACGACCCGGCAACGGCCCCAGAAGCGAGAAGGCAGCTCTGCGCCTCATCTTGGCCATACATTCCAGCCTTGCGATTTCCTAATAGCTGACCATGCCACAGGGCGTGCTGGCCAGAAGAGTTTTCTGTCCACCTCAAGCTTCGCGCCTTGCTTCAACCTTCCATGAACTCGAGTTCAACATGACACCGTCGGGCGTCGAATAGGAATCGAGTTCAGTCTTAAGCGCTTCAGTTATTCGCGCGTGCTTGCCGGTGGCCTCGTCGCCTGCCTCTCTGAAGACCTCGCCGGCCGGGCCGAGCGCAAGCTGGAATTCGACGGCCTCGTCGAGATTCCGGCCGACGAGCACTTCGGCATCGATGCGCTCGAAGGAAATGCGGCTGTAGCCAGCGCCTTGGAGGAGGCGCGTGACAATATCGGGATCGGCCATCGAGAACGGCCCTGGTCCGCAGGTGCGAGCATCTTCGCGCGGCCGAGGCAAGAAGCGGAGGACGACATCCCTCGGGATCGACAGCCACGGATTCTCGGCCAGTTCACGCCAGACGATCATCGTCATCACGCCGCCGGGCCGCAGCGCAGCGCGCATGTTGCAAAGGCCGGCGACCGGATCTTCGTAGAACTGAGTGCCGAAGCGCGAGAAGCAGAAATCGTGGACCGGCTCGAACGGATAGGTCTCGACATCCGCTTCGAGAAAGACGGCGTTGCGGATCCCGGCGCGCGGCGCATCCCTGCGGGCATGGTCGAGAAAGGCGCCGCAGCAATCGAGCCCGGTGACCGAGCCCAAAGGTCCGACGATCCTGGCAAGCTCGAGCGTCGTGTCACCGAAACCGCAGCCGGCATCAATCACCTTGTCGCCGGGGCCGACCTCAAGCATCGGGAAGACCTGCGCGCTGTGCTGCGCAAGACCGTCGACGACGATGTGCTTCCAGCGAATGAATTTCGGGGCCAATACCTCGTTCCAGAAATCCGTTTAACGCGTCGCGACAAAAGGCGGTCTTTGAAGCATTGGTGCCGGGCTGCTCATGGTGTTCCTCCCTGTCGTGACGAGCCGACATTGGCGCCGGCTCGTCTGAATTGGTTGGTGAATAGGCGAGCCTGCAGCGCGGGCTCGCCGGGCGGAATCAGTTCTTGGCGGGTTTCGGTTCGGCGACGAAGGCGAGCGTCAGATAAGCGATGTGGCCGTCCCGCACCACGAAGGTGTCGGCGCCGAAGGGATAGCGTCCCGATGGCGTGTCGCCCTGCCACAGGAAATAGGCGACGGAGCCGTTTGCCGTGAACTGTCCGGGCGTGAAGGTCGCGCCGGACGCCGAGAAGCTCTTCACGAAAGCCGTAAGCAGCCCGCGCAGGTTTTGCGTTCCGCTGACCGGCGCCTGGGCGGGCAGTATCACAACGGCGTCGTCGGTAAATGTCTTCAGCATCGCTTCAACGTCGCGCGCGTCCCAGGCCTTCAGGTATTGCCTGACGGGCGCCTCACTGGCGGCTTGGTCCGCCATCGCGACGACTGGAACATTCGCCACGGTGGCGAGCAGGACAGCGGCAAGCACTTGCTTCAATCTGGTCATCCGTCTTCTCCTTGGTTTGTGGACTGCCTGCCGGGTTTCCCAGCTCACGCCGGAGGCGGGCAGCTGGTTGCGATTCACGGGCGCGCCTCGAGGATCATGTTGAAAGGTGTCTGGGTAGCGCGGCGGAAGCGGCTGAAGCCGCCGGCTTTCGCCACCTCGCGCAGCCTGGCTTCACCCGCTTGGGCGCCGAGCGCGAGGCCGACCTCCTGGTCGAGCGAAGTCGGGGTGCAGACCATGGTCGAGCCCGCATAGTAGATGCGGCCGACCGGATTCAGATTGTCCTCCAGGCGATCGCCGGCGAACGGCTCGATGATCATCAGGGTGCCGTCCGGCGCGATTGTCTTGCGCACATGCTTCAAGGCGCCCACCGGATCGCCCATGTCGTGCAGGCAATCGAAGAAGCAGACGAGGTCGTAGTCGGTGCCCTTGAAGGACTTGGCGCTTTGGACTTCGAACGCAACGCGGTCGCTGAGATCGGCGGCGTCGGTCGATTTGCGCGCTGTCTCGATCGAGCCGGGATGAGCATCGAAGCCGAAGAAGCGCGATTTGGGGAAGGCTTCCGCCATCAGCAAGGTCGAGACGCCATGCCCGCAGCCGACATCGGCAACGACGGCGCCGCGCTCGAGCTTCTCGACGACGCCGTCCAGCGCCGGCAGCCATTCCTGCACCAGGTGATGCAGATAGGAAGTGCGGAAGAAGCGTGCCGTGCCGCAGAACAGGCAAGGATGGCGCTTGTTCCAGCCTACGCCGCGACCGGTGCGGAACGCGTCCTCGATCTTGTCGCAATCGTGCACGGTAGCAGCGACGATGTCGCCGAGCGCAGCCATGAAGACCGGGCTGTCGTCGTCGGCAAAAACGATCGCCTGTTCCGGCGCCATGGAGAACTTGGCCGACGTGGCGTGGTAGGAGACGTATCCGGATGCGGCCTGGGCCGCCAGCCACTCGCGCACGTAGCGTTCGGCGGTACCCGTCCGGCCGGCGAGCTCCGACGGGGTCATCGGTCCGCCGGCGGCGAGCGCCTTGTAGAGCCCGAGCTTGTCGCCCAGTTGCACCAGCGACGCGTTCATCGCGGCACCGATGTCGTCGAGCATCTTACCGAGGAAGGCGTTGAGTCTGTCTTGATCGGGCTGCATTGCATCCTCCTTGTGGTCGTGACCGGGAGTCCGCCGGTCTCATCGGAGGATGGTTTTAGAGGGGCGCCGTCAAAGAACGTCGCGGCGAGCGTCAAAGGTTCGTCAAAAACACGTCACCATCTTTTGTCCGCCCGTCTGCATCTCTATTCTGGAACGGCAGGGCGAGACGCGATGGCGAAAATCCGCATCAGCACCTTCGGCGGTCTTCAGGTCTTCTCGCGAGAAGGCCGGCAGATCACAATTACCTCACGCAAGGCGCAGGCGCTGCTCGTCTATCTGGCCATGACCGAAGGCCGCCGGCAGTCGCGCGACAAGCTGGCCGCGCTGCTGTGGGAGGACCGCGGCGAGGTCCAGGCGCGCGCCAGTCTGCGCCAGGAGCTTCTCGTACTGCGCAAGGTCTTGGGATTGAACGGGCCGGAAATTGTGGGAGAGGGGGACGGAATTGTCCTAGCCCCCGATTGCATCGACGTCGACGCGCTTCGCTTCCAGCGACTGATGACGGCGCGAACGCCTCAAGCGCACGAGGAGGCGGCGGCGCTCTATCACGGCCCGTTCATGGAAGCCTTTAATCTCAAGGCGCAGGCTTTCGAAAATTGGGTCGCCGTCATGCGGCAGCATCTGAACGAAATGGCCGTCAAGGCGCTGACGGCACTGTTGAGCGACAATTTGGCCTCCGGCTCCTGGGCACGGGCGCTTGAACTGATGCTGCGTCTTCTGCCGCTCGATCCGTTGCAGGAAAGCGTCCATCGGGCACTGATGCAGCTTTATGTCCGGCAGGGACGGATCGGCGCGGCCCTGCGGCAGTTTCATGTCTGCCGTGAAATCCTCCAGCGCGAAATTGGCGTGCGGCCCGAACCGGAGACCGAGCAGCTTTACCAGGATATCCAGCAGCGACGGCGGGAGCACGCCCGGTCCGGCCCTGTCGGTCTTGGAGAATCAGCACGGTCTCCGAACACGCAGCCGCTGATCCCCGGCGGGAACTCGGCGGGGCCCGAGCCTGCCGAATCGGGTTCGGAGCTGCGTCAGCTTGTCGTCATGTTTGTCGAAATGGGCGACCCGTCGGTTCTCGCCGATGAAGATGATCCAGAACGCCAGCGGGACCTTTCCACCCGCTTCGCGGACGTCGTGCGCAGCTCTGTCATGGACCACGGAGGTGTGGTCGATAGGCAGCTCGGGGGCACTACCATCGCGGTCTTTGGACTAGCTGTCGCCCATAGCAACGATGCCGAACGGGCATTGCGGGCCGGCCTCGAGATACTGAGGGTCGTCCGGGCGACCCAGGACCGCTTCCCGGCTGCCCGGATTGGGTTGGCGAGTGGCCGTATGCTGGTCACCAGGCTTGACCAGGGCGGCGCGGACACGGCCACCATAACCGGCAGCGCCATGCATGTCGCGGGCGTCCTTGCCGGAGCGGCCGATGCCGATGAGTTGCTGCTGTCAGACGCCGTGTACCAGTCGGTCGCGCATCTGGTCGAGCACGCCGAGCCCCGCACCATCGTCGCCCGGGTCTCTGAGAAGCCGATCGAAGCTTGGCGGTCTGTGGGCCTCTCGTCCGATGGCGTCGCCAGAACTGCATTCGTCGGCCGACATGCTGAACTGGCCCAGCTTGCCGGCGCCCTGAAGACATGTCTCGATACCGGGCGAGGACTCGTCGTGCATGTTCGCGGCGAAGCCGGCATCGGAAAGACCCGGCTGGTCGAGGAATTTCAGCGGCTTGCCGCCGAGCAGGGGTTTGAGTGCCACACCGGCCTTGTCCTCGACTTCGGGGCCGGCGGTAAACGCAATGCGATCCGCGCCCTGGTCCGCGGACTTGTCGAGGATGCTCCGATCGCCGTTGATAGCGGTCTTGTCGATGCCGCGCTGGAGGTTCACCTTCACCAGTTGCTGCAGCTTCCCCTGCCTGCAGACGAGCTGTCGGCCTACGATGCGATCGATAACGCCGCGCGCGCCAAAGGTCTGGAGCAGACATTGCTCCAGTTGGTCGAGCGTGCAGCCGCTCGCCGGCCTTTGGTCATGATCGTCGAGGATATCCAATGGGCGGATGCCGAGACACTGGCGCTGGTCGATGCGCTTGCCACAGCGGCGAGGGGGAGTCCGGTTCTCGTCGTGACCACTGCGCGCAGCGAAGAGGAGCTTCCCGAGCCCGGCCGGCACATCGGCGCTGGCGAAGGGCCGAGGCTCACGCTCGATCTGCCACCGCTCTACCGCCAGGAGGCCCTGACTCTTGCCGGCAGGTTCCTCGCCCCGACCGATGTTTTTGCCATCAGTTGCGTCGAGCGGGCGGGTGGCAATCCACTCTTCCTTGAGCAACTCCTTCGGAGCGGCGACCGCGGGCCGGACCGATTACCCGACACCATTCACAGCGTCGTGCTTGCCCGACTGGATATGCTGCCACCCGGCGACCGGCATATCCTGCGCGCGGCTTCGGTGCTCGGCCAGCTCTTTGCTCCCGACGCCCTCGTCTATCTGTTGGGAGATAGTGGACGGGACTATGGGTCCTTGATCCGACGCGGCTTTTTAAAGCCCGTCGGCAACGATCTTCTGTTTGCTCATGCGCTGATGCGCGACGGCGTTTATCTGTCCCTGCCGCGCGCGGAGCGTCTTGCGCTGCACCGCCGCGCGGCGCAATGGTTTATCGAGCGCGATCCGATCCTGCGCGCCGAGCATCTCGAACGGGCCGAGGACAAGGCAGCACCCCGGGCCTTCCTGGACGCCGCCAACCATGAAAATCGCGCCTATCGCTATGACAAGGCACTGGCATTGGCGGAGCGCGGCCTTCAGCTCGTCGGCGACGGCGGGACTCGCTCCGCGCTTTTGTGCTGCCGCGGTGACATTTTGCTGAGCCTTGGCCGCACCGGCGAAGCCGGCAGCTCATATAGCGAAGCGCTTGCCGCGGCAAACGATGAGGGCGAGCGCTGCCGCGCGCTCCTCGGCGTGGCGGCCGTTAAGCGGATCGCTGACGATGTCGACGGCGCGATCGCGGATGTGCAAGCCGTCGAAGGGATTGCCGCAGGCTCCGGGCTGGGGGAAGAGGCCGCCCGCGCACACTTCCTACATGGCAATCTACTGTTTCCGGGTGGCGACATCGGTGGTTGTCTGACGCAGCACAGGCGCAGCCTCGAGATTGCCCGGCAGGCAGGGCTGGCCGAGATCGAGGCTGCATCGTTGGGTGGCATCGGTGATGCCCTATATATGTGTGGCCAAATGGTCAGCGCGCACCGCCAGTATCGCTCATGCGTCGAAATGGCAGAACGCAACGGCTTCGGCCGCATTGCGCTTGCGAACCGCTCGATGGTCGTAGCGACAAGCCTCTATATCGGCGACATCAAAACCCTTCTCAGCGAAGCGCAGGCGGCCATCGAAGTGTCGAGAAAGATACTTCACCAGCGCGCCGAGCTGATCGCGCATATGAATGCCTACATTGCGTGGTCGTCGCTAATGGAATTCGATAAGGCGATGGAAAGCGCCGAGGCATCCCTGCATCTTGCGCGCCAAATCCGCGCCCCGCGCTTCGAAGCGGAAGCTCTGGCATTCCGCGGCGATGTGCATCGGCTGGTCGGCAGGAGAAGGGAAGCCATCGCAGATCTGGAGGAGGCTTTGCGCATGAGCCGCCAAACCGGGATGGCCTATCTTGGGCCTTGGTATCTCGGTCTTATGGCTGTGGCCACCGACGATCCTACGGCGAGGGCTGCCGCCCTCAAAGAAGGCGAGGCGCTGCTGGCCACAAATAGGGTTGGCCACAACCATCTTCAGTTCCGCCGCTATGCGATCGATGCCTGCTTGGCCTGCGACGACGGAGAAGGCGCTTGCCATCACGCCGATAGTCTCGACGCGTTCACACAGGCAGAACCTTTGCCATGGGCAAGTTTCTTCAGTGCGCGCGGTCGGGCGCTCGCCGCCGCCGGCACGGGCCGGCTCTCGCCTTCCCTGCGAAAGGAACTTCAAGGCTTGTCCGAAGAGGCTCGGCGGCGCGGCTTCATCAAAGAAGGCCAAGCAATCGAAGCTGCTCTCGCGGCCCGCACATCAGCGTAACGCGCACCGGATGAGAGCTTGCACGGAACCTCTTGTTGATGCCTCCTTCGGCATCCCGTTCCGACTTGGAATAATAGAGCCTGCCTCGCTGGGAGGACTCGCGTCAGGCCGAGTTTGAGACCCCGTGAGGTTTGAATTGGAAGAGATCGAGGCGCATGGCGCAGCGCCGGCTCTCTGGCATGCCATGGGCTACCTCGCGGCGCAGCACTTCCCGAAGCCGCTCTCCGACTCCCGCGTTTTCGAGGATCCGAAAACCCAGCTTCTGATAGAACGGCGCATTCCAGATCACATCACGGAAGGTGGTCAGACTCAGAGCGACGAGACCCCGTCTCTTAGCATCGGCAATTGCTTCCTCGAGCAGGGTGCGTCCAATCCCCTTGCGCTGCCGATAGACGCACAGCGAGTTCCCAGACGTGCAGGGTATCGTCCAGTATCTCGGCACTCAAAAACGCCACCGGACGATCATGACCTATCGCGACCGAGCTGGTCCCCTGAGAGATCAGTTGCTCGTGGCGCTCTACGGTCTGGTTGTCGTCATCGGCGATCCAGGCCAGCTCCGCAATATCTCTGTAAGCCTCACCTGCCGACTGTTCGATATCAGGCAACGCTGCGGCGTCAGCCTCATGGGCAAGTCGAAAAGTGATCATTGAGCGCCAGCCTTCTCCAGCAGCGTTTTGCAGAGGATGACATTGGAATGTCCCTCGGGCCAATCCGCAAACTCAGCGACCCGAACAAAGCCGGCCTTTTCATACAGGGATGGCGCCTGGAAGTCGTAGCTCTGGACCCATATCCGCCGGACAGCTCGGATTTTTGCTTCCGCGATGAAGGCCCTTAGCAACGCTCGGCCGTAGCCTCGTCCCCGATGCGATTGGTCGACCCACATTTGTTTGAGCTCGGACGTGCCGGCCCAGGAATATCCAGCCGCGACACCAACGATGCATCCCGCTTCATTTCGGATCACAAAGCCAAGGCCTTCAGCGTCGCTGCGTCCTACCGCTTGCCGATTATGGTCGTAGAGCCGTCCTTCTATGGCGTCGATCTCAGCCGCAGAAAGGTTGTGCTGGGGGTGCGCAACGATATTCATCTTGGGCGCGCGCTAGCTTTCGATCGAGGCAGGACAGCTTGCAGCGACAAACGGCCGGGACCACCCACCGCAAGCGTTATCAGGCCTCCCAAATAGAGAAGCACGATTTCATACCCGACGGGCCCGAATCGAACCCCGGCCTCCGTTACCTCGGCAAACTTCACCGAGAAGAATCCATATTGGGAATGCACGGTGAACAATGCGGTCAATAGCACAATCGCCATGGGCACGCTGGCAATCGGTATGAAGGCACCCGCTAGCACAGCAATGCCTCCCAAGAGCTCAACCAGCGTAGTCAGCCAGGCCAGCAAGTGCGGTTCAGGGACCCCTAGCGTTTCAAGCACGATACCAAAGCTTTCTGGCCCTCGACTGAGTTTCGCATAGCCATGAGCCAGAAAGCCAAAGCCCACGATGAGCCTTATTGGCAATGGCGCCCAGTCCGCGGCGGAACTTGAAGGCGAGAACGCGATCTTTGAAAGGAGTTGGATGAACCGCATACTTCCGAGCCTTCTTCCAGCGAGCTGTAAGCGAGGTATTCGGCCTCGCCGGCACAATCCGCGACGCGTTGGAGTGACACCTCCCTTGTTCGCTCAAGTGCATGTGACCGTTACTGCCTCACGGCAACGTGACCGCCGTGTGGAAATCCGACAGGTGCCGAGCAAATCATTCAGAGGTGCGCCGGATACGTCGAAACACGACGTCAACCCGCGAACTGCCTAATCGTCCGGCAACATTCCGTCCCTGTGACAGTCAGTTCGATTTCAAAACGTGATGGTCGTCGAAGTTCGCGAGTTTCGGGTATGGGATGGTAGAGGCGCGCGGAAGATCAAGAATACGCTCGCGGTATCTGGCGAGATAGATTTGGCGCTCAACGTCGCTGATACGCGCCGGTGCATGCACAGGGAAAGGCTCGATCACGGCGAAGCCGACAAAATAGAGCATCCCGTGGTTGATCGGAAACAGGATCGAATCTATCGGGCCGTTCAGTCCTCGGTCGGAATAGATCGGCGGCGGACCGCCGATTGTGACGGAACACATTGCGCGCTTTCCGGCGAAGACACCGCAATCATACCATTTGCCGCCGCCATAGATGCGGCCACCCGATGCGAACACGCGGTCAACCCAGCCCTTGAGAATCGCCGGCAGCCCGAACCACCAGAGCGGAAACTGGAGGATCAAGGTGTCGCACCAGAAAAGCTTGTCCATCTCCGCCTGGATATCGGGGGCAAATCCGTCGTGAACTGCGGCATTCGCCTCTTCAGCCTGCTGGCGATAGTAGTTCGCGTCGTGCACGCTCGTGAAGTTGCGGCGATCCGACACCGGATTGAAGCCAATTGCATAAAGGTCGGAGATAACGACCTCGTGCCCGGCCGCAACCAGCGCTTGCTCAGCCGCGCGCGTTAGCGCGCCGTTGAAGCTGTTGGGCTCAGGGTGAGCGTGAACGATGAAGATGCGCATCGTCCGTTTCCAGCTGGCCGGAGTGTCTATTTTCTGGATGCTGAAAGGGTCAGTTCGGCAACGTGGTCGAGCGAAAAGACGCCGGCGCCGCGTGTCAGCACCAGAAGCAGCAACGAGGCCCACAGCAGATGCTCGGCCCAGTTCTCCGGATAGACGAAGATCTGGATGACGGAGGCGACGCCGAGCAGCATCAAGGCTGCGAGGCGCGAGAGCAATCCAAGGAAGATCAACACCGAACCTGTGATTTCCGCCGTCGTCGCCAGAGGCGCCGCAATCGACGGGTCGATGAACGGCAAATTGTATTCGTTGGCGAACAGCTGCAGCGTCACTGGCCAGGACGCAAGCTTGCTCTGGGCCGACTGCCAGAAGACATGCGCTACCGCGACGCGAGCGGTGAGTTGGACGAGCGAAAACGGAATATGTCCGGGCAGCTTGATGATGCGCCTGTAGAGGCCGACAAGGCCGACCGGGCTGGACGAGGAATGATCTGACATTGCGGTCATGACTGTCTCCATGAGTTTGAGTGGGAGTTCGCGACGGCCCGCACATTGGTGACGAGCCCGTCGCCGAAAAGGCGCACGAGCGCGGATACGAGATCGAAACCCGGATCGAGCGCCAGAGCGCGGCCGGCGGCATGTTCAAGGCCGAGGCCATGCTTCAAGGAGTGCAGGAAAGCGAAGCTTGCACGATCGAGCTGAACGAGCCGGATGCTGTCTCCCGCTCGCCACAGCGCCACACGTTCGGCGCGTCTTGTCCAGCCGCTATGCCGGTCGGCGGCGTCCTGCTGGTGCGCCGTCCATACGGACAGGATCGACCAATGCGAAACGATGAGCCTGAGCGATGGCTGCACCAGGACGTCGGGAGAAGTGCCCAGGTCCGTATTCTCCAAGTCTGTGAGACTACGGGGTGGCAAGGAAGCCGCATCGAGCGCTTCGGCGATGGCCCATTCGAGCCGCGCCGTTTCAGCGACGATCGGCATGTCGGATAGCGTGTCGATCGACTTGAGGAAGCGCGGGAAGCCGGCGCCATAGCGCGCCAGCCGCGATTCCGCCGGCGGATGGCGTCGAATGAACTCGCTCGCTGCGTAGCGGAAGAAACGTTCGTCGACCAGGTGAACCGTAACCGGAAACACCGCCATCAGCACGGCGGTCAGCGAGCTGCGGGTGTTGTTCTGGTAAATGCGCAGGCGTGCCAGCGGATCGGCCTTGCCGGCGGTAAGCGCTTTCGCGGCGATTATCGGCTCCATGGCGAGCACCGCGCGCGCCATGGTGGTCTGCAAGTGCTCAAGCGGCAGCATGGTATATCTCCTCAAGCGAGGGCAGCGCCAAGGAAACGGTGGGTTTCGCGACCCTGGCAGCTGCGAATGCCGCAAGCACGGGCATGCTGGTCGCCGTTTCGCGTGCGAAAGAAACTGGGATAGGCCTAGCCCGCGCTTCGGTTGCTTGGTCACGTCGGGCGGCTTGCTTGCGGCTGAACATGATCGAAGCGGTCAGCATGTCGGCCCACATCGCTTCGCCAAGCAGCACATCGAGAACAGGAACGTCGGTGTCCCACTCGATCAAGGTTGGGCGCGGCCCGAACCGGTCTATGGCATGCCGGTAGAGGGCCCACACCACTGGCGGCACGCGCGAGCCGTGATCGTCGATCAGCACGGTGTCGGTCCCGACCTGGTTGGTTGCATGACCGGCGAGGTGGATTTCGCCGATAGCCTCAGCAGGCAACGCGTCGATGAAAGCCTCTGCGTCATATTGCAGGTTGTGCGCGGAAACGTGGACGTTGTTGACGTCGAGCAGCAGGCCGCAGCCAGTCCGCGCCACCAACGCCGCCAGGAACTCGGCCTCGTTCATCGAGGAATCCGCGAATGCCAGGTAGGCCGAGAGGTTCTCGATTAGCACGCGCCGCTTCAGCGTGTCCTGCAGCGTCTCGACATTGCGGGCAACGATCGCCAGCGCCTCTTCGTCATAGCGCAGGGGCAAGAGGTCATTGAGATAGGCCCCGTCCGCGACGCTCCAGGCGAGATGCTCGGAGACCAGATCGGGCTCGAAGCGCTGGCAGACCTTGCGCAGTCGCTCCAGATGATCGCGATCCAGGCCTTGCGCGCTGCCGAGCGACAGGCCGACGCCGTGCACGGACAGCGGGTAGATCTGGCGCAGCCTTTCCAGCGCCTCGACGCCAGCGCCGTCACCCATGTAGTTCTCGGCGTGGACCTCGAGCCAGCCAGCCGAAGGGCGCCGCGTGAGCATCTCGGCGATGTGAGGCGAGCGAAGACCGATGCCTGCTGATGCGGGGATTGCGAGAGGTGAAAACATGACGGACATCGGTCTCCTCCATTCTGGTCTGGTTGGCTCGAGGTGGAAGGTTGGTCAGGCCTTCGGTTTGTCGCTGCCGCCGGTGATCTTGGCGCAGCTGCCGGCAGGCACGTAAAGCCAGGAATCCGGCTGGTTGTCGGCGGTGGACGTGCCTGCGCAGGAATGCGTGGCGGTCTGGCAGTCGTTCTGGCCAGCCTTGACGACGCCGTAGCATTTTTCGAAGGCGAAGCCGGGCTTGGCGGCTGGACCGCTGTATGCCGCCGTCGCGGCGAGCGTGGTGGCGGCCGCGAGGGCCGATCCGATGAGGGTCTTAGTGTTGATCACAGGCTTGTCTCCTGGTTGGCGTTTCGAGAGAAAGACCGGCCTCGAGGCCCGTCTGCGGATCAGTCTCTCCGATCGCGATGTCGAGCTGAAATGCTGTCTCGGCATGGAATTGATACGCGGCCACTATGTTCTGAAGAGCGGTGCGAAAAAGGCCCTCCGGCCGAGGAACCGGAGGGCCTGGCGCCTGCATTCGGGAGTATGCGAAGCAGGCGCGGCTAGGCGGGAGGGAGGCGCCTAGATGTATTGGGTTCTGCAGTCGAAAGTCGGGCGCTCATGGGCGCGTGAAAGATCGGCCGCAAGCCGGTCCTCGGCAGATTGCCGTCCCCTGTCGCGAATGTCAGTCAGCTCGCCCCAGTCGATCCAGGGTCTCAAAAGCAGCGGAGCTGCAGCTCGATATTGGCTGTCGAAGATCGTGTGAACCGCGGCGCATCCGGTCGCGCAATGGATGGAGGCGAGGCTGAGATCTGGACCCCGCGCTATAGATATCTGGGGCTTGCCGGTGACTATCAGACCACGGGGGGCCCCGGTCGATAAGGCGGTTGGTAATTGCGAGACGTCGCCATCGCCCCAATAAAAGTCGCCCTCGATTTCAACGGCTGCGGACAGGAACGGAACAGTGGCCGCCGCCACGATAGCGTCGACCGACAGCTGCTCTCCCGAGAAAATCTTCAAAGCGTCTGTGCGGGCATTGATGGCCAGGACGTCCAGTTTCACCGGGCAGTCTTCGTCGAGGATCCGCTTGAGCTCGATCGATTGTTCCAGCATCGAGCGCAGCAGGCTCGTTCTGTCGATGGCAAACATCGAGGCATGGCTGACGCGCCGCCAGAAATTGGCGAGCGCCGTCCGCGCGCCGCGCCTGCCGCCGACGCTTAAGCCATAGGCAAAGACCGCCGCTTGCATCGCCGCGAAGCCCGACGCGGTAACTCCGCTGACGTTGCAGTTCGGCTCGTCCAGCAGCCGATCGAGCACGCCCCAGACGAAAGCAGCATGCGCGTCGTTTGCCAGCACGATGTCGATCGTCTGGTCTTCGACACCAAGATGCGCTGTCGGCGTGGCGGCTGCCACTGTTCTCACTGCGGACTGAGCAAGCATGATCTGGTCTCCATCCCCAAGGTCGCCGGCAAGGGCGATTGGAGAGAGACTGCCGCATCTTCTTGTTCAGCCGAAATGCCAAGGTGGCATGAAGTCCATAGGCATATTGCATTGGCTGCCGGTCGTCGCGCGCCGCACTCTGTTCCCGATCAGGCTGGCGCCGTTCACCCAAGCCGCGCCCGGAGTGCAAGGGAGATCAACGATGAGAAGAAAGCTTGCCTGCGTGGCTGTGTTTGCCGTCGCCTTTGGCGCGAACCCGGCGTCCGCCAACCCGTTCACCGACCTCGCTGCACTGCCGACGTTCTACACGGACGCCACGATGAAGACGATGAGACCGATGGCTGGATTCAAGAAAGCCTGGTTCGCCCTGTCGAAGCATGACCGGGCCAAGATGACGAAGGCATGCAGCGACCCGGCGATGCGCAGGCCCCATGCACAATTCTGCGCGAATGTCCTCGCTTTGGGCGGAACCAACCAGTGACTGTGCCGGATAGCATCTGTGGATGCAGAACCGGCATAGTCTTCATACGCAGACGGCATTGGCGAGTTGGCAGGTGATTGCGGCAAGGTTCATACCAGCAAGGAGGAAGTCAGTAATTCTGAATTGCTGTCAAACCAATCAAATGGTTGTCGAGTGGACGACTACCTAACCAGAGAAGGACTTGAACATGAACCTTAAAGCTATCTGCCTCGGCGCTTTTGCCCTTTCCGTTCTTGGCGGCGTGGCCTTCGCCGGCGCCCTCGACGAACCCTCCAATATGCAGCCTTTTTTCACCGATTCCGGCATGAAGACGATGAAGTCGAGCGCCGATTTCGAGACCGCGTGGAAAGCGACGCCGAAAACCACGCAGGACGCGATGATGAAGGAATGCAACGACGCCGCCATGAGCAAGCCGCACGCGCAGTTCTGCGCCCAGCTGTTTGCCCTGGGTCATCACAGCTGATATGCCGCGGCGTCAAGCTACAACCGGACAGTTGGATGGCGGGTCTTGGCCCGCCATCGTCGCATGACGAAACGCTATCGACTTTATAGCCCCCGCGCATTGGCATGATCCGGCCCATTGCGGCAGTCTTCGAGCATGCAAATGCATCGATGCAGCTGAGGGACGATACGCATGGACATCCATCACATCCGCTACTTCCTGGCCGTCTGCGAGACCCGGAATTTCACGCGCGCCGGCGAGAAATGCAACGTCACTCAGCCGGCGCTGTCGCGCGCCATCCAGCAGCTCGAAGATGAGGTCGGCGGGCTGCTGTTTCGCCGCGAGCGGAACCTGACGCACCTCACGGATCTGGGCGCTTTGCTCCGCCCCAGATTTCAGCAGATCCTTGACGAGGTGACCGGCGTTCGCCAGGAGGCGTCGAGGTTCTTGTGCCTGGAGAACGCAAATCTCAAGGTTGGTGTGATGTGCACCATCGGTCCGCGCCGGTTTACCGGCCTGTTGGCGGATTTCAACAGGCGCCAGCAAGGCATCCAGCTGCAGCTTGTCGAGGGCGTGCCGGCATCCCTGTCGCAGCTGCTGGAAGTGGGCGAGATCGATGTCGCCATCATGGCGTCCAGCAACAGTTTTCCCGAGAGATTCGATGTCACGCCGCTCTATCGCGAGCGGTTCGTGCTTGCGTTTCCCAATGGACATCGGCTGGCCCGCAACGACAATGTCGCCATCTCGGAGCTTGACGGCGAAAACTATCTCAGGCGCCTGAACTGCGAGTATCGCGACTACCTTGCAGGCCTTTGCAATGAACGCGGTGTGAAGCTCAGGATCTCCTACGCCAGCGAACGCGAAGACTGGATCCAAAACATGGTCTCGGGCGGGCTGGGTATCTGCTTCATCCCGGAATTCAGCGCCGTTATCCCGGGCTTGCAGATCCGGCCAGTAATCGAACCGGAAGTTTGGCGGGAGGTATCGCTGGTCGTTGTGGCTGGGCGCCGGTTCTCGCCGGCCACATCAACCTTCGTCAACAGCGTCAAGGCGCATAGCTGGCCGGAAAGCGGCATCGATCTGTCGGTAAGAAAAACGGCAGCATAGCAAATCGAAGAAAAGAACCGAGGCCACGCGTTATGTCGTGGCACGGAATCTCGCGCCGGTATGATGATCCACGATAGTTTTCAGGTATCGATTTAAGAGCCAGTCAGCATTTCTCTTTCGACGACGCTCCGGTCACTCTCCTCGTCATGCCCCGCCTCCCGCGATTGGGCACCGACAAAGGAGAAATACGAGATGGCTACCAAGAAACTCAACCTCGCGTTCGCCCTGGGCATGCTGTCCGCGACCGCTGCATTTTCGGCGGCTCCGGCTTTTGCAAGCGAGTGCCCTGCCGGGCAGGCCGCCACCACCGACATCCAGGAACATCCCAGCAAGCCGGTCGGCGTCACCGACACGGTGCTTTCCGCAATCGATTTGAGCAGCAAGGGTGAGGCCTGGAAAGGCAACATGCTGCGCCTTCGCAAGCTCGTCGTTCAGCCCGGCGGCGTCGTGCCGTGGCATGAGCACAATGTCCGCCCCGCCAACATTATCGTCGTCGAAGGATCCATCACTGAATACGCCAGCACCTGCAAGGTCGGCATCGAACATCCGGCCGGCGACGTGACGGCCGAGTTCGGCCAGCTCGCCCACTGGTGGAAGAACAACGGCAAGATTCCGGCCGTGCTCTATTCGGCCGACGTGCTGCCGCCGGCGATGCACGAAGACCACATGATGTGAGCCGCTCGCAGCAGTGAAGTGATCCCGACATCGGAAGCCAAAAGGCCTGTCCTCGGGCGATCGCCCGAGGACGTGGCGACGGAGCCTGTCATGACGACGAGTGAACGGACGGAACCGACAAAGGTTCGCATTTTTGCAGCAGACAGCTGGCGCTTCGGCCTGATCGCGCTGATCGCGTTCCTGACGCTCGTTGACCTGTTCGCCACCCAGGCCATCCTGCCTTCGCTGGTGGTGAAATTCGGCGTCAGCCGCGCCACCATGGGCTTCGCCGTCAATGCCAGCACGTTCGGCATGGCGGTGGCCGGGATCGCCGTCGCGCTTTTTGGGCGCGGCATTGATCGCCGCAACGGCATCTGGATCAGCCTCGCCATCCTGGCGATCCCGACGACGCTGCTGTCGCAGACGGACAATATCGCTGTTTTCGCCTTGCTGCGCGTGGCACAGGGCCTCTGCATGTCGACAGCCTTCACGCTGACGATGGCCTATCTGGCCGAGCATTTTTCAGCGCGGCAGACGACGAGCGCGCTTGCAGCCTATTTGACAGGCAACGTGGCTAGCAACTTTTTCGGCCGGTTGATGTCGGCGGCGGTGGCCGACACGTTCGGCATCTCCACCAACTTCCTGACCTTCGCCGCGCTTAATATGCTCGGCGCCGCTCTTGTCTGGTTCACACTGCAGAAGACCTCGGAAATGATGCGCGCCGACCTGGAGGGCAAGCCTGTCCGCGCCGCCTGGAAAGCGCCGTTGCGGAACGTCGAGCTGCGGGCATGTTTCGCGATCGGTTTTCTGATCCTGTTCGTCTTTATCGGCACGTTCACTTACGTGAATTTCCAGCTCGTCGCGGTCCCGCTTTCGCTCGCGCCGATGGCACTTGGCGCGGTCTATTTCGTCTTCCTGCCATCGATGCTAACGACTCCGCTTGCCGGCCGAGTCGCAGCGAGCCTTGGTCCCAGGGGAGGGATCGGAGCGACGCTCGCGCTGGCAATAATCGGTTTGCTTCTGCTGCTCGCACCCAGCCTTCCGATCGTCCTCGTAGGGATGGCGCTCATTGCCGTCGGCACCTTCCTGGCCCAGGCGATAGCCACGGGACATGTCAGCCGGACCGCGTCGCGCGATCGCGCCGCTGCGAGCGGCATCTATCTGGCGTCCTACTATGGGGGTGGGCTCGCCGGCAGCTTCCTCATCGGCCAGATCTACGACCGTGTCGGCTGGACCGCATGCGTGGCCGTCCTTGCCGCTGTTCTCGCAGGTGCAATCGCGATCGCGCGCGTGCTGCGAGCGCCCAAGCCCTGAAACCTAAACCGCAACTCAGTTATTCAACCAAGGAGACCGACATGAGCAACTATCTCAAAACTCTGTTTGCAGGAGCCGCCATGCTAATGGCTGTTGCCCTGCCGGCTGCCGCTTCGGACGGCGTCGTCACCGTGAAGAGCGACTATTCCGTCGCCGAAACTGTCGCCCGCATTAAGAAGGATGTGCTCAAGAAAGGCATCAAGTTCTTCGGCGTCATCGACCAGGCTCAGCTTGGCAAAAATGCGGGAAACGACGTAAGGCCTTCGCGGCTCGTCATGTTCGGCAATCCGGCGCTCGGCACGACGTTCATCACATCCAACCCCGAGGCCGGGCTCGACTGGCCCGTGCGCGTGCTGGTCTACCAGACCGCCGACGGTTCGGTTTACGCCGCCTACAGCGATTTCGACTGGATCGCCAAGCGGCATGGCATCACGGATCGCCCCGCACAGTTCAAGATGGCAACCGAGGTCATTCAGTCGGTTACTTCAACCGTCAAGAAGAACTGACGGACGGAAACGTATCCGGATCAAGTAGGCATGCCACGATGCCGCTCGACAAGCCTACTGGGCTGCGGACAGCGCCTTCACCCGCTCGCCGAACCACTTCTTCTGCGTGGCTTCGCACACCAATGCGCCGACCGCGGGCGAATGCCTGCGGCCGCGCACCGTGACGAGATTGACCTCGCGCCAGAACTCCGGCTCGGTGATCGGCAGAGGCACCACGCCAGGATGCTTGGCGGTATGTTCGGGCATGAACCCGAACCCAAGCCCCGCGGCGATCATCGCCAATGTCCAGTCATCGCGATCGCTCCAGTAGACCGGGCTGACCGTAACGCCCTGCTCGGCAAGGATGGCATCGGCGTAGCCCGCGAACTCGCAGTTGTTGCGGTGGATGTAGCTTTCGTTGCTCATATCCTTCACCCGCACGACGCGCTGGTTGGCTAGGCGATGGGCCAGGTGGACAGCCATCACCATTTGCTCCTTGAACAGCGGCAGGGAATGCACTTCTTCGTCGGGAGCATTTGAGGGCAACGCGTAGATAGCAGCCTCGAGCTCGCCCTCGATCAGCCTTTTCCTGAGGCTCACCGCGTCCGCATCGCAAAGATGCAACTCAACGCCAGGATGGTGCGCGCGCACAGCTGCGATGAGCTCGATGATCTCGTCTGGAGCGATCGTGCTCATGATGCCGACCTTGAGCGGCGTCTTCGTCAGGGTCACATATTGCTCGGCGATCTGCTTTGCCTGGCGTGAGTTTTCGAAAACGCCTTCGAGATAGGTCTCCACCATGCGGCCGAGCTCGGTAAGGTGAGTGAAGCGGCGCTCACGATGGAAAAGCGGCCCGCCAAATTCATCTTCCAAAAGCTTGATCGCGCGCGACAGCGCGGGCTGCGTGACGTTGCATTGCTCGGCCGCCCTGGTGAAATTGAGCTCCTTGGCGACGGCCAAGAAGTATCGGACCTGGCTGATCTCCACTGCACGCTCCCCTCACTGGACGCGCATACGGCACCGCCCGCATTGCGGCGCAATCTTACTAGCTGCCCTTACGTCAAACAACCCGACCGGTCGATCGGCGTCCGGGCCCGGAGCCAACGATCTGACCGTCAGCTATCGAATCCATGTCTCAACGGCATTTCCGCAGCTTGCGGCGGTTCACCATACTAATCCTCAAATCCAGAGCCGGCCCGCGCCGTGCCTCATGGCCGCGCAATCCGAAGGAGAAGACGATGTTCAAAGGCAAGACAGCGCTCATCACCGGTTCGACCAGCGGCATCGGGCAAGGTATTGCCGAAGCCTTCGCGGCCAAGGGCTGCAACATCGTTCTGAACGGCTTTGGCGACGCCGCCGAGATCGAACGGCTTCGGGCAAAGCTCGGCGCCGATCATCGGGTCGCCGTTCGATACGACAATGCCGACATGAGCAAGGGCGACGCAATCACTTCGATGATGGACAAGGCCATCGCCGAGTTCGGCGCCATTGACATACTGGTCAACAATGCCGGCATCCAGCATGTCGCGCCGATCGATGACTTCCCGGTCGAGAAATGGGAAGCGGTCGTGGCGATCGATCTCATGTCTTCGTTCTATACGATCCGGCGCGCGTTGCAGGCGATGAAGGCGCGCAAATGGGGTCGCATAATCAACGTGGCCTCGGCGCACGCGCTCGTCGCATCGCCCTTCAAGTCCGCCTATGTCGCGGCCAAGCACGGCGTCGCCGGCCTGACCAAAACCGTCGCGCTGGAGGTCGCCGAACAAGGCATCACGGTCAACGCCGTTTGCCCAGGCTACGTGCTCACCCCGCTCGTCGAGAAGCAGATACCCGACACGGCCAAGGCCCGCGGGATCACCGAGCAGCAGGTGATCAAGGATGTCCTGTTGGCCGCGCAGCCCACCAAACAATTCGTCACGGTCGAGCAGGTTGCCGCGCTGTGTCTGTTCCTGGCGTCGGACGAGGCGGCCTCGATCACCGGCGCCGTAATGCCGATCGAAGGCGGTTGGACCGCTCACTAGACCTGCACGAGGAGCGAAGGCCATGAACAAGATCACGCAAAACCTATCCGCCACGCAGGCAGAACCGGCGACTGGACATCAGGGCGATGTCAAACGTCAGACCGTCCTTGTCCTTCAAGGCGGCGGCGCGCTCGGCGCCTATCAGGCCGGAGTCTATCAGGCGCTGGTCGAGGGCGGCATCGAACCGGACTGGGTCATAGGCACGTCCATCGGCGCCATCAACGCTGCGCTGATTGCCGGGAACAAGCCCGGCGATCGCCTGCCCAGGCTTCAGGAATTCTGGGACAGCGTCAGCCGCAGCAGTCCATTCGACGAGTTTTTCCGGATGATGATCCCGAGCAACATCTTTGCCAATATGGGCACGGTGATGCGCGGCATCCCGGGATTCTTCGAACCGAACCCGAGCGCCATGTTTGGCGTGAACCGCGAGGTCGGTGTCGAGAATGCCTCCTATTACACGACGGATCCGCTCAAAAGGACCCTGAACAACCTGGTCGACTTCGACTACCTCAACGGTCGCCACACGCGGCTGACGGTCGGGGCAGTCAACGTCAACACCAGCGAGCTCAAATACTTCGATACGCGCGAGATGATCCTGTCGGCGGCGCATATCATGGCGTCAGGCGCCTTGCCGCCGGCGTTTCCGGCGGTCTGCATCGACGGCGAGCCCTATTGGGACGGCGGCATCTATTCAAACACGCCGATCGAGGTGGTGCTCGATGCGCGACCCAGGCGAGACGCGCTGATCTTCGCGGTCAATATGTGGCAGCCCCGCGCAACCGAGCCGAAATCGATCTGGCAGGTCATGGGGCGGCAGAAGGATCTTCAATATGCCAGCCGCGGCCGGAGCCACGTCGCTCGGCAGGAGCAGTTGCATCGGTTGCGGCATGTCGTGCGCGAAATGGGAAGGCTCGTGCCAGAGGAGCGTCGCGAGGATCCGATGTTCAAGGAACTCGCCTCCTATGGCTGTCCGTCGGTCATGCACCTCGTCCGCCTGCTTTCGCCGAGACTGGACGGTGAGGACCATACCAAGGACATCGACTTCACCCGCTCGGGCATCCGCACCCGCTGGCAAGCAGGATACGAGCATGGGCAGCGCGTCCTCACCGACAAGCCCTGGGAATGCGAGGTCGACATGCTTCAGGGCATCGTCATCCACGAATCCCAAGAGTGATGCGCCGCGCCGAGGAAGATACGGAGACCACCGATGCAAATCATCACCCCCGGCATGCGGTTGATCCCGGAAGCCGTGCTCGCCAACGACGCGGCGCTCTTCCGCACCATTCCGGAGACCCCCTCGCACGCGGACAAGTCATTGCATCGCGTGGTGATTGTGGGCGGCGGGGCCGGCGGCCTGGAACTGGCAACGCGCCTCGGCCGCAAGTTCGGCAACCGACGGCTTTCCGTCACGCTTGTCGACCGCAACCGCACCCATCTCTGGAAGCCGCTTCTGCATGAGGTGGCATCAGGCGCCTTGAGCGCCTCGCACGACGCGGTTGAATACATCGGCCATGCCAGCCGCCATGGCTACCGATACCGCATTGGCGAGGTCGTCGGTATCGATCGTGACAAG
The DNA here is from genome assembly GCF_029625685.1 of Mesorhizobium sp. WSM4976. NCBI lineage: Bacteria > Pseudomonadati > Pseudomonadota > Alphaproteobacteria > Hyphomicrobiales > Phyllobacteriaceae > Mesorhizobium > Mesorhizobium sp. WSM4976. The sequence continues at coordinate 454,597 of NZ_JARTVT010000001.1, forward strand.
CGCCAGGTTTTCGTCGCGCCCAGCTTCGACGATGACGGCCGCCAAGTCATCCCGCCACGTGTCCTGGGCTACGACACGCTGGTCATGGCCGTCGGCAGCGTCAGCAACGATTTCGGCACACCAGGCGCCGCGCGCCACGCCATCTCGCTTGACACCGCCGAGCAGGCCGCCCGGTTCAACAAGCGGATGATCGACGCATGCCTGCGCGCCAATGCGCAATACGAGCAGCTGTCGCCGGGCCAACTCCATTGCGTCATCATCGGCGCCGGCGCAACCGGTGTCGAACTGGCGGCGGAACTGCACAAGTCGATGCGCGAGATTGCCTCGCATAATCTCGACAACGTCGATTTCGAAAGGCTGATCCGCATTACCATCGTCGAAGCAGGTCCCCGGATCTTGCCAGCGCTGCCGGAGCAGATTGCAAGCGCAACGGCACGCTTGCTGATCAAGCTGGGCGTCCAGATACGATGCGGGATCAGGGTCACCGAAGTGACCGAAGACGGCATCCGGCTGGGCGACAAGCTTTTCGTGCCGGCCGAATTGGTCGTCTGGGCGGCCGGCATCAAGGCGCCGGAATTCCTGAGAAGTCTCGATGGTCTCGAAACCGACCGCATCAACCGCCTGATCGTCGACGAAACCTTGCGCACGGCCGGAGACGAGAATGTGTTCGCGATCGGCGACTGCGCGAACTGCGTGCTGCCGGGCGAAGAGAACGCCCTGCCGCCGCGGGCCCAGACGGCCCACCAGCAGGCAGACCACATGGCCAAGGTGATCGCGGCGCGCCTCGCAGGGCACGCCGCGCCAGCGTATCGCTACCGCGACTACGGCTCACTCGTTTCACTCGCCGACTACGATGCGTTCGGCAGCTTGATCGGCGGACTGAAGATCGAAGGTCTTGTTGCGAGGGTCGTCTATCGCTCGCTGCACAAGATGCATCTCAAGGCGGTTCACGGGCTCGCGAAGACAACGCTTGCTTCGATCGGCGAGATGATCGTCAGGCGCGCCAGACCGCGGATCAAGCTTCACTGAGGCCGGCGGAGGCGGTGCGATGGAAAAATATGATGTCGTGATCCTGGGCGGCGGCAATGCCGGCATGGGCGTCACGGTAGCGACGCGCGCCGCCGGGCTTTCCGTCGCCATGATCGAGGCTTGCGATCTCGGTGGAACCTGTCCCAATCGCGGCTGCACGCCGAAAAAGGTCCTGGTTGCGGCGGCCCACGCGCTCGACGAGATCGGAAGAGCCGGCACCCATGCAATTAAGATCGAGCCACCGACGCTCGATTGGCGAGCCTTGATGGAGCGGGAGAAAAATATCATCAGGGAAATTCCATCCCGCCTATCCGGATTGATGGCCAAGCGGGGTGTCGATGTCATCCAAGGAGAGGCCGCATTCATTTCTAGCAATGCTATCCGCGTCGGCACCCGAGAGCTCGAGGCCAGAAACATCGTCATCGCCACCGGCTCGAAGCCGCGCCAGCTGTCGATCCCCGGCGCAGAATTTCTGACCACATCCGACGATGTTCTGAGCGATCCTGTGCTGCCTCGCGCCGTCGTGTTCATTGGCGGCGGCGTTATCGCCTTCGAACTGGGGCACGTCTATGCACGCGCCGGCGCCAAGGTCACCATCCTTGAGGCGCTGCCGCAGCTCCTCGGAGGCTTCGACGAGGATGCCGTTGCCCAAATCCGTGCCCAGAGCGAGCGGCTGGGCATTAGCATCCATACCAAGGCCTGGGTCAAGAAGATCGAAACAACCGACGGGCGGCTGCGGGTGAGCTTCGCGAAGGATGGGGCTGAATGCTCTGTCAACGCCGATCGGGCCGTCAATTGCGCCGGACGCGTCGCCAATGTCGAGGGTCTCGATCTTGGGGCGGGTGTCATCGTGCATCGCGAAGGTCGCATCGAGATCGACGAGCATCTGCGCTCGCGTTCCAATCCAGACGTCTATATCTGCGGCGATGCGGTGTGGAGTTCTCCGCAGCTTTCGCCGATAGCGACCTATGAAGGCGGGATCGTCGGCTGCAACATCGTCGACGGCCCGAAGCATCGGCCCGACTACAGTCACATACCCGCGTCTCTCTACAGCATTCCGGCCGTGGCCACCGTCGGCTTGACCGAGGCCCAGGCGAGAGAGCGCGGCTTGATCGTCAACGTCCACCTGAACGACATGCAAGGCTGGCTCTCCGCTAGGACTTATGCCGAGCCGGTCGCATGGTCGAAGATCATCGTCGAGGAAACGACAGGCAGGATCCTCGGAGCCCACCTGGTCGGCCATGCCGGAGAAGAGCTGATCCACATCTTTGCGCTCGCGATGAAGCACGGCATCACGGCACGAGAACTGTCCGAAATGGTCTGCGCCTTCCCGACCTTCGCAGCGGATATCAGGAACATGATGTAACGCGTCGCCCCGGGCCGGCGAAGTAGGACGCAGACATCGCGTGTGTCGATGCACGCAGGGCATCAAAACCATGCAGGAAAAACATGGCAATTGCCGGAGGGTTACGGTGGTAGGGTAGGGGGAGGTGTGAAAGTGCAGACATGGCGGCCGACGACCAGGGTATGACATTCGAGCAGTCCGTCCAGGCAGCCATCGAGCTTGATGCGCCCCTCAATGAGCGTCTGGCGGTGGTTGCCGCGGCGGTTCGCCGACTGAACTCGGAATTCGCGGACGCCGTAGAGCGACTTGTAGACCGCCTCGAGAAGCAAGGTGCCGGCACAATGGCGCCCGCTCCGGGCGAAGCCATGCCTGGCTTCCTGTTGCCTGATGACGATGGCAGGCTCGTCAGCCTCGCCGAAATCCTGGCAAAAGGGCCGGCCGTCATCACCTTTCAGCGCGGTCATTGGTGTCCTTATTGCCGCCTGAACGCCATCGGGATTGTCGAGGTGCACCGCGAGATCGCGGAATTGGGCGGACAGGTGGTTGCGATCATGCCGGAGCGTCGCAAATTCGCCAAGGCGATGAAGGCTCTGGTCGGCGCACAGTTCCCATTCCTGATCGACATGGACAATGGATATGCGTTGTCGCTCAACCTCGCGATCTGGGTTGGCGCCGAAATGGAAAGGCTCATGGGCCTGGGGTTCGACATCCCCAACTATCAGGGCAACAGCAGCTGGTTTATGCCAATTCCAGCCACCTTCATCGTCGGAACGGACGGGATCATCAGGGATCGCTTTGTCGATCCGGACTACCGCCGTCGCATGGACATTGACGATCTGATCGCGGCGCTCAGGCGGGCTCGCTGACGCCGAAGGACGACCAGTCGGCGGCCCTCAAAAGGTTGAGCAGGGTTGTCGCGACCGGCGAGCGATGCCTGCCGGCTACCGCATAAACCGAAACGATCCGCGAGACGTCCAGATCGCGAAGTTTGAGCCGGCGTGTGGTCGGGGATCGTGGGGCCGTAAGGGTGACAAAGCCCACTCCGGCATTGGCCTCGAGCAGCGCGAGCAGATCTTGGTCCGTCTCGACTTCATGCGCGGTCCTAGGCGTATACCCCTTGGCGGAAAGACATCGCGCGAGTTCCTCGCTAGTCTCCCAGTCGATGCGGCTGAGCACAGGTTCGGCGGCTAGCTGCGCCAGCGCGACATCGGCCTCGTTTCGCCGGGCGAGCGGATGATCTGAATTTACGGCGAGCTCGATTCCTTCCTGGAACAGCGGCCATGTGTCCAGGCGATCCCAGGCCTGCCCGAGCGGACCGGCAATCGCCAGCTCCACTTCGCCGCCCTTCAGCGCCTCTATCACAGCTGCCGGCGAGCCGCGGTGGATCTTGAGATGGACACCCGGGTAGGCTCGAAAGAGCTCGGTGAACGGTGAAACCAGAAGCGCAATGTTGATGCTGTTGGAAATGGTGACGTTGAGTGGCGCAACGTCACTGCTTTGCACAGCCTTGGCCAGCGATTTGGCGGAAGTGGCTGCATCATAGCACTGCTGCAACAACGGCAGCATGCGGCGCCCGAGTTCCGTGAGATGGGAATGCTGACGCTCGCGCCGAAGGAGCTCCCCGCCCAGTTCGTCTTCAAGCGTCTTGATCGCACGCGTAAGGGCTGGCTGAGTAACGTTGCATTCCTCGGCCGCTCGCGTGAAATTCAACGTGTTAGACAGGGCCAGAAAATATCGGACCTGCTGCATCTCCATGAAATCTCGCCCCCTCAGCGAAATAGTTTGTCAGCGATGTCGCATATTGCGAGACTAACTCAACTGATCGCGTTGGGCAAAGTGGCCCGTATTGCGCACTAGGTGTGATACCGCAGGGCGGCACCGACTTATTGTGACGAACCGAGTGACTTGCTCAACCAGTCGGCAAATCCTCTGGCCCGCTTGCTCGGCTGGCGCCCGGCCGGGAACAGGGCATGGATGGGTATGGTCGGCAGCGCAAAATCCGGCAGCAGCCGACACAGGCGACCGTCCTCTAGTTCGGCGTTAAACATCCATCCCGAACCGAATGCTACGCCAAGCCCAGCTACAACACATGCCGTAACCCCGGCCGAGCTTGACACCCTGATGCGAGGATTTTCGGGCAGGACAAAGCGGACCTGCGGATCGATCAGCTCCTGAAACGTCGCGCCGGAGCTGTCGGAGGGCCCGAAGATCACCTGATGCTGTGCCAGATCTGCAGGGCTGCTCGGCTGACCGTGCTGGGCAATGTAGATCGGTGCGGCAACGAGCAACCGAGGCGTCTGCCCGACCTTGCGCGCCATCATGCTGGAATTGTCGAGCAGGCCAAGCCGTATCGCGACATCGGCGCCTTCCTCAACAAGACTGCGCCGACGATCGTCCATCATCAGCTCGACAGAGAGATTGGGGTGCTCGGCGAGAAGGCTGGGCAGGCGAGGAATGAGCGCACGCACAGCAAAGGTCACCGACAATTCGACGCGCAGAACTCCGCGTAACTCCTCATTGCCTGCTGCGGTGTCGGCCGCTGCACCAAGATCTGCTAGCAGCGGCCGGATCTGGTCGAGGTAGACTTGCCCGGCCTCGGTCAGCCCGACCTTTCGGCTGGTGCGTATGAGTAGGCGGGCACCGATGCGCGCCTCAAGATCATTCAGAATCCGCGACACGGACGGCTGCGACAGACCGATCTCACGTGCGACCTGGGAAAGGTTTGCCCGTTCGGCCACCCGCACGAAAACCTCAAGTTCCTGCAGTCTGTCTGCCATTGGTTTTCCGGATGATTGCTATGCTCTTTGGCAAGCTACCCCCCTTTCTGGAAATAGGCGAAGACATTCCGCCGCAAGCCGTGCGGTCAAGATTTGGAGTGTCTCATGTCTCTTCAGGAAAAGCTCGATGCGTTCAAAGCCGACTTTGAAAGCAAGGCTCCCAAGCAAGCGGTCGAGGTCATGCGTCGTGCAACCGCCGAACTGATAGCGTCGGGTCAGGCCGCCCAAGCCCTAAAGACAGGCGCCGTTGCGCCAGCATTCACATTGCCGGAGGCTGATGGTGGGTCTGTCGCATCCAGCGATCTGCTTACCCGCGGTCCCTTGGTGCTCAGTTTTTATCGCGGAGTCTGGTGCCCCTACTGCAATATCGAGCTTGCCGCCTTGCAGGAAGCTTGGCCCGCAATCCGGGCTACCGGGGCACACTTGGTTTCCATCTCACCGCAGTCGATGGCAAACGGCCGCAAGGCCAAGCTCGACAAGCAGATAGCATTCCCGATGCTGAGCGACGCCGGCGGTAGGGTCGCCGATGCCTTCGGCCTGCGGTTTCGCCTGCCCGACGACCTGATCGACTTGTATCGCGGCTTTGGCGTCGACCTGCCGCTTATCAATGAGGATCGTTCTTGGGCCCTCCCGATGCCGGCTCGTTTTGTGGTCGGGCAAGACGGCATCATCGCCTATGCCGAAGTCAGCCCGGACTACACGCGCAGACCCGATCCGGCCGACCTTCTTCCGGTGCTCGAGCGACTGCAGGGCTCCATCGCGGCCTGAGACGATGGACATGGACCACATGACACTCGTGCATGTCACATCAACCAGCGCCGCCCGGCGCTGGTTGATGCTGAGCGTGATCTCGGTGGGCGCCTTCCTGCCGATGACGACATGGTTTTCCGCAACGGCGATTGCGCCGCAGCTGGCCAGGCTGTGGGACCTTTCTCCGGCGCAGGGCGCGTGGATAACCGGCGCTGTGCAGATCGGCTTTGCCATCGGCGCGTTGGCCTCCAGCATGGGCGGCCTTCCAGATGTGTTTTCGCTTCGCAAGCTGATCGGGGTCAGCGCCTTGACGGCGGCCGCTGCCAACCTCTCCCTCTTGTTCGCGCCCTCCGTCGGCTTCCTGCTGGTCGCCCGTTTTGTCACCGGCTTGGCACTGGCGGGCGTGTATCCACCAGCGGTGAAACTGGTATCGACATGGTTTAGCCGCGGACGGGGAACGGCGCTTGGCGTCCTCCTCGCTGCACTGACCCTTGGTTCGGCCTTTCCTCATCTGGTATCAGCCCGAGTCGACGAATTTGGTTGGCGAAGCGTCATCGTGGCCACCTCCCTCGCATCACTGGCTGGCGCTTTGTTGATCCTTTGGATGGGGGAGGAAGGACCTCATCCCTTCGCGAGATCGGCATTCGACCCTCGCCACATAAAAACGCTGGTGCGCAACCGCGCGCTGATGCTCGCCAATCTTGGCTATCTGGGTCACATGTGGGAGCTGTACGCAATGTGGGGCTGGATACTGGCTTACATCAGGGCAGGTGGCCCCGGTCTCGGCATCGGTAATCCTGGCGCTGCCTCCTTGCTGGCGTTCTTCGTCGTAGCATCGGGTGGGATCGGCTCGATTGCCGGCGGCATCGTGGCGGACCGCATTGGCCGCACGGCAACGGCGGCTGCAATGATGGTTGCATCCGGCTTATGCGCATTGACGATCGGCTTGACCTTCGCCGGTCCGTTCTGGCTGTTCGCCGTCGTAGCCATCGCGTGGGGAGCGACCGTCATCGGTGATTCCGCCCAATTCTCGGCCATGGCAACCGAATTGAGCGATCAACGCTACGTGGGCACAGCGCTTTCCCTGCAGCTAAGCGTCGGCATCGCACTCACTTTTTGCTCCATCCATCTGGTGTCATTCATGGCGGAGACTGTAGGTTGGCGCTGGAGCTTTCTGATCCTGGCGCCGGGCCCGTTGACGGGTGTTGTCGCGATGGTACTGCTTCGGCGGATGCCGAGCGCGCGACGAATAGCGCATGGTCTGAGATAGAGGTTCGATCCTGGCTCCCAGGTCATTTTGCTGGTCCTCACAATTTCATAGAACATCTCGTGGCAGATCGCGGGTCGAAAATCCCCGCGCGCAACGCGCAACCAGCGCACTTGCATGATGTGACGGAGCTTCGGATGCCCGCCGGATGTGCTGCCGGTATCGCGCATTCAGCATGGAAGCGCCGAACCGATAGCCGATCGCGCAAGCAGGCCAAAAGACCTTTCGGGTCTGCAACCTCGAACCAACAAATCACTGGAGGAGACAAATTTCCATGAAAGCGATCGTTGCTACGGACCGGACTGCGGGAACGGCCGGCATGACACTGATGGACCGGCCCGAACCACAGGCAGCGATAAACGACGTCATCGTTCAGGTTCATGCGGCGGGATTCGTCAACACCGAACTGGAGTGGCCTTCGACCTGGGCCGATCGGGCCTTCCGTGACCGGACACCATCGATCCTCGGTCATGAATTGGCGGGTGTGGTCACGGCGCTTGGCTACGGCACCACGGGGCTGTCGATCGGTCAGCGGGTGTTCGGCCTGTCGGACTGGCATCGCGACGGCACACTTGCTGAATACATCGCCATGGAAGCACGCAATCTCGCGCCATTGCCCGGCGATGTCCACTTCGCGGTGGGCGCGAGTCTGCCGATATCGGGCCTCACCGCATGGCAGGCCTTGTTTCAGCGTCGCGCTCAAAGATTCGTGAGTTGATCGGAAAACATCCCGAGCACGTCGTCGTGGCGCATGGTGAGGTTGTCAGGACGGGTGGCGAAGCCTTTTTGCGGCGTGCCTTTTCATGGCTGCTCCAGTAGTCTCAACGTCGGCAGTTGGGCGGTCGCCGAATGGCAGCTTACCGGTGATCTTACACAATAGTAGACCGTCGGCCCCAAATCGGCCTTCCCGGAACGGCGCTTCAGCCGCTCGCGCTTTAACATGATATCGATCTGGTTGATGACCGCCATGCCGGACAATCCCCGCTGATTGCACTGAACGCTATACAGAATTCTGCCGCAATCCGGAGATGCGATCAGTCCGATTGGAGGACGCTATTGAACCAACGGAACTTGGGATTGTTCGTTTCTGCCGCGGCATTCGCCGGGATCGCTGCGGCAACCTCGGCGGACGCAAAGTGTCTCGCTCCGAATGGTGAGTTCGAGTTGGGCCAGTATTCCTGTCTGGCGGCAGGCCCCAAATAATGGTCGTGCCCCGCGAGGTGGTGTAGCTCGGCGATGATGAAGCCGCTCGCGAGCGCGCCCTCAGCAGCGCCGTAGCGAGCGAGCGGCATAGCGGTGGTCATCGATGTTCTTCCGTTAGGGTCGGGTTGCTGACACCAACCTGATTCGAAGGAACCACCGATGACCGACGACATGATGAACCTGCGCGCGCTCGTGGAGAAGACCCCCGATGCCGATCTCCTGCGCGGATGATCGGCTTTGCCGCCGAGCGGCTGATGGAGCTGGATGTTGGTGCCGCGACGGGCGCCGGCTATGGCGAGAAGAACCCGCTGCGGACCGCTCAGCGCAATGGCTGCCGCGACAGGGACTGGGAGACCCGGGCCGGCACCGTCGAGCTGCGCATCCCCAAGCTGAGGAAAGGCTCCTACTTGCCAGGCGCTGCAAGCATCGCAACACTGATACGATGTAGAGCGCAACCCAATTCATCTTGCGGCGGCGACCCCGATGAGAACACACAAGGCGACCGGAGGACTTCCGGCCGGCATGCCCCTGCTGCGGCGGACGCGCGTTCGCCATCGAGGTATTCGAACGGTGGAAGCAGCCGCGCGGACCGCCGGACGCATCGGCAGGCTTCCTCGAACCGCGCCGCATGGCTGAGAAGGCGCTGACGGCCGTCATCCAGGAGGCCTACGTCCAAGGTATCTCGACCCGCTCGGTCGACGACCTGGTTAAGGCGATGGGCATGAGCGGCATCTCCAAGAGCCAGGTGTCGCGGCTGTGCGAAGAGATCGACGGCAAGGCGAAGGCCTTCCTCGAGCGGCCGATCGAAGGTGATTGGCCGTATCTGTGGATCGATGCGACTTATCTCAAGGTGCGCCGCGGCGGCCGCATCGTCTCGGTCGCCGTCATCATCGCCGTAGGCGTCAACGCGGACGGCCGGCGCGAGGTGCTGGGCATGGAGATCGGCACCTCGGAGGCCGAGCCGATCTGGACGGAGTTCCTGCGCAAGCTCACACGCCGCGGCCTGCGCGGGGTCAAGCTCGTCGTCTCCGATGCCCATGAGGGTCTGAAGGCCGCCGTGACTAAGGTGCTCTCAGCCACGTGGCAGCGCTGCCGCGTCCACTTCATGAGGAACGTGCTGGCGCACGCCGGCAAGAGCGGCCGCGTCGTCTCGGCCTTCATCGCCACCGCCTTCGCTCAGGAGACGCCCGAAGCCGCCAGTGCCCAGTGGCGCGCCGTTGCCGACCAGATTCGGCCCAAGGTGCCGAAGCTGGCCGCCATCCTCGATGACGCCGAGCCAGACGTGCTCGCCTACATGACCTTCCCGAAGGAGCACCGGGCCAAGCTTCACAGCACGAATCCGATCGAGCGTCTCAACGGCGAGATCAAGCGCCGAACCGACGTGGTCGGCATCTTCCCCAACGACAACGCCATCGTCCGCCTTGTCGGCGCGCTGCTGCTCGAGCAGAACGATGTGTATGGACCGCCCCTGATTTGCAAGGGAATTAAAACGGTGATGACGGATCCGGTGCTTGCAGTCGTGTATCC